>JBELAJ010000401.1:0-7732 GCA_049508935.1 Terriglobia bacterium | reverse complement strand
AAAGCGGGAATGGCTCATTTGGTTTTTCACCCACTGGGTGTGGACCTCCGGAGCGTCTTCATTGCGCTCAGACCCTTATAAACATTGATAACGATAACGATCCGGAGATTCGTAAGTGGAGTCCAACATGGACACGCAGGCTTGAATGTTTTAAAACAGTCCCAGCTGGCTCGTCGCCTTTGTGGCAGCCGTCGTGCGCCGTGAAGTTTTGTGCTTGGGCAAGTTTTCGAGCGAACTGCCGAACATCAGGAGTTGTGTCACCACTTCCGCCATCGGTGCTGGCGGGCGAATAATGACTTCCGGCACATCTCCAGCCCCAGGCTCTGCTTCGTTTCCCGATGGGGAAGTTTCCATCGGACGGACTCCAAACACTTCAGCCTGCTGCTTTTGCAATTGTTTCCAGACCAAGTCGGCAGATTCGCCGATCCCTTTTTCTGTAACAAGCTCCCGCGCCATTGCCATCAGGATGTCGTCGCCTTCATCAATCGCCTGAAGGCCGTCGCTCGCGAATTTCCCTTCCATCGCCAGCGAAACCAGCAGCTTTTTGCCCATCAACCGGAGGCACGTCTCCTGCATTGTTCCGCTGTAGAAGAAGAATTTGACGTTCACATTGTTCCGTTGCCCGATCCTCCACGACCGCCGGCTGGCCTGTCGCAGGGTGTAAATGGAATAGCCAGTCTCGTAGAAGAAAATGTCAGGGAAGGCCCAAAGGTCTAAGTTATGTGGAATATGGAACTGGCGGGGGTCGGATTACTTGTTTTTTCTTGCAACCAGTTGCTTTGGCAGTTGGCTCCGTCGAAGTCTGCAGATTACTGTGGGTGGCGACTATGACTGACGTTTAGAGTGACTCGAATAACGAGAATTGTGCGTCGGGCAACTCCGTCCGCCTTTCGCGACGCCGCCTTGGCAACGGTATGGGTGGCTTTGAACCGAACTGCAAGGCGCTGATAAATGATGCGACTTCGATGGTCTGGTTTAAAGATGGCGGAGCTGGCAGGATATCTTCACCGTTGGTCGTCGGCTCGGGCAGGACCGGCTTCGATGGCAGTAGGGCGTTTTGCTCTGCCCGCACCTGCTGCCAGACCGCATCAGCCGATTCACCGATTCCTCTTTCCGTCACGAGCTCCCGTGCCATCGCGGTGAGGATATCGTCCCCATCATCCAGGGCCTGCAGCCCTCCGCCGGAGAATTTACCCTCCATCGCGAGTGACACCAGCAGTTTTTTCCCCATGAGGCGCAGACAAGCCGACTGCATGGTGTCGGCGTAGTACAGGTAATAGACGCGGACCGGCTGACACTGCCCAATCCGCCATGAGCGTCGGCTGGCTTGGCGTAGCGTGTGCAGGGAGTAGCCAGACTCATAAAAGATCAGGGAGGGGTGGCTGAGCAGATCGAGCCCGGTCTCGATAATTTTCGGATGGGAGATCGTCACCCGGACTCCCTCCTCCAATTTCTTTTCGATCCAAGCTTCCCGTTTCTCCGTCGGTACGTCGGAGGTAAGTACAGCCACATGGATACCTTCCCGCACGAGGATGCTTTCCAGGCGGCGAGTCACGTCGCGCTTCTGCGTATAAACTGCATAGATGTGGCAACGACGGCCTGCTCTGAGCTCAGCTTGGACAATTTCGAGCAAGCGGCGCTCCTTCGCTTGGAGGCGCTCGCGGTCCAGGTCTTCGGCCCGTGCAATGAGAAACTTTTCCCGCCGGCCAGTTTCTTCGTTGAATTCCCAGCCATACAACTCACCGACTTCGTAAGGCCTGTCCGGGTACATTAAGAGTGCATTGAGGCCCACACTCATCACCGAATGGTTTCCGCGATGTTCCTTGAGCGCGCGCTTGACGTCGTCCTCCAACTGGCGGTAGGCCGCGCGCAGGGGAGGATCCATCTCGATGCCAATCACCTCTTCCGTGTATGTGGGCAAGTCACACGAGATGTCTTCCAGGGAGATGAACGCTCCCCACTCCATCAGAAAGTTCGCGAACAGCAGCGGGGAGGCTCCCGGCCGGCGCTTGACTTGCGTGGTCACACGGGCCTTTGAGCAGGCGTTGTCGGTCGGCTGAATCGTGGTGATTTTCTCTAGAACCCCGTAAGTCTCAGCGAACGACCGCACGCCGGCTTCGCCCCACTCATAGCCGAGCCCCACCATCTTCTCTGCCTCCAGCCGAAACAAGAGATGATAGAGGTCATCGGCATAGCCGCTCAGCAATGTGCCGGTGAGAACCACCAGGCGGTCGGTACAAGCGGCCAGGGTTCCCAGGGCATTGCCTTGCGCCGTGTCACCTGCTGTCAGTTGATGGACTTCGTCGCCGATGCCGTAGTCGAAGAAGCCGGAAAGATAACGACCGATGAATTCCATCGGCGCCACACGGCGGATCCTTTTGCCGTCGGCCTGCCAGAGCGGGCTGTACAGTATTCGCCGAGACTTGATGCTGATCTGGTCTTCTTCCTCGCTAGGGCCCCCGAGGATCTCGCTGAGACGGACCTTATTGAAATCGGAGGCGAGCAGGCGCTCGTCCCCCACATAAATGGGGCAGCCGGTATCCGGATTGACGACGCTGCCTTGGTAGCGGCCGCACTGCGCCACCTCATAAGCGTGCCGCCAGAACCACCCTAACTTGGAGCGGTCTCGTCCGACCACGAGTAGAGCCGGCCCTGAACAGATCGACTGCTGCCAGCGCTGCCGAGCCGTTTTATAGGTTTTCCGGAGACGCAGATCGGTCAGCGTGGTGTGGAAGCCCTCGCGCACGACCTTGCCGTGCCGCAGCTTCACCTCATTGATGCCGCAGGGTAATCCATCGCGCACCCGGTCGCGCAAAGCGTCGATGAAGAAGACTCTGACTCTGGGCAAGGTTTGAAAAGTTTCTCGGGCCATGTTGGCGGTCAGATGCCCGGGTACCATGGCGAGCGCGGTGTAGGGCCTACCGTCGGCGTGGCAATGGATAGCGGCCAGAGCAACCAGAGTCTTGCCGGTACCACACTCCCCGATCACCGCAGCGGCACGGGCTCGCTCCCAGCGCCGGACCACCCCCATGGCTGCCAATTCCTGGGAACGGTAAGGCCTGCGAAGCAAGGTCTTCATCCGAGGTGAAACCGGGTCGTCGATCTTGTGGAGGGGAGGATACGTCGTAAGAATACGTTCTCCGATCTCAGTGGCGAACGCGCGGAGATAATGTTCAATCGTTTGTGGGCAAGGCATTGAATGTTCCTCGTATCAGCAGTTCCGCAGTACGGCATTACGACGGGGCTTCGCAAGCTCTGTGTTTTGTGAACCGCGAATGCGATGTGAAAAAGAAATTCGGCTGTCCAATTCTGCATGCTTACGTCTAAGCCGGGGAGGGCTAAAGGAACGGAATAGGGCGAAATGAGCGAGGTGAGGTGGGAGCGTTATCCGCGGCTGGCGGAGACCGACCTGGGGCGCCGATGGCTTACCATGCAGGCGAACCTGGGACTGGCTCCAAACACGATTGACGCCTATGGCCGCGCCCTGGAGGAGTACCTCAACTTCAGCCACCGCCAAGCGACGAACGTGGTGGAGGCGAGCCGGGATCACATCGCGGCCTATGTTCGCGATTTGGCCTCCCGCCCCAACCGGCGTGGAGCCAACGTCGTCATGCTCGATTCCGGCGCGGGTCTTGCCAACGCCACGCTGCAACAGCGGGTCACAGCAGTCCGGCTCTTTTACGACTACTTGATCGAAGAAGGCCTGCGCCCAAACAATCCCGTTGGGCGCGGCCGTTACACACCGGGCAAGGGCTTTGGCGGCACACGGGAGCGGGGATTAGTTCCCCGATTCACCAGATTGCCCTGGATTCCTAGCGATGAGCAGTGGCGCGCGGTGCTCGAGGCAGCACGGCACGAACTTCTGCGGAACCGTTTCATGCTGGCCTTATCCTACGACGCAGCGTTGCGGAGAGAGGAACTTTGCACCTTGGACACCAGTGATTTCGATCCCGCCCATTCCATTATCACGATCCGCGCCGAGAACACCAAGTTTCGCCGGGGGCGAGTCGTGCCCTATTCCGCCGCTACTAGCGAGCTGTTCACGGCTTACCTGGCCCGGCGTCGCGATCTGACCCGGAACCGCGGACCCCTGTTTGTATCCGAGTCTCGCCGCAATCGAAGTCAGCCGATTTCGGTCTGGATGTGGTCAAAGGTGGTCAAGAACATCGCGAAACGCAGTGGCGTTCTGGAATTCACGACCCACACTACGCGGCACTTATGCCTGACAGATCTCGCGCGAGCGAACTGGGATATTCATGAGATCGCCACCTTCGCCGGGCACCGGAGTATTCAAACAACGCTCCTCTATATCCACCTGAGCGGCAGGGAATTGGCAGTGAAGCTGGCTCGAGGCATGGCCGAGATCCACGCCTGGCGCACTCGCATGCTCAAGGAGATACTCTTTGCGTAAGTTCTACACCGGTTCGGCCGAGACAGCTCCATTGAGCCAAGTTGGGGAATGGTCGTGGCCGATTGATCCGTCACGATATGACCGCACCTCCCGCCTTCGGAAGAATGAGGTGTCGGCGCTTTCCTATCTGGCAGCTCGCACGCGTGTCTTCGGGCACTTCCCGGAGCATGTGAATGAGGCGCTCCAGCGTCTCCTCAAGCCAGTGGACGATGTGATGGACATCATCCGGCCGCCGCAACAAACGCGTGCCGGAACTATGACCGTTCTGATCCTGGAGATGCACCGCCGGCAAATAGCGTTTTGGGGTTGGTCGCATGCTGACTGGTGCGAGGTCTTGTGCTCGTTGAAGAAAACCTTTGAGCAGCATTACCCCACGACCAACGGCCACAACCGCCAGATGCTTTTCCTCAGCGGCTATCTGCTGCGGCTTTTCGACGATTTCAGAAGCCTGGGAGTAATCGACCGGATGGCGATGACGAGCCGGATCTTCGGCCGCGCGCGCGTTCAAACCGCGATTAAGCAAGTCGTCGACTTGGTGCTCTCCTGGGGCTACGGGAGGTCGCGGGCGCGCGAAGTTCAATGGGCGCTCTGCCAGATCCTGCTCGCCAACAAGAGCCCCCGCCTGCAGGACATCACCCTCGATATCCTCGAGGCTGAGAGGAAGCGGACCACGCGACGTGGCCGATCCAGTTTCCTCGTTCTCTCAAGAGCTTTGGCCGGGCTCGGGATCATTCCTCGCCCACTCGACCATCCGTCAAAGATGCTTCGTGACCGCCCCCAGGGTGACGCGCGCACTGGGGTTTCCCCCGACTGGGTCAAATGGGTCGAGCGGTGGCGTACCACTTGTACTTTCCAGCCGAGTAGTCGGCAACGCCATTATCTAATCCTGTTAAAGGCAGGTCGTTGGGTGACTGCGACCCATCCGGATTGTGTCTTGCCTGCCCGCTGGACGCGCGAACTGGCGGCAGAATGGGTAGCCACCGTCTGCCGTATGACCATTGGGGAGTGGACGCAAAGAGCCGAAACGAACCCTAAGCGCCTTGGTAAGCCGCTGTCGGCGAAGGCTCGCGCTCATCACCTCTCGTCACTGAGCACCTTTTTCCGCGACCTCCAGGAGTGGGAGTGGATTCCTCGCCATTTCGATCCACGCCGCTGCTTCGGAGCCCCGCGGAGCCTTCGTGCCCTTATTTCGCCCAATCCTCGGATCCTCGCCGACGACATCTGGGCCAAACTACTGTGGGCGGGACTGAATCTGACGGATGCAGACCTTCCCAGGTCCTTCAGTGCCGCGAAACATTATTACCCGCTTGCGATGGTCAAAGCTCTGGCGATGGTTTGGCTCTTTGGAGGACTGCGGGTGGACGAAATCTGGCGGTTGCGGATTGGCTGCACGCGGGAGCAATGGAATAAGTCTGCCGAGGCCGGGGAGGGAGTCTGCAATCTTGATGTGCCGGTGAATAAGACCAGCCGAGCCTTTACAAAGCCGGTGGATCAGATCGTTGGAGAGGCCGTGCGCGCCTGGGAGGCGGAGCGACCTGATCAACCCCCGGCCCTTGATCAGAAGACTGGAGAGTCGGTCCACTTTCTCTTCATGTTTCGAAGCACTCGCATTGCCCCGGACTACCTCAACCGCACCTTGATCCCGACCTTGTGCCGGAAGGCAGGACTCCCGACCGTCGATGCCCGCGGGAACATCACCAGCCATCGAGCGCGCTCGACGATCGCATCGCAACTCTTTAATGCCAAGGAGCCCATGTCGCTCTTTGAGCTTCAGAAGTGGCTGGGCCACAAATGGGCGAACTCGACGCAATACTATCTCGATATCAGCCCCACGAAATTGGCCAACTCGTATCGCGATGCCGGATACTTCGCCCGAAACGTGCGTGCGATCGAGGTCTTGATCGATCGCGATGTCGTGAAAAACGGGACCGCCGCGCGCGAACCATGGATGTACTACGACCTCGGGCACGGATACTGCACGTTTGATTTCTTCGAACAGTGCAAGTTCCGGATGGTATGCGCCAAGTGCTCATTCTATCGGCCCAAGACCTCTACGCAAGCTCAACTCCTGGAGGGGAAGAGCAACCTCATGCGGTTGCGACAAGGGATTCCGCTGACTGAACCAGAACGGGCGGCGGTGGACGATGGAGTAGAAGCCATGGAGCACCTGCTAAAGCAACTGGCGGATGTGCCGACACCTGCCGGGCCTACTCCCCGTCAGCTTCACCCTTCGGGGCTCGTTCAACTGAATGTCACACCGACCAAGGTCATTTCCAGTGACGGAGCAGATCATGGCATGGGTTGATTTCAAAGCGTTGAAACAGACGGTTTCGATGGAAATGGCTGTAGCCTGTTATGGCGTGATGCTACAGAGAGTCAATGGTAGCTATTTGCGCGGATACTGCCCTCTACCCACTCACGGCTCGAAGAGTAGCAACCAAACTTTCATTGTGAATACCGACAAGAATGCGTGGGCGTGCCATTCTAATTCATGTGCCGGAGCACGCGGCGGGCGCATCGGAGGCAACGTATTGGACTTTGTCGCAGAAATGGAAAATTGCTCGATTCGGGAGGCTGCACTAAAGCTTCAGGAATGGTTCGTTGTCTCGAGTGGGTCGCCCAACGCACCCACGCTGGCAAATGCCGGTGCCGTACCATCGAGCACCGGCACATCACGGGCGTTGAAGTCAATAAACGCCGACAGCAGCAACCGGCGGCTTCCCTTCACGCTCAAAGGAATTGATTACTCCCATCCTTACCTCCGCGAAAGAGGGATCACGGTAGAAACGGCCAAGCACTTCGGAATCGGCTTTTTCCCCGGCAAAGGGTGCATGCAGGGCCGGATCGTCATCCCGATTCACAATGAAGAGGGAATACTGATCGCGTATGCTGGCAGGGCGCTGGGGCGTACCGACCCGAAGTACAAGTTCCCTGCGCTTTTTCGAAAGGCGCTGGTGCTCTTTAACCTTCACCGGGCTATCACGCATGGCAAGACTGTCATTGTTGTGGAAGGCTTTTTCGATTGCCTCAAGGTCCATCAAGCAGGCCTAGCCTGCGCGGTCGCGTTGATGGGATGCTCGTTGTCGCGGCACCAGGAACAGCTCCTCCGACGATACTTTCACGAAGTCATCCTGCTGCTGGACGGCGACGAGGCTGGTCGAACCGCTGCACCGCCAATCGCTGGGCGTCTTGTTCCCACCCTCGCGACCAGGATTGTTGAGATTCCAGCCGGTCGCCAGCCCGACCAACTGGGGGCTGACCAGATTCGTTGTCTGTGCATTCCAGGTTATTTTTGATGTTAAACTTTCCCGACCAATCATT
>JBELAJ010000400.1:0-12873 GCA_049508935.1 Terriglobia bacterium | reverse complement strand
GGACCACCCGCCGGGTGTCTCCTGCCGGAGCATTGCCGACACGGCCCTAATGTGTTCTCGCCAACTTTCGTCCGACCGGCCGCCGAAAACGTTTGTCCAGCTTGCAGACAAGTAGGTGTATGCTGTGTAGCTTGGGCTGAGCCAGAACCGAAATCCTGCTTAAATTCAGCCTCGCGGCACGCAACCCTCAACTCCAAGGAGGTTGAATGCAGATTTGCCAAGCCTGTTCCCAGCGCCCCAAACGAGAATTAGGAGGTGTCCCCAATTCTCGCTCTTCCACCCTGTCCTCGATTGCTTGTCGGCTAGTGATGCTATTCGCCTTTACCGGATTGTCGGCAATCTCCGAGGTCGCGGTTGAGCCAATATTTGCCCTTCAACAATCTGTGACTGCCGTTGACACCGCCTCGCCGCTCTTCCTGCGCGGGTACACGGTCATTCCCGAACCCCAGAAGGTGACGCTCACGGGCAAGGACTTCGAATTCTCGCCTACCTGGCGATTGGAACTAGCCCCCGGCGTTCCACCGGATGACATCGCCGTCCAGAGCTTGAAGCAAGAACTGCAAGAGCGATTTCACCTGGCTTTAGTGGAAGCCAAGGGCAAGGGGGGACCTGGCCTGAAGTTGGCGATTGATCCCCAGGCGGTCGAGATTGGCGCAGCCACCGACCGGCAGAAGTCCGTGCTGGCCGAGCAAGCTTACCGGATCAAGCTGACGCCTTCCGGGGTGACGATCAACGGCAACACTGCCAGCGGCCTTTTCTATGG
Organism: Terriglobia bacterium; assembly: GCA_049508935.1. GTDB lineage: Bacteria > Acidobacteriota > Terriglobia > UBA7540 > UBA7540 > CAVROP01. The sequence continues at coordinate 12,110 of JBELAJ010000400.1, read as the reverse complement.
AGTGCAAACCTTGGTGCAGTTACTGAAGCCGCAGCAAGGTCAGGAGTGGTTGCCGGAAGGGGAGGTAGTGGATTGGCCGGACCTGGGGTTGCGGGCGATTTATTGGGATGATGCCCATCATCTGGAGCACCTGGACGTGTTGAAGGCGGCGATACGGCAGGCGGCGTTTTACAAAATCAACGGTTTTTCGATCAAGCTGGAAGGGCATTTCGCGTACCGGCATGCGGCGGCGATAGTGGAGCCCTACGCCCTTAGCCCGGCGGAGTTGCAGGAATTGACGGACTACGCGCGGCGCTACCACGTGGAGTTAATTCCCTACCTGGACGGGCCGGCGCACGATGCCTTCATCCTGAAGCATCCGGAATACGCGGGGTTGCGGGAGTACCGAGAGAGCAACTACGAGTTTTGCGTGACCAACCCGGAGACCTACAAGCTGTTTGAGAGGATGTTTGACGATCTGCTGGAGGCGACCCGAGGGAGCAAGTATTTTCTGCTGTCGACGGACGAGCCGTACTACATAGGGCTGGGGAAGAACGGGCAATGCGACGAGGTGGACCGGGCAAAGGAGTTAGGAAGCGTGGGGAAACTGCTGGCGGAATTCGTGACCAAGACGGCGGGATACCTGCACGAGCACGGACGCCAGGTCATTTTCTGGGGCGAGTATCCGATGGTGCCGGACGATATCGCTTCGCTGCCGAGTTACCTGATCAACGGCGAAGTCTACGGGCCGAAGTTTGATCCCGTCTTCAAAGCTCACGGGATCCGCCAGATGATATACACCTCAACGGAAGGAGAAGAGCAGCTTTTCCCCGATTACTATCCGCTGCCATCCGGCGAGCGGCTTCATCCACGTGCTTCCGGCGAGGGCCGCGTCGAGGAGATGACGGACTCGATTTCGTTTACCTCGCATGCTGCCCTGTCCTCCATGCAGCCGGCCTCGCCCAAGGCGGATCAGGCAGACCTCATGGGAGTCTTCGTCGCCGGATGGGGGGACCCGGGGCTGCACCCGGAGACCTTCTGGCTGGGCTATGTCACTGGGCCGACACTGGGTTGGCGCGCGGATTCGCCCGGCGCCCGGGAGCTGATAAGCAGTTTCTACCCGTTGTTTTACGGACCTGGGGCAACGGACATGGGCAGGCTGTATCAACTAATGTCGCAACAGGCGCGCTTCTGGGAGGATAGCTGGGAGACCGGTCCGTCAAGCGCGCGCACTCCCATCTTTGGTAATTCTGAGGGAGTTTTCGATCCCCCGCATTTAGCGCACGATCAGTATTTGCCTCTCCTGCCCGTGCCTTCTCCGGAATTGCTGCGCCTGCCCTTTGACTGGAAAGTGGAGAATCAGAAACGCCTCGACCGGGCAGGCCGTTTTCTGGCGCAGAACGACGAGCTCATCAATCTGATCAATGCAAATTTGACCAAAGTGCAATTCAATCGCTATGATCTCGAGGTTTACCTCTCCATTGCGAATCTCTATCGGCAGAATCTAACCATGCTGCGCGAATTGGGACGGATGGTTGACGCGCTGAGTGCCGCCCAGTCTTATGCCGGTCAGAACAATGCGGCGCGGGCCGTGGCGGCGCTCGACCGGGCCCTCGGCATCGCTGAGAACATCCGCCAGGCGCGGAATCAAGTCTTGAACGACGCTACGGCGACGTGGTACAAAACCTGGTTCCCGCGCGTTCCGGAAGCCAACGGGCGGACGTTTCTTGATGAGGTCGATGATGTCAAGGATCATCAGCCCGTGCGCACTGTGGATATGAGTTATCTTGTTTATCGTGAATTGCTCTATCCACTCGGCACCTGGGCGTCCCAGGTAACCTCGATCCGGAATAAATACGCGCAGGCGCACCAATTGCCGGCGCGCACTGAGATGCTGAATTGGAAGGACACCTCCTCAGGGGTATCGACGGGACGGACCCCGGACGAGGAGGAGTGAGGGAATATCCATGGATCGCAGGGAATTCATGAATAGCGTCGTGCTGGGCGCCACGGCTATGCGTATGCCCAGCCTGGTTGACGCCGCGCGCTTCAAGCGCGGCCCGGCATGGTTGGCAGAGACTCCGCTGGTCCTCTCGGGAAACCATGACAGCATCCCCATCTTCATGCGCCGGCGAGGGGGCGGGATGGTGGGGGCGGTCAAGGAACAGTTCGAAGAAGCCCACAGCGAGGAGTTCGCGAGAAAAATCAAAGCGGCGGGAATTACGTTGTGGATTACTTGGTACTACAAAGGGTTCGGGGTCGAAGCCGAAAAAGATTACATGCAGATCACCCGGAACTTCGTTCCTATCCTTAAGAAATACGGCATTAAAGTGGGCGTCTACATCGGCAGTACGATGGCATACGAAACGTTCCTGGTGGAGAGGCCGGATGCCCAGGACTGGATCGTGCCCGATTTCTTGGGCAGGCCTGTCATCTATTTCGATCAGACCTTCCGCAAGCGGGTCTACTTTATGCACCCTGGGTACGTCGAATACATGAAACGCATCGTGCGGAGCGCGGTGGTGGATGCTAAAGTCGACTTGATCCACTTCGACAACACCAGCTTGCAAGCCGAACCGGCCATTTTCCACCATTCGCTCGCCATCAAGGATTTCCGGCAGTACTTAAACAACAAGTACACCCCGCAGCAGCTCGAGCTGCGGCTGGGCTTTTCGAGCGTGCAATATGTCGTTCCCCCGAAAGTCAGCTCCCCGCCCCCCACCATCGACGATCCGCTCTTCCAGGAATGGACTGACTTTCGCTGCCACCAGCTTGAGAGCTATTACGCGATCATGGAACAAGTCATTCGCGATGCCAATCCCGAGGTGGCAGTGGAAACCAATCCCCATTCCGGAATATCCGGGAGAAACACCATCTGGGAGCAGGGGGTCTACTACCCGCGTCTGCTTTCCCACATGGACGCGGTCTGGAGCGAAGAAGGAGATCCGGCCGGGGTTAACGAGAACGGCATTCTGGTGAGCCGCATCAGGTCCTTCAAAAGCGCCAGCATACTGGGAAACACCATGTTTGTGGTGACTGGCGACTCCACTCTCCAGATGGCCGAATCCTTGGCATTCGGCCGCCAGTGTATAGGCGATACGGGTCGAGTGCCCCCGGAAACTCTTCCTGCCGCACAGCAGCGGTATATCGATTTCTTTAATAAGAACTTTGATTATTACCGGGATGTACAGAGCGTCGCGGACGTGGCGGTGCTGTACTCGTATGCGACGATGGGATTCAACAATGACCGGGCTGCCGTGAGCTTCATGCTGTTTACCCAGGCGCTGATCCAGGCCAGGGTCCCCTTCAATATTATTTTCGACGAACACATGAATGATCTGTCAAAATACCGCGCGCTCGTCTTGGCCGACCAGGAATGCCTCGATGACAGCCAGATGAATCTGATTCGGCAATATGTTCGGCAAGGCGGGGGAGTGGTGGCGACGGAGCAGACATCTCTGTTTTCACCGTGGCGGCAGCGCCGGCCGGACTTCGGGCTCAAGGATCTGTTTCAAGTGAAGACGCCACATTATGGCGGACGCCGCCTGCGATTCCGAAGCCGCCTGTGGTGCGGATGACGTCCGAATACTGGAAATTGCCCTTGAATTGGGAGGATCTCATCGAACAGGTGCGTTGGGCAGTGGGCGGCAAATTATCGCTCGAGGTGGAAGCGCCGGGAACAACCGCGGTGATTGCCGAATACACCCAGCAGGTGGGCCGAAATCGCCGGCTGATCCACCTGCTCAACTGTGATTCGGCGCGGGGATCCGTGGTGAACAACGTGAAGGTGGACGTCGAGTTACCAAATGGGGCGCAGGCGCGGCAAGTGACACTGCTCACACCGGACAGCGAGGAAGCGGGCGTCAGAGCGTCGAGTCAGGTCGAGAACGGGCGCCTTCGGTTCACCGTGCCGCTCCTTAAGGTCTACACCCTGGCTGTTATCGATTTTGAATCTGTGTGACCCTAGGTGGTGCCGGGAGCGCGGGCATCCTGCCCGCCATGTGCTTGGAACCGCACCCGATACCGTGGGGTCTGTAGGCCCGCGCTCCCGGCCGGCAAACGAGGGTTCGAATGAACCGAAGGAAATTTGTCAAACAAGCCGGGCGCCTGGCGTTGGCCTTGAGGCTGCCGTTCGATGGTAAGGCCGCCACGGCCACTGCCCAACCGCAGGCGGTAACCCTCTACAGCCAGATGATGCCCGATATGCTAGTGACCTCCTTCACCCAAAGTGTGAACGCACTGGCCGCACATTGGGATGAACAGCGGGCTCAGATTCACACGCCAGAGCAATTGATGGCACGGAACCGCTGCGTGCGGGAGAAGTGCATCGAGATGATTCACGGGTTGCCCAAGCGGAATCCTCTCAACCCTGTTATCGTGAAATCTTTCGAACGCGAGGGATACAAAGTTGAGAAGGTCATGTTCGAGAGTCAGCCCGACTTCTGGGTTACGGGTAATCTCTACATTCCTCGCGCGGGCAGCGGGCCCTACCCGGCGATCATTTCACCCTGCGGCCATTCGTCCCTGGCGCGAGGCTACCCCGAATATCAATCGGCCTACGTTCACTTCGCGCGCAATGGATTCGTGGTGCTGGCGTACGATCCGATCGGGCAGGGGGAGCGGCGGTTCTTCTGGAATCCCATGACTCACGCTGATGAACTTGGCGGGCCTGTCACCTGGAACCATTCTCTGCCGGGCCAGTTGCTTCTGCTGCTCGGAGACGATCTGACGCATTACTTCGTGTGGGACGGGATGCGGGCCATCGATTATCTCGAGACGCGTCCGGAGGTGGATGCCAAGAAGATCGGCTGTGCCGGCCATTCCGGCGGCGGCACGCTCACCAAGTTCATCGCAGCCATTGATGAGCGCGTCCAGTGCGCCGCCATCAACGAGGGCGGTACGGCGAATCGATGGCCCGTGGATTTTCCGATGTACATATCGATGGGCACGGGGGACACCGAACAGCACCTTTTCCCGGCTGAGATCTATGGAATCGACCAAGTTGATCTCCACGTGGCCGTGGCGCCGAGGCCATTGCTCGTTACCATCGAACACTACTCGGCATCCTTCGATCGGGCGGCAGAGGCCATTCGCGAGCGCTACAAACTCCTCAACGTGCCGGACCGGTTCGCCACCGTACCTGCGGACGATCCGCATGCCTGGACCGTGAAGCTGCGAATCGCCAATGTCGATTGGTTCTGCCGCTGGTTCTATAATCGTAAAGGTCCGGAGACCGAGGCCGCCTTTACGCCCGAACCGTGGCAGAATCTGTGGTGCACCGCGGATGGGTCGCTGCGATACTCCCGACGGGGCCAGACGATATATTCCCTGATTTTAGCAAAGCAAGCGGCTCTGCCCCCCGCGCGGAAAGCGCCTGCGAACGCAGCCGAACAAGCCTCCTACCGGAGCGAACTCAGCAAAGAGATCGAAGAGGTCATTCGCTACCGGCGGTCAAACCAACCGCTTGCGCCCCGGCGAGAAACCACGACTCCGCGCAAGGGCTATCAAATTGAAAAGGTGGAATTCCTCTCCGAACCCGGTATCTATATTTCCGCCTGGGTTTATCAGCCCAACGCAGGCGTGAAGGACCGCACTGCGATTCTGTATGTGAGCGATGTCTCGCGAGAGAGTGATCGCATGGAATTCGGCCTACTCGAGGAGTTGACACTCGGCGGCCGACGTGTTGTGGCCATCGATGTGCGCGGCATCGGCGCAACCGAGCCTCCGCATCCCGGCGATGAGCATGGTGAATTCGGCCAGGTGGACAACGCGGAGTGCTCCATGGCGTACATGGCCTGGGAGATGAATGAAGACTTGTTCGGGATGCGCGTCCTGGATGTGGTTCGCAGCATCGACTATGTCTCAAGCCGCTCGGACGTTGACCCCGCGGGTGTGCACCTGATCGGAAGAGGAACCGGAGCGCTGTGGTCGCTTTACGCGGCGGCGCTCGATGCTCGCGTCAAGGCCCTGGTGGTTCACGGAGGATTGCTCTCTTACCGCGCTCTCACCAGTGTGGATCGGTACCTCACCGAATCGAGCGTGTTCGTCCGCGACGTCCTCACCCGCTTCGACCTGCCGCAAGTGGCGGCAGCCGTGGCCGAGCGCCCGCTTAGCATCATCGCGCCCCGCGGACCTATGAATCAGGAGGTTGAAATTTCAGCGGCCCGCGACGCTTACCGGTGGACCAGCAGCGTCTATGAAAACCTCGGCGTCCCTGGACGTTTTCGAGTGTCTCTCAAGAGTTCGGAGATGAGTCTGGCGAATCAGTACCTCAAGGCACTCGGGTCAACGCCAAGCAGCGTCTATCACGGATAGAACAGATACAATTTGGAAATCCGCAGGGGCATACATCCCCACAGACCCGCCGCGAAGTATTCGCCCACCCCCTAGAACTTGTAGCGGGCAGGGCTTGCCCTAACCGCTTTTTGGACGGGCTTCGCGCGCGTAACGAACCATCGCACGAACGTTTGCAAGCGGCGTGTCGCGCGGCACCTCGCAGCCTGCCCCTACAATATAACCCCGGCCCGCGTGCCGGTGACATTCGGCCACTGCCGCAAACACCGACGCCGGCGTGCCATCGCGCAGTTCGCGCACCGGGTCGAGATTGCCCAGCACCACCTGCCGCGGCCCCATCTTCTCCCGCGCCTCGGCAATCGGCACCATCGAATCAAGGTCGATGAAGTCACAACCCAATTCGCCCATTGCGTCCAGGATCGGCCGGGTGTTTCCGCAGATGTGCAGCCGGACACGAGCGCCTGAGGCGTGAAGGCCATCCGCCATTTTCTTCTCGTAGGGCCACACGAACTCCCGGTAGATTTTCGGACCTACCAGCGAAGCCGCGGGATCCCCTATGCCGATCACGTCCGTGCCGGCCTCGATCTGGGCGCGAGCGAACCGCATAGCCAACTCGAATACGTAGTCGAAGAGGTCGCGGACAAACTGGGGATCGTCGAAGAAGTCGAGCATCAATGTGTTCAGGCCGCGCAAGTCTGCCGACCCACCGCAGGGGCCTTCGATCCAGCCTTCCACGATCTTGTCGCGTCCTATGCGCTCTTTCAGCAGCGCAATGCCGCGCACACGATCGTGCATGCGCCCTCCGCCGAGCGGGTCGGGAATCCTCAGCCGCGCCAGTGTGGCCTTCTCCGCGAGCAGCGCCCGCGCTTCGACAATAGAAGGCGGCTGATCGTCGAAATATTCCACCACCGCGCCGCAATCCGGCGCCTCGCGAGTCTCGGCAATGGCAGAGACGTGGTCAAAGTCATATTTCTCCGCCGTGCGGATTTGCGCTTCAGCCAAGACGCGGTAATCCGTCGCGTAGGCGTAGTACTTCGCGCCGATCTGATCGACCGCGAACATCATCGTGATGGGCATGACGGGAAGGCAATCCGCCAGTTGTCCATCCAGGATTGCAAAGACGCGTTCCCTGCTGTTCATAGGCCGTTCACTTTAGCACTTCCGCCAGCCATCGGACCAGGCTCGGCTCCTGGCTTTCCCCCAGGACCCGCAATTGGGACGGGGCCGCACGGTACGATTGAAATACCAGGCCAAATCGCTCACGAAGCTCCGCCTTCTCGACCATGCGGTTTCGCCCATCCACAAAGTTCTCGATGAGGAGGGGACGAGGAGCAAGCGCCGTGGCAATGTCGGCAACGTCCGCGACCTCGAGAATGCCGGGAACGACAATATCGTTCGGCACGTAGGCGAACTGGTCCTCCAAGACCGAGGAGTATGCCACCAGTCCTCGACGCGCAGCAACCGCGCAAACTTTGTCTTCATAGAATCCGCCGAGGAGAGCCAGAAGTCCCCCCAGTGGCTCCGCCTGATTCTCGATCTGCGGGCCGACCTGCCACCCGATCAATTCGTCCAGCACGAATCGTGGCGGATTCACCGGGGCGAAGGAATCACCCCAGAGCGCAAGCTTGCGGCCGTCGACATCGGGCCGAGCCGAGAGGTAGGCCAGCACGCTGCGCAGGTCCTTCAGCCGCGCACCGAGAAGTGTATTTCCCAACATGAATTCGGTGGCCGCCGCCGACTCTTCCTCGCTGTTTAACCCTCGATGCATTTCAGAAGTGGTCTCGCCGGTTCCACGCACGTCAATCAGGCACACACCAATGCCGGCCTTCAGCAATGTCCTGATCTGGTCACTGCGCTGAGCCATGAAGCGCTCTTTCCCGCCTTCATCGACGGCGACCACAACCGGAAGACTTCGGTTTGAGGCATGGGAAGGCTGCAGCAGCAAGAGCGGAACCAAGATCCCCGGCTCGGTCTGAAGAGTGATGGCCTCGATGTTGGCGCCATCCAATTGTTTCGTCCAATGCACGGCCGCCTCGGGCGTCCGATTCGGCTCAATGTCGCCGAGCTTGGCGGCTAATCTTCTTCTGAGTTCCGTTCGGCGCTGATGCGGATCGAGTCTCGCCATCTCGGCGCGCTCGGAATTGAGCTTCGAGCCGGCGAGGTTGAAGGCCAATTCGTGAACGGGGGCCATTTTTAGCTCGCGAGCAATGTCGGGAGTCAGCGAAGCCAGTTCGGATTCGGGCCGACGATCGTTCGGTTCCGAGGTGGGGATCGGAATGCCGAACCATCGCTTGAGCGCGGGATAGAGCGTCTGGCGCTGTGCCGGCCCTATATTGGAGCACTCGCCCGGTCCCGGAAAATCGCCAAAGCCGAAGGCCTTGTCCAGATTTTCGGGCAGGTCGTACAGCGCGAAGACTTTCTGGTCGTGCGCCCAGGCGGGGTCATCCTTGTAATGTTCCCAGCCCATTTCGTTGGCATAGAACAAATGGCGCGGCGCGACTGATGCGGAGATAATCCAAGGAAAGAAGTGGTCGATGAGGCTGCGGCGCAAGCAGCGCGTCGATTCCCACTCCCCCCATTCGGGTTCGGCGAGCCCGAAATTGAAGGGTGCGACGGCGGCGACCCGCTTATCCAACGCCGCGGTGACTGCGGCGGGTTCGCCGCCGGCCGCAACCGCTCCCAGCAAGATGATCTGCTCCGGATTCACGTCCTTGCGCTCGAGCAGGAGATCGATACCTCGCATCACGTCCCAGACCATCCACTTCAGGAGACTTTCGCCGGCAAGATAAAGCTGTATGCCCATGATGTAGCGGGAATGATAGGCCTCGCGGTTCCAGGGGTAGTTCTGAAGGCGCTCGCCGTGACCGATCTGATCCATGATCAAAACGGCGCAATTGGTGCGAGCCCAAAGGATGCCCATATCCTGAAGCTCCGCCTGCGATCTTGGCCTGTGGTGGCTGTGCACGATGATGATTCCGGGCATGGATGTATTCGGGTGGGCCGGCAAATAGAGATTCGCCGTCACCCACATGCCGGGCCAGCTTTGAAAGATGAGGTCCTGCCGGCGGTAGCCAGGGCCCTCGAACTCTTTCGTGATTCTGGTCTGGAGCAGGGTGCGGGCTGGAAACTCACCCAATGACGCCTTGAGTGCGTTGATTCGCACCTCACGAAAGCGCTCCCAATCAGCACGTGTATTTACTTGGTCCCAATCGAGCCGGACCATGTCAGACGTGCGGCGGAATTCGGCGGCGAGCTGATCGTCGAGCATTGAGGCGATCGACAGCTTCTTACGTTCTTCGGGTGAGAGGACTCGGCCGTCAAGCGCCGCGAGTCCGCTCGGCGCTGCTTGGGCAGGCGAGGAGTCCAGGGTGGAGGACACTGCCTCGACCAATCGCAGACGCCGATATCGAGGCGTGCAGAGTGGAGTGTCACTCTGGGTTACCGGCAACTCGCTTTCCTCCAGCGGTTCGTCGGCACGCGCCCGCCGCACGCGCCTGAAGAGAGCCCGCCACTCCGGAGGGACTTCGTCTTCGCCGAGAATTCTCGCGACCGGCTCGAGCGGAATATCGAGGCGAACAGTCCAAGCGCCCGGCTCTCGACGAGCCGCTACACGAGCGCCGCTCGACCACTCCCGCGCCCGCGACAAGCGTTCGCCGCCGAAAAAACCAGTGTTATCCAAAAGATAACCCGCTGAGTTCACAGCAAACTGTACGTAGGCCGAGCCCGAGATCGCGAGATACACCTGAAAATTGTCATCGTTGTTGACCGGACCATCATTTTCCTTCACACGCGTCACTGGCTCGCCAGGTTCGACGCAACGCGCCAATACCGCCAGCCAGTGACCGTCCTGGACCACCCTGACTTCGGTGGGAAAGCGCGCTGTGCGCGGTTCGGGTTCGTTGCGGAGCAGCGTCCAGGCGGGGACGTCGCGCCAGGGCGGGTCCTCCCGCGCGCTGTCCATCGCCGGAAGCGGTGAAGCTTTTCCAGCTTCGAGGGGAGTTTCGTTGTTTCCGATGAGTTGGGGGTGGAACGCGGGGGAGGCCTCGTCCCATCTGGAGGGAAGGGCCGGAACCCTGGCAGCAGGGCCTTGCTCGGGCCAATGCCATCGTTGCTGCGGACACCCAGGCCGAGCCGCGCGGATTCGTTCCACCCGGATCATAATTCGGTCGGAGCGCGGAGCGCTCAATTCATTCAGCGGGATGGCGGCCTCGACCGTCCACTCGTGTTCGGCGATGGAAGTCGCGACTAGGAACTTGGCCGCGTCTTTGTAAAGAACCTGGGAGGCGGGTTTCTCCAGCGAATAGGGGTAGACATTAAGGTAATGGGAGCCAACGTGAACCGCCTTCTCGATCGAGTATGCTCCCCAAGGATTGATTTGCAGGATTCGATCGGTGTAGCCGATATCGGGTCCACAGATAATCCGGAGCAGGTCCTCATCCTCCCAGCTTGGATTGCGTCCGACAAGCCGAGCCGTGATGCGTCCTGTCGGCTCTGGAAGTGTGGCTCCCACGTATAGAAATCGGCTGATTACAACTGCCCGAACCTCTCCGCCGGTTTCCGCGGGAACTCCTGGCTCGGAGGGGATGAGCTTTTCCGCAGGGAGGCTTTTCCAGACCGGCTCGTCCAAGCGGCCGTCAATCACGATCGAGCGGTCTTGCGAGTCGAGGGCAAGCACACCCTGCGCCAAGCACAACGCCAAGGCTGCGGCTAAAGCCGTGCGCATGATTCCTGCCACGCGGTTGTGCCGCCCCGATTCACTCACGTCTCACCTATCCCTCCGCACTGCCGTCCGACGGTCGGTAGAGTAGAAGTGGAAGCGAGGCGGAAGCCCGACTTCCTCTCCCCTCGTCGAACCGGACGTGCGGATTTCCCGCATCCGGCTCTCGCAGAAGCGTTCAGCCGAAAGCACGCGCAGGCAGTGGCACGGTCCCGGATCAGAGAAGCTTCAGCCCGAGACGCTGAAAGTTCGCATAGTCCGTGATCCCTTCCGGCGGTCGGAAGGGCCGTTGGCTGCGCCGCCGTAAATTCTGGCGGAGACAGACTTGTACGTGTTCATTGACCTTATCGAAAGCGCGACGGGGATAGCCGAAACGAAAGTAGCTCCCCCAGCCCTTCAGGTGCCGATTCAGGTCCGCCAGGAGAGTCGGAATCGGGGTGCTGCGAGCCGAACCGCTGGTCAGCTCGTGCAGCTTCGCCCGTTCCCGCTTCACCGCCTGCTTCGACGGCTCCACCCTCAGATACCGTCGCCCCTGTCCAAAGGAGCTCGGTTCGTAGTGAAAGGTGAAGCCCAGAAAGTCCAGGTTCGCCCCTTTCTGTGTCAGGTCGATCACCCGCGTCTTCTCCCGATTGATCTCCAGTCCCATCCAGGATTCCAGCTTCCTCTCGATAAACCCGCTCAGCTTCGGCCCCACGTAGCGCGCCAACACCACAAAGTCATCGGCGTAGCGCACCAGTTTGGCCTTGGCCCAGCGAGCCGGCCCCGTCGCCCGATGAAACACCTGGTCAAACCAGTGCAAGTACAGGTTGGCCAGCAAGGGCGAAATCACTCCCCCCTGTGGCGTTCCTTTCCCCGACCGGCTGATCTTCGGCGCTCCCCCGCGCGTGTCCGACGCCTCCACTACTGGCGCTTCCAACCACATCCGAATCAGCTTCAGGACCGACCGGTCCGCGATCCGCATGCGCAGGCAGGCCTGCAGCTTGTCGTGGGGAATCGAATCGAAGGAACGTACGACACACTACCCATCATCACGACCTCCCCGAGAGAGTCACCGTTGTCCGTGCCCGCCATCCCTTCGAAGGCCAGGCGCTCGCTGTTCTTGGGGACGTCCATCGGCATG
>JBELAJ010000040.1:0-25442 GCA_049508935.1 Terriglobia bacterium | reverse complement strand
GGCAGCAGCACCTACGCCGGCGATGCGCCGTGGTGGTGGGCCAATCGCGTCAAGCTGCTTTGCGACCTGAACTACCGCGCTTTGGCGCCGACCGTTCGGGGCGTGTTTGACCAGACCGAGCGTTGGGAGATGGACCGCCAGGCGACCGTGGAAGCCGAAGCTCTGAGGCAGATTAGGGCCGGCAACGAAGCCGGAGCCGTAAAGCTGCTGCAGGACTTTGTCGACGAGAACTGCGAGCGCACCGGAAAAGAGTATCGGATGCTAAATGAAATCCTGCCCGCAACCCTCAAAACAGTCGGAATCGAATATGTGTTCGTGGATTACCTGAAGGCTTGGACGTCGCAGAAAGGCGTGCCCCTGCCGTTATTGCCGAACGGCGATTGACGATTGTCGATTGAAAGCTGACCACTCCGGCGTTAGGTGTCATTCTGGGTGAGGAGAATAATTCCCCTCCTTGGTAAGGAGGGGTGAGGGGTGGTTGCTGCCGACATGATCGCCGCACCCACGACCCCTTCCCCTCCTCCCGCTGAGGAGGGGAGCCATTGCAAGGCGTTTTTCATCTGGCAGGCATTCAACTGCAGGGATTCTTCGCTCCGCTCAGAATGACAGTGCGACAACCGGCGTTCGACAATCATCGATCAGCGTGCCCGCGTGATGGCTCCCTCTGAGGCGGACGAAACCAGCGCAGCGTACTTGGCAAATACGCCGGACTTATATCGCGGCTCCGGCTCATGCCACTTGGCCAATCGCTTCTGGATTTCAGCATCGGGTAGCTCGACATCCAAGCGGCGTTTTTCGATATCGAACACAACTATATCGCCGTCGGCGACGGCGGCGATGGGACCACGGCGCGCAGCTTCCGGAGCCACGTGCCCAGCCATCAGTCCATGGGTGGCGCCGCTGAAACGTCCGTCCGTGAGCAAGCCTACCGAGTCGCCCAGCCCCTCTCCCACCAACGCCCCCGTTACGCCTAGCATCTCACGCATTCCTGGGCCGCCGCGTGGGCCCTCGTAGCGGATTACAACCACGTCTCCCGCATGAATATTCTTTCCGATCACAGCGCGCATGGCGTCTTCTTCGCAGTCGAAAACCCGAGCCGGTCCGCGATGGTAGGTCTTCTCGTAGCCCGCCACCTTGATGACGCAGCCCTCCGGCGCGAGATTCCCTTTCAGGATAACCAGCCCGCCGGTTTTCTTGATCGGATCGGAGACAGACCTCACCACGTCCTGTCCCGGCGTCTCAGTCGCGGAGCGGGCTTCCTCCGCAAGGGTCCGTCCGCTGGGAGTCATCTGGGATCCGTCGATCAGTCCCGCCTCGAGGAGCTTCTTGGCAATGATGGGTATTCCTCCGGCGCGATGGACATCCACGGCAACGTAGCGTCCGGCCGGTTTCAAATCAGCAATGATGGGCGTGCGTGAGCTGATGGTGTCAAAGTCCTCGATCGTGAGAGGAACCCCTGCCTCACGAGCCATGGCCAGCAAGTGGAGCACGGCGTTGGTTGAGCCGCCCGTCGCCGCCACGCTGGCAATGGCGTTTTCAAAAGCCTTCCGCGTCAGTATATCGAGCGGACGCACACCGCGACGAAGCTGATCCATTACCAACTGGCCGGCGTGATAGGCGACCTCGCCCTTCCGCGGATCAAGCGCGGGCACGCTGTTCGCGCCCATGGGCGAGAGCCCGATGAATTCCATGGCGGTGGACATGGTGTTGGCCGTGAATTGGCCTCCGCAGGCGCCGGCCCCCGGACACGCATGGTCCTCGAGATCCTTGAGTTCCGCGTCGGTCATCTTGCCTGCGGCGTGCGCTCCGACGGCTTCATACACGTCCCCAATCGTGACGTCACGGCCTTGAAACCGGCCCGCGGCAATCGCTCCGCCGTAAAGAAGAACGCTCGGCACGTTGAGGCGGATCAGCGCCATGGCGCCGCCGGGAATCGTCTTGTCGCATCCCACCAGAGCCACCATGGCGTCAAACATGTGGCCGCGCCCCAGCAACTCAATCGAGTCGGCGATGACCTCACGGCTTACCAGCGAAGCCTTCATGCCCTCCGTGCCCATGGTCACGCCGTCGGAGATGGCGATGGTGTTGAACTCCATGGGCGTTCCACCCGCCGAGCGCACGCCCTCTTTCACCTTTGCCGCCAGTTCACGCAGATGGAAGTTGCACGGCATCGTCTCAATCCAGGTGTTTGCGACTCCCACGATAGGCTTGGCCAGGTCGGCATCCGTAAATCCAATCGCCTTGAACATGGCTCGCGCGCCGGCGCGGTCTCGGCCGTCGGTGATGGTACGACTGCAATGCTTTGGATCAAGTGGCATACTTGCCTCCGGGGTAATTTGTTTGCTGCCCTGCCGCAGTGCTGACCTACTGTAGCGCTGACCTTCAGGTCAGCACCGTGACTTTGTGCTGAACTCGGAATGTTCGCAGATTCCCCGCGACAGGGCAAGCAGTGTTTTCTTGTGGTAAGCTTGAACAAGCAATAGCAGACGGGCATGAGGATTACAATGAGCATCGAAGAATTAGTCATCGAGAAGCTCCGAGACCTGCCTCCCGACCAGAAGGAAGAGGTCCTGCACTTCGTCGAGGCTTTGCGGGAGAGGAAGGGTGCGAAGCAGCCGCTCGAAAGCTTGCATGGACTTTGGGCAGACCTGGGCGTCGAAATCAGCGAAAAGGACATCGCCGAAGCTCGTCGTGAGATGTGGGGCACCTTTCCCCGGGGGTCTTTCTAGTGGCGGCGGTCCTGGACACGCATGCCGCAGTGTGGTATCTGCTAAAGTCTCCCAGCCTCTCTTCCATCGCTCTGCGCGCCGTGGAAGTAGCTCTGCAATCGGGCGAACCGGTGTTCCTTCCCTCGATCTGCCTCGTGGAAGTCATTTACCTCGTCGAGAAGGGCCGACTTCCGAATATCGCTCTCGAAAGGTTGATAGCGGCTCTTGAGAGCCCCGCCGCAGCATTGAGCATCGCGCCTTTGGATATCGGCGTCGCAACGTTTGTACGACAGATTCCGAGGGACGCGGTTCCCGACATGCCAGACCGGATCATAGCGGCCACAGCTTTGCGTCTTGGCGCGCCGCTCGTCAGTCGTGACCACAAGATGACCGCCGCTGGAATTGAGGTCATCTGGTGATAAGCCGCAGCCCATACCGATTGTCATTCTTAGCGAGGCGAAGAATCTCTGCAGTCGGTGTTCGGCTCTGTGAGGCAAAACGAACTGCGGGGGATCTTCGCTTCGCTCAGAGCGTGTGACTTTTTTGAATTTCACTGAAAAGTGGCACTGATAAAAAGGGAGTTAAGTGCCCTTAAACGGCCGAAAAACCAAAAAAGTCACAAGCTCTCAGAATGACAGACTTATCTGACTTGGCTTCGGGCCTCGTTGAGCGCGGCAATCAACGCTTCGATATCAGTCGCTTGAGTCCTGTAGTTGGTAATGCAGGCGCGCAAAACCGGCATTGAGCCGGCCAATCGAGTGGTCGAAATCCAGGCTTTCCCGGAAGCGACGACATGCATGGCGATTTTGTGCAGGTAGGCTTCGGATCGGCCCTCGGGATGCCGTTGATCCACGAAGCAGCATACAGGCAAAGGCGTTTTGTTGACCACCTGCCAACCTGAGGCCTCAAGCTGCTTCCGCAGCAGCGTTCCCATGGCTACCATGTGGCGGATGGCCGCAGCGTAACCCTCCCAGCCCGCCACCACGAGCGAGAGGAACACCTTCAGACCGATGGCGCGGCGGGACCACTGCATCGAGTGCATGTAGGGATCGACCACATCCAGCCCGGCCGCCTCGCGTGGCATATAGGTTTGGGCAATACGGAATGTTCTATCGAGGATATCAGTATTGCGCGTTATATAAATGCCTGCCCCCATGGGCACCGAAAGCCACTTGTGCGCGTCGAAGATAATCGAGTCGGCGCGCTCGATCCCCTCGAGCAAGGGGCGCAGCTCGGGGACCAACGCGGCTGCCCCGCCCCAGGCTGCGTCCACGTGAAACCAGAGCTTTTCGCGCGCGGCGACTTCGGCGATGGCAGGCAGCGGGTCGATCGCGCCCGCGCTGGTGGTGCCCGCCGTGGCCGCCACCATGAAGGGCTCGAAACCCTGGCCGCGGTCGCGGGTGATTTGTGATGCAAGGGCTTCGGGATCCATGCAAAGCTTAGCGTCGACCCGAATCTGGCGCACGGCGTCCGTCCCCAAGCCGCACATCCGCGCCGCCTTCAGCAAGGAATGATGCGCCTCCGTGGAAACGTAGAGAACCGGCTGGGCGGCAAGGGCCCGCACGCCTCGGCTGGAGAATTCCGGAAACTTCTCGACTAAGGCGGTAAGAACCGCCGTGTGGTTGGCCTCCATGCCGCCCGAGGCAAAAACGCCATCGGTGCGCACGGGGTCGTAACCGAATCGAGCCCCGAACGCGCGCACCAGGTGCTGTTCGATTTCGATGGCCAGCGGGCTGTGGCTCCAGGCGGCAAGCTGCGGATTGAAGGCGGCCGCCAGCGCGTCCCCGGCGATGCCCATCGTGGTCGGCGCGGGGTTAAATAACCCGTAATAACAGGGATGCGGCGTGTGAGTTTGAAACTTCCAAAGACCTTCGACAAGAAAATTCAGGGCCTCGCAAGCGTCCACCGGCGCGCTGAAATCGAAGCGGGAAAGCGAGGCACGGAGCGTTGCGGGATCGAGCGGAGGCGTCACCCGGCTGCTTTCCAGCTTCGTAGCGTAAGCTTCGATCGCTTCCACCAGCTTGCGCCAGAGTTCGGCGCGCGTCGGGGCATCAAGCATCAACGGTGGGGTGACCATTCGTTAATCCGATTTGCTGCTCTAAAATTGTAGCGCGGGCGTCTCGCCCGCTGTGGCGCGGGCATCCTGCCCGCGAGTTCTTGCGGGAGCGAGACGCTCCCGCGACCGCGGGCGGGACGCCCGCGCCACGCCTCTGAATTGTCAGGGCATTTTCATTATCTCTGGGTGCCCGTTGCCCGACTGTGAGGAGAGACTGCTCTGGCGGGCGGCTTCCCAGGCCAGGATAGCCTTCTTGCGTGCCGCTCCCCAGTGATAATCGCCTGTAATCCCCATCTTGCGGATGGCCCTGTGGCAAGGGATGAGGAACGAGATCGGATTCCGCCCCACCGCGCCACCCACCGCCCGCGCGGCCGAGGGCTTCCCCAACCGGCGCGCCAAGTCTTCGTAAGACACCACCGAGCCCGACGGAATTCTCAGCAGGGCTTCCCAGACTTTGATCTGGAAGTTGGTGCCCATCAGCAGCAGTTTTACGGGATGCGTGCCATTCCTTTTCTTGGCGTTGAAGATCCCGTCCATATAGCTGCGGGTCTTTTCGGGATTCTCCTGAAACTTTGCCGCCGGCCATCTTTGCTTGAAGTCTTCGAGTGCTTGCTTGCGGTCCCCTTCCTGCACAAAGCCCAATCCACAAATTCCGCGCTCGGTGACGGCGAGAAGACACTCGCCGAACGGGCTGGCATGAAATCCGTAGCTGATCTCGAGGCCCGCGCCTTTGGCCTTGAACTCGCCAGGGGTCATTGCCTCGGTCGTCACAAAAAGGTCGTGCAGCCGGCTGGGGCTGGACAGCCCGGCATCGTAGGCGGCGTCCAATACACTGCGGGATTCCTCCAGGGCTTGCTTGGCATGCTCCAAGGTTAAGAACTGCACCAGGCGCTTGGGGCTGATGCCCGCCCAACGGCGAAAGAGCCGTTGGAAGTGAAACCCGCTGAGGTTGACGCTGCGCGCCACTCTGTCCAGACTCGGTTGGTCCTGATAGTTCTCGGCAAGGAATTCGATGGCTTTCTCAATCCTGCGATAATCTTCTGCGTTAGTTTGCATTTTCCCTCCTGGTCCTATCATCGTTGAGGAAGAAACGCCAGGCAACCCGATTCTTGCGGAGTCGAAGGCGCGTTATTTTGGCTCTTCTGCGACGAGAAGGTCTTCTGTGCCCGGTGTGGCGGCCACAGGGGATGGCCGGTGAGTGATGATCAGGGCTACTCCGGCGATGATGGTGGCGCTGGCCAACAGCACACGACGGGTCACGACTTCACTCCCTAACGCCCAGCCGAGGAAAACGGCCACCGCGGGGTTCACAAACGCGTACGTGGAAACCCGCGCCATGGGCACGTTGCGCAACAGCCAGAAATAGGCCGTGAAACCCACGAGCGATCCGGCCGCAACCAGATAGACAAGACCGAGCACGGAGCGAGGGGCGACTTCACCGAAATGGAAATGCGCGCCTTCCCCGCTCAAGACGCCCACCGTCAAGAGCAGGGCACCGCCTGCCAACATCTCCATGGCTGCCGCCTGAAAGGGAGAACGCGGCAGGCTTACTTTCTGCGAAAGAACTGAGCCCAGCGCCCACGAGAAAGAGGAAAGCATCAGCACACCCGCCCCGGCCGGATCCACGCGCGAACTGCCCCACAGGTGGGCTGGTCCCACCAGCAGGATGATTCCCGCTACCCCCATAACCATCCCACCGACCACCCTTGCTTCCAACTTCGTACCGTCACTTCGCAGGCTATCGAGCACAACCATCCAGATGGGGATAGCAGCCAGCAGCAAAGCCGCGAGGCCCGAAGGCACGCGCTGTTCCGACCAGCACAATCCTCCGTTCCCGCTCACCAAAAGCAGGAACCCGATAAGAACAGCGCCGGCCCACTCGCTACGCGAAGGCCGGGCGGCGCCGCGCGCGCGCGTCCACAGGTACAACAGCACGCCAGCAGTCATGAAACGGCAACCCGCCATGAAGAAGGGAGGGATGGTTTCCACCGCATAGCGAATCGCCAGGAAGGTGGACCCCCAGATCAGGTAGACGGCAGCAAACGCGAGCACGATGCCGGCTCGTAAGGGATGCGCCGACGACGATAGTTGGGGCGATGACGCCATAACCCGTCCGTTCTGACGATTGAACAGGATGCAAGGAAAAGGTCGAGGAGTAAAGAAATAAACTGCGAAACTACTGTCTAATGCGAGCGTATGACGACACCATGGCCTGGCCCATTACGCCGTCGAGGCGAGAGAGCTGGACATCGTAGTGCATGGGGTAGCCGCCTTGGGCGCTGACGTTAAGGGCCCTGATGGCGCCCACGAAGTACCCGCTGGACCCGCCGCCCAAGTCGACGGTTGCAAGCGGGGCGTTGAGTATGGCGGTCATGGCGGCATTGCCATGGAGTGAAACGAGCACCAGGGCACTACACCGAGGCGGCAATCAGTAGAGCAGCGTGCGCAGGCTTATTATCTGAAGCGCACTTGGACTGGTAGCAGGCGCCAGAGGAGGAATCTTGCTGAGCATGTAGTCGGCCCAGCAGTGATCGTACTGAATGCCGTTGCCGCCCCCGCCGTTCCAGCTCACGTTGGGCGAGCCGAACGAATTGCCGGAGGTATTGGCAACGTAAACTCCACCAACGATCTGTCCGTTGCCGCCGCCGCTCATGATCGACGCTCCGTTGCCGATAACAAGGATCATACCGTTCCAGGCGTAGTTGCCGCTAAAGCTTAGGGTTCCGGTCACGGCGAGGATGCCGTAGCCGGTCGAAGGCCCCATGGAGTAGTTCCCATAGACGAAGTCAATGGCGGGGTTGGCCGCAGTGCCGAGATTAATGGTGGGATTGTTCACCGACGCAGTTGGCGTCCCGTACACATTGGTTGCGGCCGAGGCAACCTGCCCCATAAACAGATTCAGCTCGGATGCGCTCAAGTTGCCCAGGTTGGCGTTGACCACATCCGGGGCTGAGTTTGCACCGAGATAATTGTTCGGCTTGGCAAGATCACCGATGAGAGTTTGAACGGCGCTAGGATTGGTTGCCTTCGTTGGGTCGTACACACCGATGGCGTCAATTGAGGGCACTGCCGTAGTGTTGCAGCCGGAAGGCACGGGGGCGCAGGTGGGGCAGTCGGTCCCGATCATTTGGAAATTATTGGAATGCGGTGTTCCGAAGGTGGGATCGGGCCCGATCATTGTGAGCGCGCCGCCAAGGCCAAACGTATAGCTGTTGTAGAGGACCCCGATTTCCATCTGCGCCATCGCCCGGGAGCCGCTGGGCGTCACCGCCAGCGCGGTCAGCAGGGACACCGGTCCCATGGTATTCCCCGACGATCCCACGGTGGCCGTTGCCTGCGCTCCCGAACCCCCGCCGCCCCCACTGAATGTCACCGTAGGTGGATTCGCCTGGGAATAGCCACTGCCTCCATTCGTAAGGGTGATGCTGACCACTCCATAGTCGGTCGCAATCGAAGCCGTCCCCGTGGCCTGTACGCAAGTGGCCGACGGGGTACAAGGAGGCGCGGCGATGGTCAAGGTTGGGTTGGCGTCGTACCCGCTGCCACCTCCGTTGACGGGAATGGTAAGGCTGTTTACAATCCCTGTAGGCCCTGTACTCAGAGTGGCCGTTGCACCAGGCAATCCGCCTTTCGGGGAATATGTTCCAAAGGTGACGGTGGGTGGACTGCCAGGCGTGTATGAACCGCCACCGTTCGGCGGAATGGTGACCGTATTGATCTGAATGCCATAGGTCGGTGTAATCGACACATTTTCGCAGGGCGAAGCAACGCTAAAAGTAGTCGGAACGACGGAGTAGTTGCCTGGGTTGGTTGGCGTATATGAGCCATCCGCCTTCTTGTTGCTACCCGCCGTGACCGTGGCGGCGAAGCCGGATCCTGTGCCATTGGTGGCCGTCACGGTGCCCGTGACGTTCTTGGAGTCACAGCTCCCGCTCGCTTGGAAACTGTAGATGCAGGAGTTGCCTGTCATATTTGCCGTAGCACTGGCGCCGGCAGGGGTGAAAATGACGGTTGGGGTGTTGCCGCTGGCATAGCACGCCGGAGGTGTTGCCCAGGTAGCTCCACTGGGGCCCACGGAAACGACCGGCTCCGTATTGCTCACCGTAGCGTTCACGATGGCCCCGCTGCCTTTCCCGTCTGTGGGGGTAATGGTCACGGCCGGGTTGCTGGTATAGCCCACCCCTGGGTTGGTAATGGTGACGCTGGTGAGCCCCTGGGGAAGTTGGTCCACCACGGCGGTTGCGGTGGCCCCTGACCCGCTGCCTCCGCTGATGGTCACGGTTGGGACCGAAGTATAGCCGGAGCCGCTGGCCGTAACGGCGATATTGGTGACGGGGCCGGTCACCGACGTGGTCAACGCAGTGCAGCTTGTTTGGTACCCGGCGGGGAGTTGCTCTTCATGGCTTCCATTCCAGCACACTTGGTTCCCGTAGGGGGCGGTGCCGACGTTGACAGGCGTCATGTTGTCGGACTTCAGAGTAATCCTCACCCACTTATAGGTCAGTGGAATTTTGTTGCCGTTGGCATCCTTGAGTTGGTAGGCGGTCTCGAGTGTGGCTGCATCCCCGGTTCCGGTGGCTCCGGTGTTGGTTTTCATCTGGCTGTTGTCGTACCAGGCGTACCAAGCGCTCCCGCTTGGGACCGAGGCAGAATTGGCCGGGCAGGGTGTTCCCGCGGACACTGAGGTTACACCCAGGTTGTTGACGAAGTAGCTCTCGTGGCACAGTTCCGTGTCGAAATACTTGTTGCTGGGATTCCAGGGGGCGACGGTTTCACCGTTCGCAGGATTGAGGAGGTAGAGCACGTATGCCCCCGATGCCCCCGAAGTCGAGGGCAGGGCGGTGGGAATGATCTTCAGTCCGCCCGCCGACAGGTTGGTGCCCACCCCCAAATCGCCAGTAAGTGGATGGATTCGATCCCGGGCTTCCTGCAAGCCGGCCAAAGCCCCATAGATGCCAGAGTGTTTATCGCGGTAATTGACGCTGATCGAAGTCTCGGTGTTGGACGAAAACAACATGGCCAGGGCGATGCCGGAGAGCAAAAGCAAGGCAAAGATAGCGAGTATCAGAGCCACGCCGGCTTCCTGGTCCCGCTTTTTCCTGACGCTCATGGCCCCTCCTACCATCACTTGCACCCCATGACCGTGCCCGTGGTGTTGGGGTACGCGACGGAGCAGTTATTGAGCCGCACCGTGGTCATCAGGGTCATTGTCGCCTGCTGCCCGGTTTGGGGATCCCGGTTAGGAGACTGCACCTTAAGGATGATGTCGACCGTATTGACGTTAGCCAGAGCGTTATTCGTAATGTCAATGGGCAGCGAAACGGTTGTTCCGTCTGCGTAGTACGCCTTGAAGATGGGATCGGCGCTCGTGCCGTTGATCACGCTCTGGACATCGACCTGGTCAGTTTCGGTCTGGCCGGTGAGGGGGTCTGCTTGGATTTTTGGGGTTTGACTCCGCTCCAGACACGGGCAGCCTGTGCCGGTTTGGACTAGGTCGTAATGAATCACGGACACGTTTCCGCTTCCATCGATCGACGACTCGAACCAGAGCTCACCCACGTCCAACTTGACCAATCCCACTGCTTCCTGCGGGCTCTGTTCGGCCGGGCTTACCGGATCCGACGAAAAGTTACGTGTGTTCGGGTACCCGGAGGCGCGCAGATCGCGCGCGATCTGGTCCATAAACTCGCGTGACTCCTGGAACAGGTCGAGCTTGATCTGTTGCGAGGTGGAGTTCTGCTGGGCCTGATTGATCTGGGCGAAGATCGAACCCATGATGATGCCTAGCAAAGCTAAGACGATCATCAGTTCCAGGAGCGAGAACCCAACTTGCGAATTGGCCTTGGTGCGTTTCTTCATGGCGTTATTGCGGTCCAACAAAAGTCCGGAACGTGACGGGTAGGGCAAAGGTGAAACGGCTGTTCGTCATGCCTTGCGGCTCGGCAGCAATCGTTACCAGGTAGGACGAAGACGGAGGGCTAGTGGAAACCTGTTGGATATTCCAGCGAACATCGTAGACAGCCTGCGTACCAGCCACCCCTCCCCCGTTGCACACGACGTAGTTCATCTGGTAACCGGACGGCGGATTGGTCTGGGTGAAATTGATGCTGGGGCCGATCGGAGCCACGTTGCTCAGAGCCGCGCCGCCAACACTTGTGTCGATTGTCCAGGTGGTCGGCGGCTGCCCGCAGTCTGTCACCGAAGCCGGCCCCCCGCGCGCCAGCACCGCAGTAACTTGTTCGATCACGGATGCCGCTAGCATGGTCGCCGTGCTGTCCACGCGGCTGCGGCCGTTGTTGCCCACGGCTGTAGCGAACAGCCCCGCGACCGCCAGCAGCCCGACGGTCAGGATGAGGCAAGTGATCATCAGTTCCAGAAGCGTGAAGCCGGCTTGCTGTTTCTGCGTTCGTGCTTGGCGGATGCCGCTCATACCGTCCTGTTGCCCGCTCAGTTTGTCCAACTCTGCCCGTTCCAATACCAGGTTGTCATCCGGCCACCCGGAGAAACACAGATCGAGGTCCAACGCGTTCCGCCCCAACTCGCCGCATAATTGAAGTAATAGGCAAATGCCTGCGTCCCCGAGCAGGCGCCGCTGCTGTACTGGCATGGGAGGCCCGCGCTGCCGAAATAGGTATCGTCGGTCGTGTCCAGGGTGTTCAAAGGGTTTGCACCGCAGTTTGTGGCAGTCAGAGGAGTGGGGGCACCGCTACCGGATGGGGGGCTCACCTTGCTGAATTGGGTTGGCAGCGTTGTCTGCGGCAACGAGGACGTGAGTCCCGTTGGACTTGTCCCATTGTCCACATATGCGACGCATACACCACCGGTGAGCTGAAAACGAACGCGCGATGTTATGTTCTGCCTGACCGCCATACTGCGGGCGTTCTGGAACAGGCCGGAAAGATCGTTCATGCCCCCTCGCAATTGCGCCGTAGCCACCACGTTAATTAACGTGGGGAGCGAGATGGCAGCGAGGCTGATTACAATGCCGGCGACGACCACCAGTTCGACTGTCGAGAACCCGGACTGCTGATTCGAAATTGTATTCATGGACTCCCGACGCTGCCGCTTTTGACTCGCAACCTACAGGCAGCAGTTTTCGACCCCAAGGCCCGCGGGATGGCGGTGGCTGCAGCCACTAACATGACCGAGGCCACCACCATCAGTTCGACGCGTGTGAACCCGCGGGTTGAGGCCCGCCAGAGTAGTAACAAGGCCTGGCGGTTTTTCCCCTCCAAAACTCGACCCCCACTTGAAAAACTGCTATTCCGTTCGCCGCTTGTCCCCACACGGACACAACTCCGCCGGCACTCTTTCCCCCGTGAATGTGCAAGCGTTGCTGGGAAACAAACGGCCTTCGGGTGTGTAGAAATAGCAGTCCGCACGTGGCCCCCCCAACCTCCGTTGATTGCCACCTAGGAGTGCGGACCTCGTGCTTTTGAGTTCCGCGGGCCTCCGCACGCGATAGCAGTCAAGCGTTTGGCACGGGTTCCGCCTCGTTACTAGTGTTCATTTGATTGGCTGAGATGGCAAGAGTACGACAGTACTACGCAATCGGCAGATGGGCAGATCGGCAGCTAGGCAGATCGGCATGCGGGGAGATGGGCAGTCGACGAATGTTGGACTTCCCTTGAGGATTTCCCGCCGTCTCGGAGGTCGCAGAACAAAGGGACGCTCTCGAGGGATTTCTGTTGGGGGGCAGACTCGGCGACCCATGCATTCTGCCTATCTGCCCATCTGCCTACTTCAAGATCACATTGCCCAGAAACCCGCAGTTCTCCCCCTGAGCGTCTTGCACATAGACGCTCACGCGGAAAGTGCCGGAGGGCGCCGGGATGGACTTGTCCAGTCGAACAACCTCTCTGGGGTCGGTTGCTTGCAACGTCTCGTGACTCAATTCCTCTCCCATCACGCTGTAGAAATTGGCCACCAGCGCGCCTGGGATGAAGACGCCGAAGACCCCCTTCAGGCTAACCTGGCCGCCTTCCAGTTTTCCGCTAAGCGGCTCGGAGATGGCGCCAGCCCAGACGGCGTTGCGCACAGGGTTCGTGACGCTGGTGGGCGACCAGTAGACTGGGAACGAATATTCCTCGCCAGGGTTGAGCGCCGCGTAGGGGCTGAGCACCTCGGTTTCCAGGATGTAGGGATTCTGCTTCGGGTCGTCGGCGAGAGTCTGATCCCACGGGCCACGGGAGATAACTCCCGGGCCGTTATTCCAGGTTTCCACGGCGGCGCCATCCGGGTATTCCTTGTCCGGGAAGGATGTGAAGCTCTCGACGAAGCCAATGCTCTTCTGCCCGTTGACCACCGCGTACCAACCACGGTCGGTGTCTGCGGCGGCCTTGCCCACGCGATAGAGATAATGCACCTGCAACATGCGGCCACCATGCTGCAGTTGGTAACTCGGGTGTCGCGCGCCGCCGTACGGATTGTAGTAGCCCTGGGGGTACTGGCTGTGGGAGTTCAGCGGAAGATACATGTAAAGATCCGGGTTGGGTTTAGTGGGGTCGTGAGCGTCGGCAGCGTCGTTCTGAATCAAGTGCCAGATGCCCCATCGAATCTGCCGATGGCTGATGTTGCGCATCACCTGATCAACCTTTACGCGCGTCGTCCTGGCGTAAACGTGATACGTCCGCACAAACTGCACGCCACTGCGCGGGTCGGCAGGGCTGGTAACGCGAACCGCAACTTCGGCGGGCGTCTCCGTGACCACCTCCGCGGCAAACCGGCTGCCGTCGAGGATGTAATACGGGATGCTGGGCCACTGCTCGTCGTTCATCCAACCTTCCGGCGCCGGCCAGACTTTGTCGCCGCCATAATTGGCCCAGCCGGATTTCAGGTTGTTCTGCTCGGCTGGCAGAACCTTACCGGCAAGGTCCTTGTTGACGAAGAAGAGCCCCTTCCCGCCTAACTCAAGCTGAATCGCGCGGCCACCGATGTCCGGCGCGACATACAGCGCGATGATGCCATTCGTCAGGCGATAAGCGTTCCAGCCGTTGAATTGAGTCTTTTCTATTCTTGCGGAAAAGGAATCGTTCTGAGCTGCCATGGCCAACCTCGCTGAAAATGGAGTAAAGGGATTTGGCGCCGACGGATCGTGCCGCACTCCGAGCGACGCGATAACGGACACAAGCAAACCGCCGAGGGCACAGTCAAGCACAACCCTCGCAACCCGCGCAACTTTCGGAGAGATTGCTCTCTCCCTTGGGGAGAGGGTGGCCCGCGACGGCGTTTTCATCAGCCGTCGCGGGTCGGGTGAGGGGTTACTTCCATTTGTAAGCTTTGTTATCGTACCAAGCGTTCGCATCGGTAATGTTCCCCCTCGCCATTGCCCCGGCGAATTTTAATGTCCGCACAAACCCGCGGTTCTCGATGCAGAACCCTGCAAACGACCCCTCACCCGTCTCGTTTGGCTGGTGAAAGCGTCGAAGCGAGACACCCTCTTCCCGAGGGAGAGGGCTCTAGTTCCGAGCCTAGAACCCCGTCGGGACAATCCAGAACGAAGCCTCAAAGGTCTTACCCGGCTCAAGGACGACCAAGTTGTTGAATTTCCCTTCGTGCTGGAGGTTGAAGGCATTCGTCGGCCCCAACTGAGGTTCGGCGCAGATCAAGTCGTTGTTGAGAGGAGCGTAGACAATCGCGTAATCAAACGCCTTGTCGTACAAGACTTCAATCTTCTGGGTCTTACCTTGAATCGTAACGTAGCGGAGTCCATTCGCGTCGCGCGCAAACTCGGAAAAGCCGTCGTCAATGAAAGTCTTGTCGAGCGCCAAGCCCCGGGTCACTCCGTTCAGAAACTTGTCAGAAGGCTCGGTATCGCCGGTTGGAATCAGTTGATGAGTAACGATCCAGTGTTTCCGGGCTCCGATGGTCAGTTTCCATTCCGGGCGCGGGCCGTCCGGGTGAAAGTAGGGATGAAATGCAAAGTGGACGGGAAGATTGGAATTGCCGACGTTGGTCACCCGAGTCGTGCACTCGAGTTTCCCCTCCTTTAAGCGGTAGGTCATCTCATAAACGTGCGCGAAGGGAAACTGCGCCATCAGATCGGGGTACTTGTAGAACTCCAAACGCGAAACCACGAACGCGCCATCCGCGGCGGTTCCCCCGGTTTTCACTACCTTCCAGCGGGATTCGAAAACCAGCAAACCGTGCAGGGGTTGCTTGAAATTGTCCCGAATGATGTTTCCCAAGCTATCATTCAGCAGATACTTCTTGCCCTCAAAGTAATAGTAGTCGTGATCAAGACGGTTGGCCCAGGGCGCCAGGAAGGGGATTCCCCAGCCAAAAGTGTGCTTCTCGAGGTAGTCCTTGAAGGACACCACCGGAATCAACACGTTTTTTCCGTCCGCCTTGAATTGGTATGCAAAGTTGCCGATGTCCGGGACGATGCCGAGGTCCATCTTCAGCTTGGAATCGATCAAATGGTAGGTGACGTGGCCTTCCACGACTTCTTTTTTGACCGAGTAATTCTCCACAGCAAAACCTCCCAGCGAGAGCAGTGGAAACAAGCCTACTAATGCAAGTAATGCGCGGTGGGTTTTCATAGTGATGTCCAATCCGAACCGAACTGCTGCCATCCAGGTTGGTCATGGGCCTTGGGCCCACCCATAGAAACGAAAGTCAGCATTCGTCACCCCCGCGGAAGCGGGGGTCCATTGTCAGTCTAGGGACCAATGGATTCCCGCTTTCGCGGGGATGACGTCTCTTTCGATGGCGCGAAGCGAAGGATGAGAAGCCACAGATATTCTTCCTCCCTACTCAATATTCGCCAGCGTGTGCGCCAGATCCCGGACGGCGGGGTACAGGTCGCGATACACCTGGTAATAACGGTCATAAGCTTTGACGTTTTCCGCCATGGGGGCCATGCTCTCTTTAACCTGTATCGCTTCGCGAGCCGCTTCGGGAACGCTGGCATAGGTTTTTGCGGCAACGCCGGCGAGCAAGGCCGCGCCAAAGGCAGAACCTTCGGAAGTCCGGAGGATCACAAGATCCGTGCCATAGATATCAGCCTGGATTTGTCGCCAGGTGAAGTTGCGCGAGCCACCGCCCGAGGCGCGAATCTGCTCGACCGGAATCTTCAATTCTCGAAAAATCTCGATCGAGTCACGCAGGCTGAAGGCCACACCTTCGAGGATGGAACGAATCAGGTGCGCGCGGGTGTGAGCGGCGGTCAGTCCAAACCACATGCCTCGCGCCTGAGCATCGAGGTGGGGAGTCCGCTCACCCATCAGGTAAGGCAGCCACAGCAGGCCGCCACTTCCGGGTGGAATGTTCCTCGCCTCATCGATGATGAGGTCGTAGGGGTCGGCGTCCGTGTGGCGGGCGTACCAACTTTCCGAGGCTCCGAAATTATCGCGGAACCAGCGCAACGAGAGTCCCGCGCCCTGCGTGACTCCCATCACGTGCCACTTGCCGGGAACGGCGTGGCAGAAGGTATGGATGCGCCCGCGGGGGTCGAGCTTGGGCGCTTCGGTGTATGCAAATATCACGCCGGAGGTGCCCAGCGTGGCGGAGGTCAGCCCCGCCTCAACGATTCCATTACCCACGGCGCTCGCCGCCTGGTCGCCCGCGCCGCCTACCACCGGCGTTCCGGCGCTCAGGCCGGTAAGCACGGCGGCTTCGCGAGTGATCTGCCCGGTAATTTCAACCGATTCGTAGGCGCGCGGCAGGAGCTTGGCGTCCAGATCGAGCGCCGCGAGCATCTCCCGCGACCAGCGGCGGTTGGTCACATCAAAAAGCAAAGTACCCGAGGCGTCGGAGACGTCGGTGGCAAATTCACCCGTCAAGCGGAAGCGAACAAAATCCTTGGGCAGCAGGAAGTGCGCGGCGCGCTCGAAAACCCGTGGCTCCTCATCTCGAATCCAAAGCAGCTTGGGCGCGCTGAAGCCGGTGAGGGCGGGATTGGACACCAGCTTGATCAATCGCTCCGCCCCGACGGTCGAC
Source organism: Terriglobia bacterium (assembly GCA_049508935.1). Classification (GTDB taxonomy): domain Bacteria; phylum Acidobacteriota; class Terriglobia; order UBA7540; family UBA7540; genus CAVROP01. The sequence goes on along the minus strand of JBELAJ010000040.1, from coordinate 8,738 downwards.
GTGATCCAGTCGCACTGCGCCTGGCTGCGTTGATCGCACCAGATCAACGCAGGCCGAAGCACGGCCGGGGTGCTGTCCATCAAAACCACGCCGTGCATCTGCCCGGAAAATCCCACGGAATCGATGTCACCGCCCTTGAGTTGGGCCTGCTCGAGCGCCCCGCGGATAGCCACCAAAGTCGCACGCCACCAGTCCTCGGGTTCCTGCTCTGCCCAGCCGGGTTTGAGCATTTTCATGGGCTGGTGATCGCCCGTGGCCGCTCCCACAATATGGCCGTCCGGCCGGACAATGATTGCCCGCGTGCCGGTGGTTCCAACGTCAATTCCCATCATGTATGCCATAGGTATCAATCCAATCTCGGAAGGGACTAGGGGCTGGGGGCTAGGGGCTAGAGAGAATTCATCCGCCAAACATGGCGCGAAACTGAGCGCTCGGGCTTCGGAAAAAGCGAATCTGTTTCGTTCTTACCTAGCCCCCAGTCCCCAGCCCCTAGCCCCCACTCTTTCCCTGAATCCCGAATCCTGGATCCTAGACTTTTAGCTTCTCCCACTTCCCCGACTTCGCCGAGCGCTCGACCGCGTCGAGCACGGCTTGAACCTTCACGCCCTCGTCGAACCCGGGCTGGGGTGGTTTGCCGGTCTCGAGGGCCGCGAGGAAGTCGTGCACAGCGTGCACGAAGGTGTGTTCATAACCAATTATGTGTCCTGGCGGCCACCAGGCTCCGACGTAAGGATGGTTGGCCTCAGTCACGATGATGGTCTTGTAAGCCTGCACTTCGTTGGGCTCAGTGCGGTCGAAAAACTCCAGTTCGTTCATCCTTTCCAGGTTGAATGCCAGGCTGCCTTTGCTGCCGTATATCTGAAAGGTGTTGAAATTCCTGCGGCCCCCGGCGAAGCGGGTCGACTCGAAGACTCCCACCGCACCGTTCTTGAAGCGCGCCAGGAAGTTCGCGTCGTCGTCTACGGTGACTTTGCCTTTCTTACCTTCCGCGCCTTTAGCGCCCCACGCCCCCTCGCCGGTTCCCGGCAATGGCCGATCCTTGATGAACGTGGTCATCTGTCCCGTGACGGATGTGATGTACCCAATCAGCATCTGGGCCAGGTCCGCGGCGTGCGCCCCGATGTCTCCCAGCGCGCCGCTGCCGGCATATTTCTTCTCCAGCCGCCAGACCAGGGGGAAGTCCGGGTCCATGATCCAGTCCTGAAGGTAAGCGCCGTGATAATGATAGATCTGGCCCAACCGGTCCTCCTCGATCAGCTTCTTGGCGAATGAGACGGCGGGTATGCGGCGATAATTGAAGTTCACCATGTGCATGACGCCCGCTTTCTCGACGGCGGCGAGCATCTCCTTGGCCTGTGCCAGGTTATTGGCCAGAGGCTTCTCGCAAATCACGTGCTTGCCAGCTTGGGCGGCAGCTATGGCCATCGGGTGGTGCAGGTACCCTGGCGTTGAGATATCAACAATGTCGATATCCTTGCGTTCGACAACACGCCGCCACTCGCAGTCAGACTCCTCCCAACCCAACTGCCGTGCCGTGGCTTCAAGTTCCTCCGTGCAGGCCTTCCCACAAAGTACTTTCATGCGCGGTGTGAACTTGCCGGGGAAAAACCTGCTGACCTGCCGGTAAGCGTTGGAATGCGTGCGCCCCATGAATTGGTGACCGATCAGTGCTACGTTGAGTTCTGGCATCTCTCCTCCTCTTTAAGAACTGACGAGTGACTAACAAAGGAAGGGGGCTAGGGACTAGGGGCTGGGGGCTAGGGAGAAGCAGTTCGTATTCTGACTTCTTTCCATCGTCCGCCCAGCGATAACTCCCTTGGCGTTCCTGCATTTCCCTAGCCCCTAGTCCCCAGACCCTAGCCCCTTGCGTTTTACGCCCACCACATTTCCTTTAATTTCTCCTTGATAATGATCTGGTTCAGGAACGCCGCCGCTTTGCTCAGACCTTCGTCCACGGACATCAGGCTGTCCTCGTGCTCGATGGAGAGCACATCATCGTAGCCGACCATTTGCAGTGTCGAGACAAAGTCAGCCCAGAAATCCATGTCGTGGCCGTAGCCAACGGTGCGGAAGATATACGAGCGATTCTTCTCGTCGCTATAGGGTTTGGTGTCGAGCACGCCGTTCACCATGATGTTGACATTGTAAAGACGAGTGTCCTTGGCGTGGACGTGAAAGACTGCTTCCCCGAGCTTGCGCACCGCCACGCAAGGATCAACCCCTTGCCAGAACATATGACTGGGATCGAAATTGCATCCGATCGCCGGCCCGGCGGCTTCCCGCAAACGGAGCATCGTTTCCGGATTGTAAACCGTGAATCCCGGATGCATCTCGATTGCGATGCGCACGCCGTGGTCCTGCGCAAACTTGGCGCGCTTGACCCAGAACGGGATGACTTTCTTCTCCCATTGCCATTTCAGCAAGTCCAGGAAATCCGGAGGCCATGGCGTTGGCGACCAGTTCGGGAACTTGCCATTGTCCGAATCGCCCGGACATCCGGAGAAGTCGATGACGCGCGTGACACCCAGCTTCTCAGCCAGCAGGATAGTCTTCCGGCTGGCTTCCTCGTGCGCCTTTGCAATCTCCTTGTTGGGGTGCAGCGAGTTGCCGTGGCAACTCAAGGCGCTGATGCCGATGCCTTGGTCGTCGAGTTTCTGCTTGAACTCCTTAAGTTTCGCGGGTTGCTTCAACCACTCCAGCTTGAGATGGGGGTCGCCAGGGTAGTTGCCGGTTCCCAACTCGAGGGTACTGATGCCCAGAGGTTTTACCTTCTCGATGACTTCTTCCAGACTAAGCTTGGCCAGGAGCGCCGTAAAGAGTCCGACCTTCATATCGAGTCTCCTTTTGTGAATGTTTAGACGGTAAATCTATAGTCCGCCAGCCCTCGCGTCAACTGGAAAATGGATAGTGCTCTAATTCTGTGTCGCTCCGGTGTTTTTTCAGTGAACGGACTATCAAGCCCTTCACTTGATGTTTGTCTTGACAAGCTGCACGGCACGTGCGACAAGCAAGTATGAGCGAGTGTGATTGAGTATGACCGAAGGTTACGGAGGCCCTACTGGAAAGCGGTGAGGGCTAAGGGGCTATACCAAGATGGCAAAGGCCGTAAAAGACGACTACAAGAAAATCGTTTCAGGGATGGTCGATGTTATCGAAGAGCACCTAAACAGCCTCCCATCGGAGGAGAGAAAACGAAAAATCAAGGCCGTTGCCGCCTACGTTGTCGGATCGCGGCGACCGTCCTCCAAAACTCGCTCTCAAGGAGCCGGAATCGTTCACTCCCAACCGGCATGTCAAGCTCAGAAGTGAGTATATCCTTCAAAGCCTCAAAGTTTTCTTTTCTGGCACACTCAATTATTTTTTCCGCGATAATCTTTCGTTCATTGTCTGGTCACAATTCTTCTCCCGCTTCTTTAGAAAGCTGCGATCACACATTTAGGATACTACCGGAAAATGGGCGTCAACCTCTGTTCCCCGATGTGGTGACGGTCAGTTGGCCATGCTTAACCCCCCTCAAGCTCAGAATCCGGTCCGCCAGGCTCCTGACTTCGCCGCTGCGGCCCTTCAGAATGACCACTTCGAGGCAATGGTGGTGGTCCAGGTGGACGTGGGTAGCTGCGAGGACCTTGCTGGCGGCGGCGTGTTGGGCCTCAATCAGCTTAGCTGAGAGATTCGGCTGGTGGTGGTCGTAAACCATGGTCAGGGTTCCGACAATGACCTTATTCTCATCCGACGCCGCTTCCACCAGGTGCCCGCGAATAAGGTCGCGGATAGCCTCCGACCGGTTCTGATACCCTTTGCGATGGATGATCGCGTCGAACTTTTCGAGCAGTCCCTTTTCCAGAGAGAGTCCGGTTCGCACCAGATCGCCCATGGCTCCCCTCCTCTTAGTCAAGATAGGACTCGACTTGCTCACGAGCAGCGTCATTTCTGTGCACGCCTTGTTGCAACGTCTTGCTGCGCCGGCAACACACTACGCATTATAGGCGACAAGACGGTGCAGGCCGCCAGCCAAATTGCCATTATTTGTTTGTTGTGGGGAAGTGGCTGTTTTGTGGCGACAAGCCTCGCAAAAGTGCGCGCCGCGAATCTCGCCAATCTTACACCTTAGTGATCAAACCTGTAGGTAAAGTTTACGCTCGCGTACGAAGGCATGCGCACCCCAACGACCTCCGCGATGGGGTTCAGGGGAACCGGTAAAGGACCTACATACCCAGGTTGATAGTTCGTAGCGAAGTTTTCCGTGGTTTGCCCGGTATATCCGCTGGCAATCATCATGTTTAGACCGACGCTGATCCTTCCCTCGAGAAATGGCCGCGCCAGCGCCAGCCGGAACTCCTTGTTCGGCACCCCGAGGCAGTAGGAGGTCAGGTCATTAGGGTTGCTATCGCCGCATCCATTTCCGACCACCTTCCTTCCCACGTACTCGAATTCGCCTTTCGCCTGCAAATGCAAGGGCAACTTTTGGTACGTCCAGGAAAGATCGCCGATCAATCTCGGAGCCTCCGGCGTAATCTGCCCCGTGTCCAGGTCACGCGCATCGGCCTGCTCAAGGGTCGCCTGGACCGATCCATAGCTGAAACTCTGGCGCAGCGTAACCGCCATATAGCGAATGCGGCCCGGCCCCAGATCAAATTGCAATCCGTCATCGGGATCGATCTTGCCGTACTCCGCGGTTTGCTTCTCGTGTCCCAGTGTCAACTTCAGATCCGTCTTGTGGAAGGTCTTGCTCGCGACCAACTGATACGAGCGTGCGGTCTCCACCGGGTCAACGGCTGCCGGGGCTCCGGTGGCGCTATTCTGTCCCGTGGCCGATCCCGTTCTAGGATCTTCCGTGAAGAACGACTTGCCAAAGCTCAAAGCAACTTGAGGAACGTACCAGGATTCCTCCGGAAGAAACGTCATCGTCGCCTTCGGCGAATTCAGCCCCACTAGGGTGTGCGAGGAATTAGCCGGAGTCACCAGGTCCTGGTTGTCGATACTAATCTCGTCGCGTCTCCAGCCAAGGTAATAACGAAAATACTTGCTCAACTCGCCCTCCCCGGCGACGTAGGGCGATTCGGGAGCGATGGTCACATTGTTTCCGTCCACCTTCATGAAGGGTCCGTAGTACGTCGGGTCGGCAGGATTATAGAAGTTGTAATGATCCAGATCGTCGCGCCGCGGCGCCTCGCGCTCGTAGTCCGTGCCGGCCAGCAGCGTGAAGTTCTTGGAGAACTTCTTCTTATACGCCGCGCTGGCGCCGGTTACCGTGCGGAACTCGCTCTGCCGGATCAGCCCGGCTCCAAAGTCGGAATAAAGAGAGAGATTGTATGTGCGGAAGAACCCGGAGAGCTGAAGTTCCTGGTTTTCATCCAGCTTCCACACGTCGTTCAACGCCATCAGCGCCGTGTGCGTCTGGTCCTTCTGCCTGGGGTCAATCGTGTCTGGGTACTCCTTCCAACCGTTGGCCGCATCGACGGAATTGAATCCGTAAATCGGGCGTAATCCCGCCACGTAGGAAAAGCCGTAGTATCCGATTCCGAACAGCGTCAGTGTGTGATCTCCCAGGTAGAACCGCCGCCCGCCGTTGATCTTGGCCTGCTTGCGGTGCTCCAGTCGGTCCAGGAACCCATTGCCAAACGAGCCCTCAATCGCAATCCACGAGTACTTCGAGGGACTTAGGCCCACTGTGCCCGTGATGTCCCGATCGTCTCCCGTCAAGGTGAAGAACGGATCGAGATGCGAGCGCAGACCGTAGGTGGTGGCCAGGTTCAATGCGTGATTGCCCTCGCGCACGTTGAATGCGCCGCCATCCACCTGAACGCTCTCGATCACATCCGCAATATAAATGTTCGGATCGGAGTAGCCGTTGCCGTGCGCATTCGCTGACAACAAGTTGTTAGGCAAAAGGTAGGAACCCACCTGGACGAACTGCGCGATCGGCTCACCGTGGTCACCTGCCACCCCCGGCGCGAAATACTGCGGAGCCTTAATGCCGCTCGACGCTGTCTCAATCGGATAGCCGGGAATCGAAATCGGCGCGCCTGGACGCCCCGGATTTGCGTCAAGCAAGTCCTCGCTGGCGAAAACCTTCACGGCGGGATCAGGCGACTGGACATCAACCTGCGTCACGTCCGCGGTCACCGTGACGGTCTCGTTGCGGGAAGCCAACCAGTAAAACTGCAGATTGACGGTCGCCGCTTCGCCATCCGACAAGTTGACCACCTGGGTGACTTTGACAAATCCGTGCGCCGTTCCGATGAGCTTGTACTCGCCGACGGGAAGGGCGGAGAAGGTAAACCGCCCCTCCGAATCGCTGCGGGTCTCCTTAGTGCGGGAATCGCCGTTTTGCACGGCGGAAATCTTCGCTGCAGCAACAGGCTTGCCCTGCGGGTCGGTAACCTGGCCACTCACACTCCCGTTCGCGGCTCCGAGCGCCGTATCCGTCATCAGTACGAAGCCGACAGCGAGGACGGCAGAAACAACTTGCAATCGATGGTTCATCGGTCTCTGCCAATTATCACACGAAATTGGAAATCGTGCTACTCATTTGGAAGATGTTGTCTGAAAGAGGTCAGGATTCGGAGGCGAGAAGGGTGGGGCTTCGCCACGCCTTTCGCGGCAAATTCGTCATCATATTCTGAAAAGAAGCTGTGGGCGCGTTGCTTCCAGGCCGAGTGGGCGACGCCCTCACCCGGCCCGCCCCGACTGAAGAAAACGCCGGTGCGGTTCACCCTCTCCCAAGGGGGGAGGGATAGAAGTCCCACTCTAAGACGATTTTCCAATTTCGAATTTCGCTTTTCGATTTTCCGCTACTTGAGGTGTTGGTCAAACCATTGAACAGTGCGTTTGGTGACGTCTCGCTGGTGTGCGGACTGCCAGATCATATGCCCTTCATCGGGGTAGACGACGAACTGGCTTTCCGCGCCGACGGTTCTTAAAGCGTGCCAGAATTCGAACGACTGGGGCGCGGGGCATTCACCGTCGCGGTCACCCACCAGGACGAGCGTGGGGGTTTTGGCGTTCTTGATAAAGGTAATGGGTGAACTCCGGGCGTAGACCTGTGGATCGTCGTAGACCGAGGCGCCAAAAAAAGGAATCATCCACTGGTCGATATCATTTTCGCCGTAATAGCTTTGCCAATTGGCGATGCCCGCGCCGGCCACCGCCGCGTGGAATCGGTTCGTTCGCGTCACGGCCCACATGGTCATGTAGCCGCCGTAGCTCCAGCCTGCGATTCCAACCCGGTTGTCGTCCACGGGAAGCGTCTTCACTACCTGATCGACGCCCGCGAGAATATCCCGAAAGTCGCCGTAGCCGAAGTCCTTGACGTTACCCGCGGTGAAGGCTTCTCCCTCGCCGAAACTGCCGCGCGGATTGGGGAAGAACACGAAGTAGCCTTCCTCCGAGAGCAAAGCGAGGTCGAAGAATGGTCCGGGCCACCCAGGCTTCTCCGCGGCGCCGGGGCCCCCATGAACGGAGACGACCATGGGAAATCGCTTAGAGAGATCATAGTTCACCGGGTAGAGAAGCCAGCCCTGGATTTCCATTCCATCGTTTTGCCAGTGAACGCTCTCGGACTTGCCCCACTCCGGACGAATATTGTTGTTCTGGCGCGTGACCTGTTTCCAGGCGCCGATCTCCCCTGCCCAAATCTCTGGGGGTTCCTGGAAAGATTGGCGAATCAGCGCGGAGGTTTTTCCATCCGCCGCAAGAGATATCCCGAAGTCCCAGACGCTTCCGGTGGAAATGGTCTCTGGTCCGCGCCATAAAGTTTCCATTTTCCCCTCGCGGGGATCCACCGTAGCAATACCGCTCGCACCATCGATCTGCTCGGTGAACAGGATTCGCTCCGGAGGGGAAAGCCAAGTGAGAGTCGCCGGCGAGGCCCTGAGGCCTGGGGTAAGATCGCGGGCTTCCCCGCCTTTGACGGGGACTATGAAAATGTCGCCTCCAGTGCTCCCCTCATCGCTCATCAGCCCTTCTATGAAGGCAATGGTTCTACCGTCCGGCGACCAGTGGGGTTGAGCGATTTGGAGGCGCGGCTTGTAGATGGAACTGACCTCTCCGGAAGCAATAGCGATAGTACAGAGTTGGGCGATCCACCAGTTGGTATCGCCCGCGCCGTGCGCAGCCGAGGCAACAAAGTTCTTTCCGTCAGGCGACCAATCGTATTCGTAAACGTAGAGGTCGGCGGGCGATACCTGCCGGACCTGCCCCGAAGCCGCATCGACCGTCGCCAGGCGCTGCTCGTAGATGTGCTGCTCGATGACGCCGGAGGGCGGCGTCATGGGTTCGAGGGGCCCGGCCGCGCGCGGGGCATTCTCAGTGAAAAGCAGCGCCACTTGCTTGCCGTTCGGCGACCAGGAGGGAGAAGCGAGAAATCCGGTCAGGTGGGTGAGTTGACGAGCCGAATTCCCCATGAGGTCTGCGACGTAGAGCTGAAGCTGCTCCGAACCCTCCTTATCCGAAAGGAAAGCGAGTTCCCTGCTGTTGGGCGACCAGGCGATGTCGTGCTCGGCATACTCCGCGCTGCCGTCGCCGGCAGAGATCCGGCGCGGCTGCCCTGTGGAGCCTGGCGTCACAACGTAGATTGCCGAGTTGCCTCCTGCCAGAGACTCGACCCAGGCAATTTCCTTGCCGTCCGGCGAGATCACAACTTGCTTGAAATTGCGCACTGCGTACAGCGAGTCAAGCGCTTCGTCGATGGAGTATTTGTGGGCGGCGAAACAAGTTGTCGCGCCGGCGATCCAGAT
>JBELAJ010000004.1:0-48132 GCA_049508935.1 Terriglobia bacterium | reverse complement strand
GGCAATGCTCCGGCAGGAGACACCCGGCGGGTGGTCCGAGAAGCTGGCCCGGAGCATTGCCGACACGGCCCTAATGTGTTCCAAACAGTCATAAGCAAACGCCGGGCTACTCATCAACGGGAGGTGTCCTGGTATTCCTCTGAGGGGTTGAGAAGGTTCTGATCAGGTCGCATGTCACCTGTGACCACGCAGTTGATGTGTGGCGAGGCCCTCGTCGCCTATTTCGCCTACGTCTCACTCCCCCACGACAACGCGGAGTATGCAATGGCCGTGGGGGAGTTCTGGGTGAAGCGCGCCGGCGACCAGATCGCCCGAGGCTACTAGTGTACATTACTAAGGTAGATTATTCCGTTTCAGTTAAGCTTGTCGTTTGGGGAGGCCGGCCGGAATGGCATGGCTTCATCTCGAGAGCATCGCGATCTCGCTTGCACTCGCTGCCTTGGGCTGCGGACTTCGGAGTCCGGATTTGGCGGCTGGAACCCGTCGGGTCAAGGGTGTGGCGACGGCCTTCCATGGGCTTCAGGATCAGGCCCGGGCCGCTTTCCGCGCTGCGTTCAGAACCTCGCGCAGGCGCCTGCCGACGATCATGTCTTCGCCGGGCCGCAAGGTCATGGAAACGATCTGCAACTGGTTGCGCTCTTTGGGCTCTTTGGGATTCGGCTTACCCTCGACCACGGCAGCGACCAGGCTGGGATTACTCTCGGTCAGTACTTCGATGCGAGGTTCGCCATCGCTCAGCTTGCGGGCGCAGTCTTCTACAGTAAATCCCCAGGCTGGTTCGTCCCAGGTAACCGTCAACGTGGGATAACGATTGCCCCCTTTGGGAATTTGAACATCGGTTTTCACCCCCGGGACCGTTTCAACGAGCTTCACGATTCGCTGCACACGCGTATTCCATTCGCGATTAAGGGCGTCAAGGTCCAACTTAAGCCAGGTTTCCACGGCGGTCAGGCAGCCGATGACCTCTTCCTTCCCGACCTTCATCGGACGGCACACCGCCCCTTCATAAGGACTGGTATTGGCTATGGCGGCATCAATCAGGTCCTTGCGCCCCAGCAGCAGGCCGCTGCATTGCGGTCCCATCAGCCCCTTGCCGCCGCTGAAGGTGTAGAGGTCTGCGCCCATCTTGGCATAGAGCTTCATGTTTTCGATAGGTGGGATGCCGGCGGCGTCGTCGAGGAGCAGGGGGACTTTTGCATTCTTGGCGATGGCGATCTCTTTTGCCAACTGGTCGCCGAGGTCGGTGGTATAGATCATGGCGGTGTTTTCGTTAAGCGCGCTCTGAAGCTCTTCGGGAGAGTAAACGAGCATCAGCTTGCCGCCCGCGAGGCGAATGGCGCTATCAAACGCGCTGCGCCCGCCCACCATCACCACCTCGTGTTTGAGGCCTGTCGTATCGGGAAGCTGCCAGATCTTAGCCGGGTCATTACCCGCGATGCAGGCCGCGGTGGCGGAAGCCATCGCGCCCGCCGCTCCAGAGGTCACCATCCCCGATTCCGCGCCCGTCAGTTCTGCCAGGCGTCGGCCCACCCCTTGTTGCAGCTCAATAACATTCACGAAGTGTTTCGCCGCTTCGAGTTGAGCATCGCGCACCTCGGGCAGTTCCAGGGAGCCGCTCAGGTAAGTCCAGGTCCCACGGCAGTTGATGAGGGGCCTGACGCCCAGGCGGCGATAGACGTTGTTTGCAGGACCTTTGCCCATCGCTTCCTGGACGTTGCCGAAAAGATCTTGGGCGGCGATTTGGCCGAGCAGAGGCAGCGCCGCTGCCCATTTCATGAAGGCGCGACGGTCAAAAGAAGAGATGAGATTGGCCATGTTCTTCTCCATTCTTTATTTGTCACCACCCTTTCATCCCCTCCTCAATGAGGAGGGGAGCCACAGCGCCTCACAATCCCCTCCTCGCTGAGGAGGGGACCAGGGGGTGGTGTGCGTACGGCACGGAAATCAATCCTCTTCAGCGTGAAAGGGGAACCTCGAACGCACCGCCAGGATGTGAGCCTTCGCGCCGGGCTCCGCGCTGTTGTAAAAGCCGACAGTGCAATTCAAGCGGAAGAAATATGCATCCCCGGCACTTGCCTCGTGCTTGCCTTCGACGCCGTCCATTCCACCACCGGCCGCGATCTTACCATGCCCATCCAGGATAAGATAAATCTCCTCCGCGGTTTCGTGATGGTGCGGAGTGTTTGTGCCTCCCGGCGCAAAATCCATCAGGAAGAGGCTGGTAACGACGTAGCCGGCCGCGATTCGGTCTCGCGTGCTCTTGCGATCACCCACCAGAAGCTTATAGAGGACGGAAGAAGGGTGCCCTTCAACGGTCTGTTCCTTCACGTCATCCATGTTTGCCAGTTGGAGCTTTACCGGCGGCTCGAGAGTTGTTCCGGCAGGAATCCTGAACCCCATGACCAACACTCGACTGGGCTGACCGGCAGAGCCGGAGATCGAGTGCGTGATCCCGGGAGAAAGATACATGAAGTCGTTCTTTCGAACCGGAACTTTCTCTTCGCCGTATTGTAGAGTTCCTGTGCCTTCGAGGATGAAGTAAATCTGCTCCTCGCGCGCATAGCTCACCGGATGGCAGGATCCCCGGGGATCGACTTTGACCTCGCCGAAACGCGCGACGCTCCGGGCGATTCGGGCCGCGGCATCGCCCTCCCCGAATATCGGCAGGTAATGACAGCTGTCAGTGCTCAAGTCGGCGGTCTTCTCCGCGATGTCTGGCACGAAGCGGTGCACCCAGGTCGGCGCGACCTGAGCCAGGGCAGGGGAGCTAATAAGGCACAGAGCGGCAGTCGTGAGAGCTGTGGTAAGGAAGCCGGGATTCTTGGTTGACATCCTATAAACGCAGCACACACCCGAGATGAAATTCTGGATGGATTTCGTCCGGCGCATATGGCGTACTCCTTAGACAGTCTTGCGAAAGGCGGCAATCCAATCGCGGTGGTGGGTTGACATCATGATGTTCCAGGCGTAGCATCAGCATGTGCGAACAACCTTAACTCTTGACAACGACGTGGCAGCTAAGCTTCGGGCCGAAGCACGCAAGTCCGGCGCACCTTTCAAACAGATCGTGAATGACTGTCTCCGTGTCGGGTTGAACGCCCGCTCCAAGTCTGCTTCCCTTCCACCTTTCAAGGTCAAAGCGCGACCGTTGGGCCTGCGCCCGGGCTTCAGCTATGACAACGTGTGGGAACTGATCGAGCAAATCGAAGGGCCTCTTCACCGATGACCCTCATCGATGCCAACATCCTTCTGTATGCTTATGATCCTTCCTCCCCTCATCATCGAACTGCCCGCCGATGGCTTGAAACCACGATCCTGAAGCCCGAAGGCACCGCGCTGGCGTGGATGACACTTCTTGCCTTCGTGCGTATCAGCACGAGCCCGCGGCCTTTGGAACATCCGCTTTCAACCGCTGAGGCGGCCGCCATCGTTTCGGGCTGGCTCGAGCGTCCGATGTTCACCATCCTGAACCCTGGCGAACGTCACTGGGATATTCTGCGCTCGTTGATGACGAAGGGACAAGTCCATGGGCCTCTGATCATGGACGCCCATCTGGCGGCGTTAGCCATAGAACACGGCGCGACTCTTGCTACCACAGACCGGGATTTCACTCGCTTCCCGGGATTGCGCATCCTGAATCCTCTTGAACTCTAGCCTCGGTGCTAACCACTAACAACTGCTTTACTCATATCTCAGCGCCACCATGGGATCGACTTTCATGGCTCGACGCGCGGGCAGGTAACTGGCAGTGAGGACGACGCCCAAAAGAACCAAGGTCACGGTCGCGAACGTGAGGGGATCATATGGGCTGATGCCGAAGATTGAACTACTGAGCAGACGCGCCATCCCCAAGGCCAACGCCATTCCCACGGCGCCGCCCAGCAGCAGCAGCCGAAGCGCACCGCTCGCCACCAAACGTAGGACCTCGCGCTGCGGGGCACCTAATGCCATCCGCAGGGCAAATTCGGTGGTGCGCTGGGCCGCCGCGTAGGAGATCACCCCATAAAGGCCCACGCTGCCCATCGAGAGCGCCATGAAAGCGAAGATGACCATCAGGCCCACGACGACCCGTCCGCCGGCGAGCGACATCGAGAGGCGCTCGTCCATGGTGCTGACACCGGTCGGCGGCAAATCAGGATCGACCGCGCTCACGGCCTTGCGGACCGCGGCCACAAGCGAAGCTGCCCCGCTGCGGCTGCGCACCAGGAGGTATTCGCTGCTCCACGGCGCTTGCAGATACGGAATATAGATTTCGGGGTTGCTTGGTTCGTTCACACGGGAGTTCTTCAAGTTGTTTGCGACGCCCACGATTTCACGCGCGATCGGTTGCGAGGGCTCATTGCGGCCCGGAACCAGTTCTGAAATCAGCAGGCGCTTGCCCAACGGATTGCCTGTCGAGAAGAACTTCTCAGCCAGTCTCCGGTTGACAATGACCACTGGAGTTGACCCCTGATGGTCGTCTTCGCTGAAAGCGCGCCCCTTGAGAACCCTAAGGCCGAGCGTGTGGAAATAACCGGCGCTGACGATCTGGTAGTTTGCGACGCCGGAAGCATCGGCCGCGACCGGATTTCTGCCTTCGACGCGAAAAGGCTGGCCGTTCTCGAAGTTGGCGGGCGGCAGGCTGGTGGAAAGCGCGGCGTCATCGACGCCGGGGATCGCGCGCACCTTCTCCAGCAATTGCGAATTAAACGCGCGGACGCGTCCCGCATCGGCGTACTGAGGAGTTGGTAGGGACATGTGAGCTGTCAGCAGGCCCCGGCTGGGGAAGCCGGGATCCACTTGAGCCAGGCGTATGAAGCTGCGCAGGCTGAGTCCTGCAATTACCATGAGCACGACCGATAGTGCCAGTTCCGCCATCACCAATCCGTTGCGCAGGCGATTCTGCTTTCGATCGCCTACGGTGGTGCGGCCCGCCGCCTTCACGTGCTCGATCAAATTTGCCGCGGTTGTCCGCCAGGCTGGGACGAATCCGGAAAGCACAGTCGAGGCCACGCATAGCACTAACGCGAACCCAAGCACCAGGCGATTGATTTCGATAGGCGCCAGGCCGGGCGCCTGGAGCACCGGCAGAGTCGCCAGGTAGCGCACCGCACCGAATGCCACGAGAAGGCCCAGCGCGCCGCCCAGCAAAGCCAGGAGAAGGGTCTCGGCCAGGAGTTGCCGCACCACGCGCCAGCGGCTTGCCCCGAAGGCCAGGCGGACTGCAATCTCCTTCTGACGCGTGGTGGCCCGGGCCAGGAGTAAATTGGCCACATTCACGCACGCCAGCAGCAGGACAACACACACAATCGCGAAGAGGAGAACCATCATTAACAGGACTCCCGGACCCGCCAACGCCTGATAGAAGTCTTGCGCAAGCGCGCTCCACTGCTTGTTGGTTTCCGGCGATTCCTGCGCGACTCGAGCCGCGAGCGTGCGCATTTCCTCGCCGGCCTGGGCGGTAGTGATGCCCGGCTTCATTCGTCCCACGACCAGCAGGTCGCGAGTCTGGCGGTCGGGCGCTGCGCTGGAAAGGGCCAGCGGCAACCAGACTTCCATCCGTCCCCAGAACTCGAAGCCCGCAGGCGCAATGCCAACGACCGTGTACGTTTCGCCATTGAGGCGAACTGTTCTACCCACCACATCCGCCGCCCCGGCAAACTGGGTTTGCCACATTTCGTGGCTCAGGATCGTTACCTTGTTGCCTTCCGGCCGGAATTCCTCCGCTGAGAAAAACCGTCCCCGTTCAGGCTGCAAGCCGAAAGTGTCAAAGAAGTTCGAAGTGACGCGCGCTCCGGACACCAGAATGGGAGGGTTTCCCGATAAGGCGAAACTCGCGCTGCGAGCGGCGGCGAGTTGCTCGAAGGACCTGTTTTGATCGCGCCAATCAAGATAGGTGGGAGCGGAAACGGGGCTCCGGCTGCCATCGGGCCGCGTCTCCCAGACCATCAGTAGACGACTGGCGTCCTGATAGCGCATAGGCCGCCACGCCACACTGAAGATCGTCGTATTGGCGCCAATGCCAAGGGCCAGCGTAATAATGGCAGCCGCAGTGAAGCCGGGATTCTTGCCCAGCATGCGAATGCCGTAACGGAGGTCATTAAACAATGTGGTCATCGGGTTCTCCTCATCGGTTGATCGGGTGATACGGAGATCGGGTGAGCAACTGTAGAACCCGTCGTCTTCTTTCGGAGCTATTGATGCCCGATGAACCAAGATTTCGGCTTTTTCTTCATCCGCTCCCGATATTGCTGCCTGTTCACCCGATCATCCGATCTCCCGATCACCCGATTACTTCATTCGTACCTCAGCGCCACCATGGGGTCAACCTTGGTCGCCCGGCGGGCGGGGAGGTAACTCGCCAGGAGAGCGACGGCGAGCAGGAGCAGCGACACGGCAACGAAGGTTCCGGGATCGCCGGGCTTGACGCCTACCAGCATGCTCTGCAAAAGGCGGCTGATCGCAAACGCCCCCACCAGTCCTACCGCGATCCCTGCGATGGTAAGTTGGAAACCATGCCGGACGACCGATATCAAGATGTCGCGACGAGATGCGCCCAGGGCCATGCGAATCCCCATCTCGCGCGTGCGTTGCGCCGCGCCAAACGAAACCACTCCATAAACACCGACGGTGGCAAGCGTCAGGCCGAGGATTCCCATAATTCCGGCAAGAGAGGCTGCCAGGCGAAACATGAACAAGCCGCCCAGGCCGTGAATCGCTTGCTGCATGGTGCCGGCATTAAACACCGGAAGATCAGGTGCGAGTTGGTGGATCTGGTCCTGCACGGCCAGTAGCAGCCTTTCGGGAGGGACTGTGGTTCTGACTTCCGGCGAAATAAACGAAGTGAAGTTTTGCTCGAATGGGAGATAGAAATAAGGTTGCGGGTCAGCCGAAAAATGCCACAAGCTTTGGCCGTCGCGGGCCAGGCCGACCACCTCAATGAAAGGCCCTGCGTCACTCTTCATGCTGAAGCGCTTGCCAATGGGATCCTGATTCGGCCAGAACTTTTTCGCCATCGACTGATTTACGATGGCCACGGGCCGCGCCGATTCGTTGTCGGAGTCCCGCAAGGTCCGGCCCTCGAGGAGGGGAATCCGCATGGTCTCAAAATAGGCGGGGTCAGTGATATTGTACGCGACCTCCGGAGGCGGTTGCCCAGGGGTGAGGGGGCGATCTTCGATGTGAATAGCGCTGGCGGGACTGGGCATTTGCAGGGGAACATTGAAGCTCAAACTGGAGGATTCGACGGCTGGCAAGGCGCGCACATGATCCTTGAGTTCGCGGCAAAAAGCCTTGGCACGGGTCGCGTCGTAGCCGACTTGGCGCACGTCCAACATGACACTGAGGACATGATCGGGATCGAAGCCGAGATACGTATGTTCGGCGCGCTCGAGGCTGCGCACGAAAAGGCCCGCGACAATCAAGAGCATCAGCGAGCCGGACACCTGCGCGACCAGCAGGGCGCTGCGGATGCCATGGCCTCCCATGCCCCCGGATTCGCTCCGCCCGCCTTCGTGCAAAATGCTATTCACGTCCACTCGGCCGGCGCGTAAGGCCGGCCAGACACCCAGAAAGACGCCTGATAAGATCACGATTCCCAAAGTGTACGTAAAGACTCGCCAATCCAGGCTGTAGTCCATGCGGAAGGCAACGCCGGATGACGTTGAAGTTACAGAATGAACCATTGCGCCACTGGCGCTGATTGCCCATTCTCCTAGGAGCACTCCTCCAATGCCCCCCAGGAGCGCCAGCAGGAGGCATTCCGTGAGCATCTGCCGGATGAGCCGCCCGCGTCCTGCACCCAGAGCGGCGCGCACGGCCATCTCACGCTGGCGCACCGTCGCTCGCGCTAAGAGGATATTCGCGACGCTCAAGCACGCCAGCAGCAAGACGAGGGCGGGCAAGATCAGGAAGAGACTGGCGATGACGGGAACGAAGTTGGTGACGAAAGGCGCCGGGCGCGCCAAGCGCTCCGGAATGACGCGCATCATGGCGTCTTTATCTGTGGCGGGATATTGGGCGGCCAGGCGCTGCGCAATGACGGTCAAAGAACTTTGCGCCTGTGCGATGCTGATGCCAGGCTTCAACCGTCCGAGCGTCATCAATTCCCGGTCGTGCCGGTCGGTCCAGAAGGCGCTCGAGCCCTGGATGAGCGGCAGGGCATTGAGCGACAGGTAGCCATCCATGTCAAAAGCAAACAATGTGCCGTGAAACTCTTTCGGCGTTACCCCAATAACAACCGCCGGCTCTCCATTCACGAGCACTCGCTTGCCGACGATGCCTGAATCGCCTCCGAAGCGTTTCTGCCAGAAAGCGTAACCCAGCACCACTAGCGCTTCTTCGCCGGGCTTTTCGCCTTCGCCGGGAAGCAAGAGCCGGCCGAGCAGCGGCTTCACTCCAAGGGCGGAAAAGTAATTGCCGGTTACCGCGCTGTAGGCGAACTCGCTCGCGACGCCGTCCGCACTGAGCCCGGCGCCACCCACGGCGAAAGCGAAAAGGCTGGAAAAAGCGCTGCCCTGATTTTCGAAATCCACAAGATCGGGATAAGAGAACTTTGAATCGGAGGTTTCCTTGGGTTGAAAGGCTACGACCGTGATTTGCTCCGGTGCTGGCACGGGGAGGGGCCGTAGCAACCATCCATTCAAAACACTGAAGATGGCGGTATTGACTCCAATCCCCAACGCCAGCGTGATCGCCAGAACCGACGTGAGCCCTCGCCACTTCGCGACCATGCGCAGGCCATAGGTTGCATCCTGAATGAGATTTTCGAGATAGGTCGTTTTCCTCATCTTGGGTCCTACGGAGGCGAGACTGCGCTTGCGCCATTGTCTCGTGAATGCCGATGTGCTTCGAACCCCAAACCGCCGGTCCGAGCTACCCGCCGAGAGACAACATACCACAATTCCTACTGACTGTTGGGGCAGCGCTTGTGGCTGCCATAGGGCGGCCACAAGCGCCGCCCCTGCGAAGTGGCACCAGTCCTATCTGCTCAGAAGGCAGCGGGCGCCGCGTGAAGCCAGCGTCTTATCAAAGGTGATGAGGATTCCCCCTGCTGCCTGGGCAACGGCGAGCAGCCACGCATCGGCCCAAATGTTCGGAGATGCCGTTCGTCCTGAAGCCTTTTCGCGGAAGCGCCTCTCCACCTCCGGCGGTTCCGAGACGAACATCACTCGATCGTCATCACAGAGACGGTCGTAGACGCGCCAGGCCTCGGCGATGGTCAGCGGCTTCGTCCCCTGGTTTGTTCGTGAATCCTGAATCACGAGCCCGATTGGCTGACGGCTGATGGCTGAAAGCTTCATTCGTACCGCAGCGCTGACATGGGATCCGCGTTGGTCGCGCGACGGGCGGGGACGTAGCTGGCCAGGAGCGCCACGGCGGTGAGTAGCAACGAAACTGCCACGAGGGTTAGGGGATCTGTAGGCTTGATAGAGTAGAGCATGCTCGATAAGAAGCGCGTTAACGCCAGTGCACCGCCCAGGCCGACGCAGACACCAATCAACGCGAGTTTGGCTCCTTGGCGGATAACCAGCCCGAGCAAATCCCCTCGCTCGGCGCCCAGCGCCATGCGTACCCCGAATTCATGCACTCGCAGGCTACAGGAGTAACTGACCACGCCGTAAATTCCCACTGCGGCCAGTATCAACGCGAGGAACGCAAACGATCCCAGCAGCATCATCTGGAATCGCCGGGGCGCCACCAAGCCGGCGATGACTGCGTCCATGGTCGTGGCTTCGGACAAGGGTTGATTCTTATCGATGCTTTCGATGGCTCCCCGAACAGTCTTCACCAGCGCCTGCGGATCGGTTGTGGTTTGAAGTATAAAAGCCATGCTAAACGAGGGTTGCTGGAGGTAGGGCACGTAGATCTCCGGGATGGGCTCCTCTGCGAGGGCGTGGTCCCTGGTGTCCGCAACCACGCCAACGACTGCGGACCACGCTGCGGGCGGCGGGCCAAAGCTGATCTGTTGTGCCAGCGGATCACCTGCCTTAAAAGCCATGCGTGCAAAAGCTTCGTTAACGATAACTACACTAGGAGCGGTACCGGCGTCGGCGTCGCTGAAGGTTCGTCCCTTGAGTAAGCGCATTCGCATCACGGGGAAGTAATCCGGGCTAACGGCAATTGTAGGGACAGGCTGCGGAGGGTGGAAGTTCTGCACGCCGCGAATCTTGAGCATTAACGTAGTATTGTGAGAGTCCTGCAGCGGGTAGCGCGTGGTCACTGCGGCTTCTTTGACGCCCGGCAGGCTCCGAACTCGTTCCAGCGCGTCTTGAAAAAAGGCCGCAAACTGCTGCGGGTTGGCGTTGCTGGTCCAAGGCCTTTCGACGGTCGCCATCAAAAGGCCGTGAGGGTCAAAGTCGAGTTCAACCTGGCGAAGGCGCAGAAAACTCCGCGCCAGAAGCCCGGCCCCCACCAGCAGAATTAGCGAGAGCGCGATTTCCCCGGCCGCCAATACGGCGCGGAGACGTTGGGCCGCGGGCCGGGCGCCCGCCTGCGTTGCTCCTTCTTTGAGCGCTTCGCCCACGTCGGTTCGCGAGGCGATGAAGGCGGGAACGAAACCGAAAACCAACACGGCTAAAACCGCGATGCCGGCGGAGAAAGCGAGGACGCGCAGGTCAAGGTGGATGTCCTGCGAAAGATTGGAAGGAACAAGTTGGCGAAGGATCTTGGTTCCCCACAGTCCGGCCAGAAGTCCCAGCACTCCCCCCGCCAGTGCCAGTAGCAAGCCTTCGGTGAGCAATTGACGGACGAGGCGCAGGCGCCGGGCCCCCAGCGCCGCTCGCACCGCCATTTCCCTGACCCGCAGCACGCCGCGCGAAAGCAGCAGGTTCGAGACATTCGCGCAAGCAATCAACAAAACGAATCCGACAACTCCCAAGAGAATTAACAGCAGCGGGCGCACGTTTTGGACGAGCAGGGCGTGAAGCGGTAACACCTCGACACGGACGTGGGCGCGGAATGGCGTGGCTTGCGGCGGGTATTCCGGGTCCATCTGCTCAGTGACGAGTTGGAGGTCGGATTGCGCCCGGCCGGTGCTGACGCCGGGCTTCATGCGGGCGATAACTGTGAGGGCCTGCCATCGCGGCGAATGCGGGGAAAAGATGTCCGCATCCCGCGCGAGCGGGGTCCAGATCTCTGCGGCGGGGTAGCGCAAGTTTGCCGGCATCACACCGACTACGGTGTAAGCGTCGCCGTCAAGGCGCACGGTCTTGCCCACCATGCGGGGGTCAGCGCCAAAGCGAGCGCGCCACAGCGCCTCGTTGAGGAGTGCAACATGGTCCTGTCCCTGCTTTCCTTCCGCCGGCAGGAACGCGCGACCGCTAATCGGCTGAACGCCCAGCATGGGAAAGAGACCGGCTGTGACCTTGATCACGCGGACGCGCGCCGGCCCGCCCGCCGCCGTGAGATTCGCACCCATGGTCTGGTTGAAGGCCCCGATCTGCTCAAAGACCTGGTTGCGATCGTTCCAACCCATGAAATCGGGACTGATGACGGTTGCGGCGCCCCGAGTGAGAGAAAAGCGCTCCGTAGCCCACACCAGGCTCGACGGATTCTTGAAAGGCAGAGGCCGCAGCAAGACCGTATCAACCACGCTGAAGATGGCGGTGTTGGCGCCGATTCCCAATGCCAGAGTGATAATCGCCACCGCTGTGAAGCCGCGATTCCTGGCCAGCATTCGCAGGCCGTAACGAAGGTCTTGAATGAAGTTCTCGATGTAGTTTACGCGGCGCATGTCGCGGCACTCCTCTTTGATTTGGTCCACCCCGCCCAGCTCGCGCAGGGCGGCATAGCGCGCTTCCTCCGGCCCCATTCCGTTTGCAACGTTTTCCTCGGCCAGCTTCTCGAGGTGAAAGCGGAGTTCATCGCCAAGCTCGCCTTCAACACGCCCGCGTTGCAACAGCGAGCGGAATCGCAACGGGAGTTTGTAAAGCAAGCGAATCATTCGGCCCCCAGCTTTCAGCAATCAGCTATCAGTATTGGTCAGAACCACACTGTGCTGAAAATCAATCAACCCGCCTCATTCTTGCCCAAACCGGAATCCAGCTTCTCGTTGACCAGGTGGATTCCGCCACTGCGGGCGTGACGACGATGGTGGTTTGCATTCCCTCGGGCGCCCTAATCCTTTACGAGCTTCCATGGGTTGTTTTCTACTGGCGTTCCGAAGAACTTAAGCTCCGCTTCCCTGTCTCCAACCAGGCTCATTTGAAATTGGTGGCCGACCTTCTTGCCCCAACCGAATGACAGCGTCAGCCCGTCGACCTTCGCGTCATGAATTTCCTGCGCGTGTTCGGGGGTCGGAGGGTCCACTACCTCTTCACAACCTCCGTCCACGTTGCCGTGCATGTTCGCGATGCTGACCGTTCCCACAATGATTCCCTTTTCCTCGTGCAGTATCACGACCACGAAGGGCTTCTTGTCCTCGCAGATTCCCTTCCACGTTCCGACGAATTTGGAGTGCTTGTTAGGTTCCGCCTCCTGAGGGGAAGCGAGGGCCCATCGCAGGCCAACAACGGCTAGAGTACAAGAGATTAGCGCGAGCGCGATCACATAGTTTGAACGGCTTCGAGTCCGGGGTCGTTCGAAAACGTGTGGCTTCATAGCTCCTCCAATGCTTATATGGAATTGACGTGGCCATAGTCGGCCAAAAGTAAATCGCCCACAATCAAAGCCCGTTAATGGGAATCCTTAATGTCACAATTCTATTCGTATCTCAGCGCCACCGTAGGATCGACCTTCGACGCACGCCTTGCGGGTAAGTAGCCAGCCAGGATTGCAACGGCACCAAGAATGAGCCCGGACCCAAGGATCGTCGCAGGATCTGAGGGCTTCAACCCGTAAATCAGGCTCCCAACGGTCCTGCCAAGGAGCAGCGCGGCAGGAGTGCCGAGACCGATTCCTAGCCCGATCATAGTGAACGTCTCACGCAGAACCATCCAAAGCACCGTGGCTGAGCGGGCGCCCAAGGCCATCCGGATGCCCATTTCACGGGTTCGCCGCGCAACCGAGTAGGACATGACTCCGTAGAGGCCTATTGCCGCGATGAGCAAGGCCAGGAAGCCGAAGAAACCGGAAAGTGTGGAAACTAACCGCTCCTGTAAAAGCGACTGATCGATTTGCTGGTCCAGGGTCGACGTGTCGGTAATGAGTATATTGGGCCCTAACGCCCGGACGCGCAGGCGAACAACCGGAGCTAGATCCAAAGAGGTTGAGTTGGTTCTGACGGCGAGGGTGAGGCTGTTAAGGTAATCGCGTGCCTGCGACACAGGCAGGAACACGAAGCGGGGAGCATCCTCGCGAAGACTGTTATGCTTCGAATCCCTGACTACCCCTACGATGTGGTAAATGCCGTCGGAGTTCGGCGTCTTTCCGAAATCCAGGCGCGCACCAAGAGGATTGCGGCCACCAAAATAGAAGCGGGCGGCGGTTTCATTGAGGATCGCTACCCTGGGAGCCGTGGCGTCATCGCTGGGAGTGAACGTTCGACCGAGCAAAACTGAGATTCCCATTGTCTCGAAGTAACCGTCCGAAACATGGTTCTGATGAATCCCCTTGTCTCGGTCGGAGCGCGGCTGGAAGCCGGCCACGTCCACCCCGACGCCACGGTCGTGCCCGCTCAGCGGAGTCAGTACAGACAAGCTGGCCGATTCGACTCCCGGTATCGTTCTGGTCTGCTCGAGGATTTGCTGCCAGAGGATTGCCAGGCGTCCGCCTGCATAAGCAGCCAGGTCTGGTTCGAGCATCATTGTCAGCACTCCGTGGGTGCGAAACCCTGGATTGAGGTTCTCCAGGTTGTGAAGGGTTCGGATGAAGAGGCCTGAGCCGAACAGGAGGGCAAGCGACGTAGCCACCTGAAGGCTCACGAGGAGCTTCCCCGCCATCAGGTGAGGATGAGGAGCCGTAGTCTGATTCTCTCCCTCCTTGATGGCGCGCTGCGGGTCCGAGCGGGCTACCGACAATGCGGGGGCCAGACCCAACAGAAGTCCGGTGATGAGCGCAACACCCGCAGTGAAACCCAAAACCCTCACGTTCAGGTGAAGGTCGAGCAGGATTGGATAGGTCCCTGCCGCGAAAAAGCCCGCTAAACCATGGCTCGCCCAGCTTGCAAACACCAGCGCGAGCGCTGCACCGAAGAAGAAGAGGAGGAGGGTTTCCGTGAACAATTGACGGATAAGCCGCGCTCGGCCGGCGCCTATGGCTACGCGCACCGCAAATTCTCTTTGCCGCGCGGCCGCCCGTGCTAACAGCAGGTTGGTAATGTTGATGCAGCAAATCAGCAGTACGAACCCCACCAGCGCCATCAGAACGAGCAGCGGTTTCGAGAACATGCGGCGCAACCGGTCAAGTCCTTTTGAAGCCGGCAACAGTTCCATGTGATTGAAGTAATCGCGTCGGTCTTCCGGCGAGACTTGCACGTCCGCCATGAAGTTCTGATAAACAGTGTCGATCTCGGCGCGGGCCTGCTCAGGGGAAACACCGGCCTTCAACCGGCCGACTACGTCGAGCCACCAGGCGCCACGACCGTGCAACTGACTCGCATCCACCAAACTAATGGGAACGGTGATCTCCACCCGCCGTCCGACCTGAAGTCCAAAGAATTCTGACGGGGTCACGCCCACAATAGTGACGGGATGGGTTCCCACGTGAATCACTTCGCCGAGAACCCCGGGACGCCCGCCAAAACGACGCTGCCAATACGCGTAGCTAATCACCGCAACCGGTTGGCTAAGACGCTCGTCCCCAGGAACAAGCAAACGGCCAAGGGCGGGTTTGAGCCCAAGAACTTCGAAGTAGGAGTCGGAGGCGTACTGGAGAATCGCCTGCTCGAGATGGCCATCGATCAAAAGCTTGGTATTATCCCCGCTAAATGCGGCCAGGCCTGAGAATGCATGGCTCTGCTCGCGGAAGCGCTCGAAGCAGGGGTACGGTGGAGCGCCGTTGGGACCACGCGCGCCCACATTGTCCAGAAAGAACAATCGCTCGGGCTGCCGGACTGGGAGCATCTTCAACAACACCGTATCGAGCAGGCTGAAGATCGCCGTGTTGGCTCCGATCCCCAGCGCCAGCGTCAGAACGACGACGGTAGTAAAACCGGAATTCTTGACCAGCATCCGCAGGCCATAGCGCAGGTCTTGAGCCAGATTCTCGATGAGGTTGACTCGTCGCATATCGCGGCACTCCTCTTTGATCTGTTCGACCCCGCCCAGCTCGCGCAGGGCGGCGTAGCGGGCTTCGCTTGAGGTCATCCCTTTTGCGACGTTTTCCTCGGCCAACTTCTCGATGTGAAAGCGGAGTTCATCGCTTAGCTCCCCCTCCACACGCCCGCGCCTGAAGAGCGAGCGGAATCGCAACGCGAGTTTGTAAAGGTGACGGATCATTTAGCTCTCGACCATCAGTTCTCAGGAGACTTCACGTAACCGTGTCATTCCGAGCGCAGCGAGGAATCTCGCCCTGATCCTTTCTCTCGCAATGCGCCCGAGAGCGGAGCGAGTTTCCTCGCTGCGCTCGGAATGACACCCGTTCCACTTACTTCAAGATGCTTCCAACACCAGACCGATGGCGGCGGAGAGCTTCTTCCAATGAGCTTGCTCCTGCTCCAGATACTGGCGGCCCGCCGTGGTCAGCGAATAGTACTTGGCGCGGCGATTGTTGTCGGACTCTCCCCACTTGGCTTTGATCCAGCCGCTTTGCTCGAGGCGATGCAGGGCGGGGTAGAGCGCTCCCTGATTAACCTGGAGCACCTCTTTGGAGACTTGGCGAATGCGCTGCGCGATGCCCCAGCCGTGCATGGGCTCGAGGGCGATGGTCTTAAGAATGAGAACGTCTAAGGTGCCTTGCACAAGATCAGTTGGCTTGCTCATAGAACTCCTCTCAGTTATCGACAACAGATTACATTTTCTCCTGTCAATAGTCAAGGGGAGACGGTACGAGGGCAGCCTCGTACGATTCGTCGTAGCGCTGACCTTCAGGTCAGCACCGAGGGGAGGGAAAGACGTGCCGACCTGAAGGTCGGCGCTACAAGGAAGCGACCGCGGCGGCCAGAACGCTGCCACTACAGGAGGGTCACGGTGTAAAAACGGGCCGGGGCTTCGGGCGGAGACCCGAGAGTTTTCTTCGTGCCTGCTATTTCAATTTCCGCCTGGACGTAGTAGTCCATCAGCGGGGCAGCCTCTTGCCATTTGAGCGCGCCGACGTAGGTGCGCCGGCCGCTCAGATTCATGGTTGACGGACTCCACTGGTCTGAGTCTTTGGCGCGAGTAAAGAGAGTAACGTTAGCCACTTGTCCGGCTCCAGCAACAACAGCCGAGACTCGCGCCTGTTCGCCTCTGCGCAGGACTGTTGGACGGGTGGGAACAAAAGCGCGGGGCGTTGCCTTTGGGTCGGGCTTGCGCACCGCCGCAAACAACTGCTCGGTCTCGGGCGGCAGTTCGCCAAGGAACTCTTTCATCGAGGCGCGCAGCCTGTAGAGGGCCAGCCGCTCGTACTTGTTATGCATCGAAGCCAGTTGTCCCAGGTCGTTTCTGGTGCTCACAATCTCCTGGTAATCGAGAATGACTCTTCGAACCAGAGGCGCTAATTCGAGCCAGAGCGGCACACCCTCGGACAGAATCAGGTTGCGCGCCTCATCAGCTTTTTTCTGCTTCTTCAAGTCGCTCGCCTTTTGAAGTTTCTGGTTGAGGCGCGTGGCGAGAGACCAAGATTCAGAATAGGGAGTGAGGAACTCGACAAAGCGGCTGAGGTAATTGAGGCGCTCGCGCTCGGCGGGGCTCGAAGCAGAATCAGTCAGCGCCCGAACCTGCTTCGCCACCTCCGCCTGCGACTTCTTCACACTCTCAGGGGGTTCGTAGCCGTTCCAGAACTGGAACGCTTCGTCATAATCACCGGAGTATTCATGGATTTCGCTGTGGCCATCTTTGATCTGGCCAGTCCAGGAGCATAGAATCAGCCGGTCGCGGTCGGTGTCATCGAGGAGCTTGGCGAGTTTGGCGGCGCGCGGTTCGCGCGCCTGGGCCGAGGCAAAGCCTTGGAAGAACCTGGTGGGGGTTAGCTCCTTCGTCCACGAATAGCCCGCTTGGAAACCGGCGTCGATGTCCATGATGCGGTGCCGCCAGTGGATGCCCAGCAGACCCTGGCACCCATATTGTTCCGCCAAGTCCATATCGCGCACAAAGCGGTTCACATGAGACTGGGGCAGCCACATGGCCGGGTCGTCTTCGAGCCAGGGAATCGGCCAGCGCTCGCGCGACTCGAGTTTGCCATACTCCTCGCTCACCGGGTCCCAACCCAGGTTGTCGTTCAGCGACGAAAAGATAATGTCCTCCGGCAGCGCTTTGTGGAAATAGGCGAAGTGGCGGACGACCCCGCCCCACCCCGAAATCACCAGGCGCTTTTGAGGGGCGTGGCGTTTCAGGAAATCGTAGGCTTGCTTGAAGGGCGTGACGGACAGCGGGACATCTTGCTTCTGGCTGGCCCAGCTCATCCCCTCGTCTTCCCACAACCAGACGTAGTCCACCGTCGGATAAGCCTCGAGCAGACGCGCCAGGCGCGCTTCCAGGATGTCCTTCGCGGCGACCGACTCAGGATCGATGCGCGGCCCAGGGGTCTTCGGATCAGCGGATGCGTAGTGCGCTTCGGGAGGAACGGCGCGGTAAATCTCATCGGGGACCTGGTAAGGCTCAAACCCGACGCCCGTGCGGATGCCGAGTTGCCTGGCATATTCGAAGGCCTCGCCCCAAAGCTTCTGCGCGAGTTCTTCAGCTTCCCAGCAGCTCCGGGCGTTGGTGGTCGCTTCGGAGCCGAAGACTTCCTCCGCGAAAAAGTCAGCGGAGCCCATTCCAAAACGCGAGGTTCGCTCCGGCAGATAGCCCCAGCGGTTCGTGGCGGTCGTGTCCGTATAGGCCAGGTGGCCCGCGCCGGCATATTCAAAGGAAAGGAACGACTCCGCCCACTGATTCTTGCCGGAATAGACGTGCACGCCCAGCGTGTTGAAGCGCATTCGAACCATGGCTTCGAGATAGGCGCGCCAGTCTTCGCGATTGTAAATCGTCACGCAGTTGAGAAAGTCAGGCCAGGGAACCAGCCCTCGCGCACCGAAGCGTGGCTGCGCTTGCCAGTTCTCTCCGGCGGGCGGCAGGTTGAGCGCGTGCGCGGGCTCCAACGGATAGACTTCGCCATCGAGCCCAAAGAACGCCCCCTGCCGCTCCAGGAAGTCAAACACGGCGTAAGGAACGGCCTGAGGCGTGGCGCCGGTCAGGCGGACATGGGAAGCTTCGCCGCCCTGCGATTCGTTCGAGATCTGATAAGCTTCCGGATGCTTGGAGAGATCCCTCTTGACGGCCAGAGTGAAGACGAAGCCTGACGCTGGCGTCGCGCCCTCACCCAGCACGGCTTGGACAGGCTCGCTGGCAAGCCCCAGGCTTCGCAAGCCGCGCGCCAGTTCGCAAGACGCGAACTGCTCCGGAAAGCCTGCCTGGGGCTCGCGCACGATCCATACCGTGCTCTGTGATTCGAACTTCGCCCGCATCATCAGGCCATTGGAATTTGGCGCGCCCTGGGGTGAAGCGGGATGGGCTGAGGCTTCACCTTGAACGGCCAAGGCGGCATTGGTGATTAACGGTGCCGCTCCTAAACCGAGGGCGGAGTTATGGAGGAACTGACGACGTCCGATGCGTTGGAAAGGATTCATCATGTTGGCAACCTCAAAATAATTTGAGCGGTGATTTTACACCGACAGCCGGGCGGGGCAAGAAGAAACTGGTTAGAAAACGTCAAACCCGAATTCCGAAGTCGCGAGGCTCGATGGGAAGAAACCCCTCACCCGGCTCGCTACTCTCGCCACCCTTTCCCCAAGGGAGAGGGCTGAAAACAATCGTCGTTGACGGCCCTCTCCTTTGGGGAGAGGCCCGCCGCCGGCGCCTTCATCAGCCGGAGCGGGCCGGGTGAGGGGTTACTTCCAAAGCATCTGAACACCCCTTCCGTTCTTCAGGTAATCAAGGCAGGATTGCTTTCAAGCTCGCTTACGCGCGCCACAAGCCGGGAATCGGTTGCTGACAGTATTGGCACTTGTTGTTGTGGATATGCACCGTACCCACCGTGTATCCGGTGCGTTCCACCACAATCTTGCGGCACTTGGGACAATAGGTGTTCTCGGCCGGATGGCCGGGAACGTTCCCGATGTAAACATAGTGTAGGCCTTCGGCATCGGCGATGGCCTTAGCGCGCTCGAGTGTCTCCACAGGTGTGGGAGGCAGGTTTTTGAGCAGATACTCGGGATGGAAGCGTGTGAAGTGGACCGGAACGTCGGGGCCCAGATCGGACTTGACCCACTTAGCAAGCCCTTGGAACTCCGCTTCGCTGTCGTTCAAAGTGGGAATCACCAAATAAACGATCTCGTTCCATACTCCGTGCTTGCGGATGGTCACCAGGCCGTCGAGCACCGGCTTCAGTTCGCCGTTCACTACTTCCTTATAGAATTTTTCGGAATAACCTTTAAGATCAACCTTGATAGCGTCCACCTGGCGGCACAGTTTTTCGAGCGGCTCCTGCTGGATGTACCCGCCCGTGACCACGACGCTCTTGACGCCCAGCCTGTGAGCCGCTTCGGCAGTATCGGCGACGTACTCGTAAAACACCACCGGCTCGCTGTACGTGTAGGCGATAGTAGGACAACTGTTCTGCTGCGCTAGTACCGCCACGCGCTCCGGGGGTGCGTAGTTCGACCGGACCTGCTCAGGGCGCACCTGGGAAATATCCCAGTTCTGACACATCTTGCAGTTTACATTGCAACCGGCGGTGGCAAGGGAGAAGGCGACCGTGCCGGGGAGAAAATGAAAGAGAGGCTTCTTCTCAATGGGGTCAATATGAGCGGTCACGACGCGCGAATGCACCAATGTGTAGTAGGTGCCGCCACGGTTCTCGCGCACGCCGCAATAGCCGCGCTCCCGGTCGTCAATGGCGCAACCGCGCGGGCAGAGCTTGCACTTAATTTTCCGGTAGGCCTGTTTGTCGTAGAACCGGGCCTCCTTGACGAACTGCGAGTCGTCTTCCGCGAGCGGAGCCGCAAACAGAGAGACGGCCTTCTGGCTTCCTATTATCGCTCCGGCGCAGGCGCCGAGGCAGGGAAGTGAGGCCGCTTTTAGAAAGGAGCGGCGGTCGCAGGCGAGACTGGAAGATTCTCCAGGCGGGCTATGTTTCGCCGCACTTGACTCCGCGCTGCGGCGAGCGCCGCCCGCCGGCACTTGCGCTTCGACGAGCCGCAGATCACATTTGGTTGGCATCGGACTTCGACCTCTGGTATTCCGGATTCCAGATTCAAGATTCAAGAATCAAACCTCCACCACTTTGATGAATCTTGGATCGTTGTTGCCCAGGTTATGCTGCGCGTCGGCGGCGGTTCGAATGTAAGCCGGCTCGCGCTTCATCTCCTGTAGCGATTTCATGCCCGCCTCGGCCCGCTTTTTCTCAATGATTTGCCAGCCTATGTAATCCAGGGCCACCGGATCGTGGCCCACCAGCAAGCCATTGTACGGCCAAGTCCAGTGAGGCATGAACGAAGGCCCGCCCTCGTACTGCGCGGTGGTGGCGTCACAAATATGCAACCGCACCTTTTGACGAATCGGCGGCAGCATGTAAACGTCGGCCACGTAGGGATTGCCAACATTCACGTGGTATTTGTTGGGATTGTGGATCGCACCAAACATGCTTTTGAGCGCAATCGTGACGCCGGCGATGCCATGGTCCTTGAGCACGGGCAGGTTAATCACGGCGTCGCAAACTTGAGTGAGGGTCTTCGCAACCAGGCTTCCCGCACTTCCGAAAGTGGCCAGTTCCTCTTCGAATCCCAGCACGTCGTTTCCGAAACAGCGGATTCCGGAGCCGCGCTCGACGATTTTGAAGCGCGCGCTTTCGAGGTCGGAATTCAGCCGATCCCAGATGACGATTTCCTTGATGCCAGCTTGCTGGAGGCGCTCGCAGATGGCGTTTACCAACTCCGGGCGCGTGCAGTTCCCCCTGCCCGCAAGGCAGTTGACCTTAAGTCCCACCACCTCGCCGGGCCGCACGATCTTGCGCCACGCCTCCAGCGGCGAGTCGCAATCGTGTAGTGCCTGCATGGCGCGGTCCAGGCAATTGATTAGGCGGGGGGAATCCAGGCCAGTGGGGGTGGAGCGGAGATTGGGGTCGCGAGAGATGACCAGGCGAGATTGGGAAGGAACTGCGGCAAAGGTCTCTGGGGAGCCGAGCCAACGCTGAACTCCGCCTGCCAGCAGGGCCCCACCGAGCGTAGCTCCTCTCTTCATGAAGGTGCGGCGAGTTTGCCCGCATGTATTTGTAGACATAGCACTAATTCGGATACTAGGACGCCAGGGAGCTGGAGTTTCCCGCCCAACTGGACGTCCTCACGGAGGTATTCTAGCACTTTGGAAGCCAAACTGGTTTTGGGGTGTCGCGAATTACAGGTTCCGGGGCCCCGGCTTATCAAGTGCGCAAGCCGCGGCTCCTAATTCCGGGCCTCGGCGCTACAGGCGGGCACACAGAACTTGCATCGCCACGTGCAATAGGATCATATGGGCGTCTTCGGCCTTTTGCATGTCGTGCACGGGAGCGAGGATTGGGGTTTGCACCGCGGCGGCAAGTTTTCCGCCGTCGAAACCGCACAGGCCGACCGTGTGAGCGCCGTGACTGTTCGCGTAGGCGATGGCCTTGAGGACGTTGGGGGAGTTGCCGCTGCCCGAGATCGCCACCACCAGGTCGCCGGGCTCGAGGAAATTCTTCAACTGTTCGACGAAAACATCCTCGTAGGTGACATCGTTGGCATAGGCTGTCATTGTGGCGAGGTTATCGTTCAGAGAAATTCCACGGAAGCGTTTTTGGCGGCCGTAGGACACGCCTTTGTTGAGATCGCAGATGAAATGGGAAGCGGTTGACCCGCTGCCCCCATTTCCCATGAAGAACACCTGACGATCGTTGTGATAGGCATTTTCGAGGAGGTGGATAAACTCCTCGAATCGCTCTCGAGAAACCCCATCGAGGGCCTTGCTCAAACCTGCGCAATAATCTGCAAAGTGCTCGCGGATCATGTCCGTCTCCACCGGCAAGAACCTCACCCACCTGGGTCATTCCGAGCGCAGCGAGGAATCTTGCTCCGACTTCTGTTTCGCGAACTGCCCGGAGCAGGGCGAGATTCCTCGCTACGCTCGGAATGACAGCGATGCAGCGTTTTTCAGCACCGTGTCAATCCATTATATCATTCCGGTTTGTTGATCAGGAATTCAGCAGCCGCCAGCAAGTTGGGGACAGTGACCCGAGGGGCGTGTGGCAGCTCTTCCAACCTGGCCACAGGCGTGCCGGAGACCATGATCGCGGGACAACCCACTGCGTGTGCCGCCAGGAGATCGCTTTCAGTGTCGCCGACGAGGAAGGTGCGCCCAAAGTCAAAGTGGTGCTCGGCCTGGGCGCGCCGCAGCAAGCCCGGCTTGGGTTTTCGGCACTCGCAGCCATCCTCCGCGCGGTGAGTGCAGTAGTAAACAGCAAGTATTCGTCCGCCTCGCGTTTCAACCTCGGCCACGAACCGGCGCGTGATTTCGTCGAGGTGAGCAGCAGTCATCAGACCCTTTCCCACTCCGGCTTGGTTAGATACGACGATGACCCGGTAGTTCTTCTCATTCAAAAGGCGCAAAGCCTCGAGAGCACTGGGCAGGAAAACAAATTTCTCCCAGCAGGTAACATAGCCGGAGACAATGCGGCGGTTGATCACTCCGTCGCGGTCAAGCAGCACGAAACGAGACATTACGGCCTTTCCCCCTGGCTCTGCGCCTGGCTTTCCCTAGCGAGATAGCGTTTCAAAGCGTCCTGCCAGGGCGGGAGAAGGCCAAGGCCTTCACTTTCCAGGCGCGTGTGGGCAAGTCGAGAATTGCGCGGCCGCAGCGCCGGGCGGTCCGAGGCTGAAGTCGGAATGGCGGCCAAGGGAACGTGGCTCAGTCCCGCCTGGCGAAGGATCTCGCCAGCAAACTCGAACCAGGAGCAGTAGCCTTGGTTCGTTGCGTGATAGATGCCGGGTTTTCCTTTCATCACGATTTGTTCCAGTTTCGCGGCCAAGTCCACAGTGTAAGTGGGCGCTCCAAACTGGTCGTCGACTACGCGCAGCGAATCTCCCTGCCGGGCTCGCTCCAGAATGGTACGAACGAAGTTCTTGCCCAGGGGGCCAAAGAGCCATGATGTTCTGACAATCCAGGCCGCTCGAAGTAATTCCGCGACGTACCTCTCGCCCTGCAGCTTACTGGCGCCGTAGGCGTTGAGCGGGTTGGGAGTGTCGTTCTCTACATAGGGAGTTGGCTTGCGGCCGTCGAAAACATAATCGGTACTGATATAAAGCAAAGGAACTGAGGACTCGCGGCAGGCGATCGCCACGTTGCGAGTGCCTTCCGCGTTCACCTGGAAAGCGACCTCGGGGCGCCGTTCGCAGTCGTCCACGGCGGTAAAGGCGGCGGTGTGGATTACGGCGTCAATCCCGGCGCCATGGATTGCTGCTCGCACAAGGCGGAGATCAGTGATGTCGACTTCGGGCAGGTCCGCGCCAACCACTTCGTGGTGGGCGCGGAGAAGGGCCGAAAGGTCGAGGCCCAACATTCCCTTACTTCCCGTGATCAGAATTCGCATGGCGATCTCACTACCGATTGCTGATCGTTCATTGAACGGCTTGCAAGTCGCGCGCGCGGCATTTGCGCATGCTTGGTGGAATCAGTTTCCTTAGCCGCACCCAAAATGTATTTCTCCGTGCACTTTGTGTTCTGAAAGCCTCAACACGGAGAACACGGAGGCTCTCAGTGGTCTGTGTGTTCAATCTTTCCTTGCGCACAGAGAGAACGGAGAAGGATTTTACGCTGCACAAACAGCCCGCGCGAATTACTTTCACAATTGGGCAAGGGAATCCCGGCGATTTTCGTAGAATTTCCGGTAATAATCCCGGTATTCGCCGCTCTTGGTTTTCTGCACCCATTCGGGGTGGAGGCGGTACCACTCGACGGTTCGCAGCAGCCCTTCCTCGAAGGTCACGGTGGGCTTCCAGCCCAACTCCCCGCGGATCTTCGCGCTGTCGAGCGCATACCGGCGATCGTGTCCCGGCCGGTCCTCCACAAACTTGATAAGATCCTCGGGCTTGCGCAGGATCTGGAGCAGCTTTCGCACCACACTCAAATTGCTGAGGCCTTGCCCGTATCCGATGTTATAGATTTCGCCCGGACGCCCAGCCTCGAGGACGCGGTCGAGAGCGCGGCAGTGATCCTCCACAAAAATCCAATCTCTTTCGTTGAGCCCATCGCCGTAGACGGGAAGCGGCTTGCCTTCAAGCGCGTTGGTGATCATCAACGGAAGGAACTTCTCGGGGAACTGGAACGGACCGTAGTTATTCGAGGAACGTGTCAGGAGGGCGGGAAAACGGTAGGTCTGCCAGAAGCTTCTGACCAACAGATCTGAAGCCGCCTTGCTCGCCGCGTAGGGGCTGTTAGGCTGAAGCGCGGCGCGTTCATCGGCGGTTACCCCGCGAGCCAGACTTCCATAGACCTCGTCGGTGGATACGTGCACGAAGCGGGAGAGCTTAGCGCGGCGCGCAGCTTCGAGGAGCGTCCACGTGCCCTGGACGTTGGTGCGAATGAACTCGCGAGCATCGGCGATGCTCCGGTCGACGTGACTCTCCGCCGCAAAATGCACTACCGCCTCAACGCGCTGTTCCAGGACTTCCCGTACGGCGTCGGCATCGCAAATGTCTCCAAGGACGAATTTGTACCCGGAGTGCGATTGCAGATCGGAGAGATTATCGAGGTTTCCCGCGTAGGTTAACTTGTCGAAATTGACTACCGCGCTTTCAGGATGGGCGCCGAGAAAGTAACGGATGAAATTGGAGCCGATAAAGCCGGCGCCGCCCGTGACCAGAATCTTCAAATCTCACGCTCCCAGATCAAGAGACTTTGTTTGCTCCTCCTTGTGCAACCAGGTTCGTGGCGCGCAAGAGAGAATCGAAGGTTCCGGCGTCGGTCCACCAGCCATCAAGCACGCTGTAAGTGAGGGTGCCATCAGCCAGGAACTGATTGTTCACATCGGTGATTTCGAATTCTCCCCTGGCGGAAGGCTTCAGCTTTCGGATGCGGTCGAACACCGTGGCATCATACATGTAAATGCCAATCACCGCGTAGGGTGACTTGGCTTCCTTGGGTTTTTCCTCGATGCGAACGATTCGCCCGCCTTCAAATACCGGGACGCCGAAGCGTTGCGGATCGGCAACTTCCTTCAGAAGAATATGGGCGCCCTTTTCCTGTTTCTTGAATTGCACGCACGCGGCAATAATATTCGTTTCAATAACGTTGTCGCCGAGAACTACGCAGATCTTTTCGCCGGCGGCAAAATATTCCGCCAGGCGGAGGGCGTCCGCAATCCCGCCTTCGCCTTGCTGGTAGGTGTAGTTGATATGCTGGAGGCCGAAGTCTTTTCCATTGCCCAGCAGGCGCAAGAAGTCACCTGCATTCTGTCCTCCCGTCACCAGGAGGATATCCGTTATCCCGGCATTGACCAACGTCTGGATGGGGAAAAAAATCATGGGGCGGTCATACACGGGAAGAAGGTGCTTGTTCGTAACCCGCGTGAGAGGGAACAATCGCGAACCGATGCCGCCCGCCAGTATGATGCCTTTCATACGGTTGCACTCCGGGATGGAACTGCGGAAATGGTGGCCTTGGATCCGATGCCCAGCACGACCGCAAACAGCAAGGCGTTGGCTGGGATCTGCAAATTAAAATCCATGGTGGAGTGAACGAGCAAGGCCGCGGTGCTCCCAATACACGCCAGGAGTACCGAGCGCCGGTAAGGATTTCGCGCTCCGGCGTAAGCGATGATCATCTTGACCAGCAAGCACAGAATGGGGACGAAGAGCAGAACCGCGCCGGCGATTCCCGTGTCAGCAGCCACCTCCAGATAATCGTTGTGCGCGTGGTCAACCTGAAGCTCGAGCAAGGAAGTCTGATAGCGGCGGTACACCACCGGAAAAGTCCCCAAGCCTGTGCCTACGGCGGGATAATCCCTGAGGATTCCGTCGACCTGTTTCCAAATCGTGAAACGGGAATAAGGGCTTTCCGTGCCCCCGGGCGAGATGAGTTCGAATCGCTTGACCACGGGGTCGAGGCCGATCCAGACGGCGTAGGTCATCGAAAAGGCTATAACAAGCAAGGTGATAACCATCCAGGCCCGGCGCCCTTCTCCCAGGAGGCCTAGTAAACCCATTAGAATTAGACTCGTCAATACCGAAAAGATGCCCATGCGCGAGCGCGAAAAGACCACGCCAACGAGCAGCAGGATCACGATGAACGCGTAGAAGACGATGCGTGGGTCAAATCCAGTCCTACCGGGCCGCCCTCGCCACCTTTCGGCCCCATTCTGGCCGGGCCGGGATTGCAGGTTGTAGAAGACCATCATCGCCGCAAAAGGAATCACAAGCTCCAGCAGCCCGGCGAAATGATTATGATTGATGTAAGTCCCAGTGGCTTCCTCGGTGTAGAATTGTTTCGTAAGGCCAAATATCTTCTGGTAACCGGTCAGATACTGGACGATCCCATAGCCGGCTTCGAATGTTCCCAACACGATCAAGCCGGGCGCGAGCACGCCCCTGCCTTCTCTGGGCTCAAAGGAATAAGCGGCCAAAACAAAGGCTGCGAGGTAAGCGAGCAGCTTGAAAAAGTCGAATAGTGTGTCGTGCGGGTAGACGCTTAGCGTTGCCCAGTGCGCGGCCCCCGGAGCGAGGGCAGCTTGAACGTCAAAGAACAAACGGTTCGGCGAAAGCCAGGATACGATTTTCCCCGGCAGAGGAATCATCTGTATAAGCACGAGGCACAGGAAGGGAAGAATCCACAGCGGGACAGGGAGGTTTATTTTCCCTTCGCCAGTTTGTTTGATCAGCACGACCGCGGATAAGATGAAGAGCGCAGCCTCTACGGCGCTATAAGCGAGAGGTTGCACACCCCCAAATGCTAGGACGGACCCTGCGATGATCAGCAAAAGACTCCATTGAATGATTCGCTTCACTTAATCTCCTCGAAAAGCCGGCATAAGAATCGTGGACCTCACGATCGGAGGCTCGCCAGAGCGACCCGTGAGACGGATCCAATAGTCAAATCAGGATTCTGACCTGCGCGGTGGCCGGACCCGTCGCGGGCGGAATAAACCGGTCCGAGGCGGGAACTCTACCCTAATAGGCGTTCTTGCTGAAGAAGCCCCGCCACAGGGTCAGCCAGATAATCTTCATATCGAACCAGAGAGACCAGTTTCGCAAATAGTAAAGGTCATGCTCGACACGTTTAGAAATGGACGTATCGCCACGCCAGCCATTCACTTGAGCCCATCCTGTAATTCCCACCTTCAGGTAATGGCGAGTGTTGTACTGGGCAACGTCATCCTGAAACTTCTTTACGAAGTAGGGCCGCTCGGGCCGCGGGCCGACCACGCTCATCTCGCCTTTCAGGACGTTGAAGAACTGCGGAAGTTCGTCGAGATTCGTGGCGCGCAGGAAGGCGCCCAACCTGGTCCGTCGTGGGTCATTGCTGGTGGTCCATCGGGTGTCGCTCTCTCCCGGATTGCCCACGCTCATAGTCCGGAACTTGTAGACGCGAAACAATCGCCCGTTTAAGCCCACGCGGTCCTGAGCGAAGAGAACCGGCCCAGGAGAGGTCAGGCGAATCGCCGCCGCAATCAGCAACATCAACGGAGCCGTAAGGATAGCGACGAGCGTCGCAAACGCAAGATCAAAAGTGCGTTTCAGAATTGTATAGGCGACCGCCTCGGAGGGTGTGGCGTTCAAGTCCAGAAAAGTCGTATCGCCGGAATGGAAAATGGTATTGCGAAATGAGATACCAGGCCCCAGATCCAGGATCGCTCTTACGGGGACGCTCAGGCGTTCCAACTGGCGAACCAGAATGGAAGCCTCTGCAAGGCGCGGAAGGGGGACGGCGATCAGCACATCATCGGCGCGGGGCTCTACCGTCATGGTTTCGAGCGCCTCGAGTTCGAACAAGGGCTTACAAGCCGGACACGGGGTCTGTCCCGGCAAGCGAACGAATCCCTCCACGCTGCACGGGATCACCATGGATTGGAGGAGGGAGTGGAGTGCTCGCTCGGCGTACTCGTCGGCTCCTATCACCAGCAACCGGGAACACTTCTCGCCCCTTCGCCGCATGTTGTTGAGGTACGCCCTAAAGACTTGCTGGGTAGCGATGACCAGGAAGAAGAGGGCCACGCCGCTGATGACAACGAACAGGCGCGAGAAGCTGACGTTACGATAGAAAAACGAGGCCGCGGTAACCGCCGTATATGCGGTCGCGCTGGCCACAAGCGCCGTGCGGGTTGCGTCGCGGGCCGGAAACAAGCGGTCGACGCGGGAGAGGTCAAAATGCTCGACCACCACAGCCCAAGCCAGCGCCGCCAAAAGCAGCAAACCGAAGTAGGGAGTTGGATCGATATACCGCGGATCAAACCCAACAGGTATGATGCCGGCCGCAAAGCGCAGGTAAGCCGCGATTACAAAGGCTGGTAGCGGCAGCATTAACACCGACAGCCGAAGTGCGAACTCGATCTGGTTGAGACGTCGTCGGATCAACGCTTTAGGCCCGGTACCCTTTGGGATACTTCTGCATCCACACCCAGGCTGACTGAATGATGTTCTTAAGGTCCGAGTGCCGGGGTTGCCATTTCAGCTCCCGGCGCAGTCTTCGTGCGGTGGCAACCAGCACCGCCGGGTCACCGGGGCGTCGTCCACTCACCTGGACTTCAAGCTTGCGTCCAGTGATTTCCTCGACGGCTTTCAGCACCGCCCGAATCGAATATCCTTTACCGTGACCCACATTATATATCCCCGAACCGAGTTTTGAAAGAGAGTGCAGGGCCAGAATATGAGCTTGGGCGATATCCAGAACGTGCACGAAATCTCGTACACAGGTGCCGTCTGGGGTCGGATAATCGTCGCCATAAATCTGAAAGGCGCGCTTAGCGCCGGAGGCGGCCGCGAACAAGCGGGGCAGCAGATGAGTCTCCGGCCTGTGGTCTTCGCCGAACTCCTCAGTCGCTCCGGCGGCGTTGAAATACCTCAGGGCAGCAGACTGTATTCCGTAGGCGTTGCGGTACCAAGCCAGCGCTCGTTCGATCACGAGCTTGGTCTCGCCGTAGGGGTTGACAGGGCTAGTTGGGTGATCCTCCGGGATAGGAACAATCTTGGGCTCGCCGTAGACGGCGGCGCTGGAAGAAAAGATCAGCCGCTGGATCTTCAACGATGCCATGACTTCCAGAAGCGCAATGGTGCCGCTGACGTTGTTGGAATAAAACAAATGAGGATTGCGAACCGACTCCTCCACCAGAGCGCTGGCCGCAAAGTGCATGACAGCCTCAATGCCATGCCTTCTGCACGCCCGCTTGAGTTTTTCGGTATCTGCAATGTCTCCCACCACAAGTCGAGCGCCGCCGGCTACCGCCTGGCGGTGTCCCGCACTCAGATTGTCGTAGGCGACCACATGGTTGCCTTGCCTCACTAGTTCCGCCGCACAGACACTGCCCACATAGCCAGCCGCACCCGTAACGAGAATGTTCATAGGTTGATGAGCTCCTTAACGTTCCACGACTCTTCCCACTCGCGCCACGGAGGCGCACAGGGTGAGTTCAAAACGCGCTGCTCATGCGCCACAGCGAATCTGCGGGGAAGTTCCGCTGGTCTCATGAGTTCAGCTTGATCCTCCCCCTCCAATAGTCAGTCAGCTCTCGCAGCGTATCCGCCAGTTCATGACGAGGTTCCCAGCCAACCGCAACCTTGGCTTTCGAATAATCACCCCAAATCTCAGCCGCATCATGCTTGCGCAAAGAGGACTTGTCGACCGAGACTTGAACCGGTTTCGAGGCGAAGGGGATCAGCATGTCCAGGATGCTTCTTATCGAGACGGAACGGCCAGAACAAAGCTGATAGGCTTCGCCCGGCGCGCCGCGTTCCAGCAGATCGAAGTAGCCCCGGACGATGTCGCGCACGTCGCTGAAGTCGCGCGCCGCATCGATGTTCCCGGCCACGATCGTAGGGGGCCGCAACCCTAATTCGATTTCCGCCACCTGCCGGGCGAAATTCGAGCACACGAATCTCGATGATTGGCGTGGTCCGGTATGATTAAAAGGCCGGACGCGAACAATGGGCAGGCCGTAACTTCGGAGGAACTGCAGGCTCAGCATCTCGGCGGCGGCCTTGCTTCCCGCATAGGGGCTGACAGGGCAAGGTTCCATTTCTTCCCGCAACGGCAGTTTCTCCTTAGGAACTAAGCCATATACCTCGGCTGAACTGACTAAAAGAAATCGACAGTCCATTCCGGCCCGGAGCCAGGCTGAAAAGAGGTTGAGGGTGCCCATGAAATTCACACTATAGGTCTCGACCGGGTCCTCGAATGAATCCGCCGGCGAAGAAAATGCGGCAAGGTGATAGATGCGTTGGGGCCTGAGCGACTCGATCACTTCGCGCACTCGGGCGAATTCGCGCAGATCCGCGCTAACGACTTTGAGATGGCTCTTGATGTGCTTGAGATTGGCGCAGTCGTCATTGACAGCGAGGAGGCCAATGACCTCTTCGCCTTTGCCGAGAAGGTATTCAGCCAGGTGAGAGCCTGCAAAGCCCGCACAGCCTGTAATCAGCGTCTTCATTTCGCCTCGAGCCGCGCCAGATCCTCGTCCACCATCATCTTGACCAGGCTGTCGAAACCCACTTTGGGTTTCCAGCCTAACTCCTGCCGGGCTCTAGTCGAGTCCCCGAGCAGGTGATACACCTCCGCCGGGCGCAGCAAGGCCGGGTCTATTTCCACGTGATCCCGGTAGTCCATGCCCAGGTGGCCGAAGGCGATTTCCAAAAGCTGGCGTACAGAATGGGCCACTCCGCTGGCGACAACGAAATCTTTCGGTTCTTCCTGCTGGAGCATCTGCCACATGGCTTCGACGTAATCACCGGCGAATCCCCAGTCGCGTTCAGCGTCAAGGTTCCCCATTTTGAGCTTTGTTTGCTGGCAGAGCTTGATCCGCGCCGCGCCGTAACTCGCCTTGCGTGTGACGAATTCCAGGCCGCGCCGGGGCGACTCGTGATTGAACAGAATGCCTGAGCAGGTGAAAAGGCCGTAACTCTCCCGGTAATTGACGGTGATCCAGTGGCCGTAGAGCTTGGCTACGCCATAGGGGCTCCGTGGGTAGAAGGCCGTGTTTTCATTTTGCGGGCTCTCACGGACCATGCCGAACATCTCACTCGAGGAGGCCTGATAAAACCGTATTTTGGGATTCACTAGCCGGACTGCCTCCAGCATCCGGGTCACCCCGAGCGCCGTGAATTCGCCGGTCAGAGTCGGCTGGTTCCAGGAAGTGGGGACAAAAGACTGCGAAGCCAGATTATAGACTTCCTTGGGTTCGCAGTGCTGGAGGGCGCTGATCAGTGAATTCTGGTCAAGCAGATCCCCCGGAATAAGCTCGATTTTGTCTTGCAAATGGTACAGCCTCTCGAAGTTCACGGTGCTACTGCGGCGGACTAAGCCACAAACACGATAGCCCTTCGAGAGCAGGAACTCGGCCAGGTATGACCCGTCTTGCCCGGTAATGCCCGTGATCAACGCGGTGTTCTCCACCAGTTTCCCCCCTTGCGATCATCCAGAAGAGCTCAGGAAGCAGACGCCATGAATCAGAACAGCCGAGTCGGATTCCTACACACGATCTTACGCCGCGAGCTGTAACTCTTTCGCCGCCGCTGCGGCTTCCTAGCTAGCCTCCGGTTTTAATCCGCTTATTTCTAAATTCTAGCATTCTAGCGCCAATAAAGGCACGCATCTCCGCTTTAAATCGCGACACTTCGAAACGTTCGGCGTGATGTCGAATTAAGGTGGGCGAAAAGCGGCTCTCGTTGGACTCGAAAAAGCGAATTGCGGCAGCCAGGGATTCGGCGGACTGCTTGGCGAAGAGTACGCCGGTGGAAGCTTCGGGGGCAACGGGGTCTGTAGGAAAACCACCAACTACAGTTTCCAGGGCTCCACCTCGGCCGAACGCGATCACAGGCCGGCCAAAAGACTGCGCTTCGACCGGGACGATCCCGAAGTCCTCTTCGCCCGGAAACAGCAGGGCGCGGCAGCGCGCATAGTGCTCACGCAATTCCGGGTCTGGTAAGTGTCCCAAAAACCGGACTGTGGGGCCGGCCAGACTCCGCAGGCGCTCAAACTCTTCACCCTCGCCGATAATCCGCAGAGGCCGTCCCAGGCGATTGCACGCTTCGATGGCCAGGTCAACACGTTTATAGTCCACAAGCTCGCCGACCACCAGGTAATAGTCTTCCACTGACGGCGAAACATAGCCTGTGCAGACAGCCACGGGTGGATGGATCACCGTTGCCTCGCGGCGATAATGCTTACCGATTCGGCCCGCAACATTCCTGGAATTCGCCACAAAATAGTCCACGCGCGCGGCGGCGGCATAATCCCACAGACGCATGTAATGGGCCGAGAGAGAAAAAACCAGGCGCGCGATTGCCCCCATTCCTGGCGCAGCGCGATACCGATGGTACATATCCCAGACATAACGCATGGGCGTGTGGCAATAGCAGATGTGGCAGGTATGAGGTCGAGTTAGAACGCCCTTCGCCGCGCCCGACTCGGAGCTAATCACCAGATCGTAATCGTCCAGATTGAACTGTTCGAGCGCCAGGGGGAAGAGCGGGAGCAGTTTCTTATAGTGGCGCTTGACACCTGGCGTGTTCTGAAGAAATGAAGTGGTGAAATTGCGCGACCGCAGCGACGGGGGAAGCGCATCCGGATCGAGAACCAAAGTGAAAAGATCAGCCTGCGGGAACATCTCGGCCAGGGCTTCCACGACACGCTCCCCGCCCCGGAACTTTACGAACCAGTAATGCACAATGGCCACTCGAGCACTCGAGAGAAGTTCCGGCTCTCGCGTGCCTCGAGTCACCTGGCTTACGGAGCTGTCTCCCTCGGGTTGTCTCAGATCATCCATAAGTGCACCTGGTAACTTGTAGCAGGGTCAGGGTCGTTCCACAATCGAGACAGATTGGCGACCCGTGCTAACCTCCACCGAGGACGTTGGGGTCAAACGCAGGTCGTAAACTCGGTAAATGTCTGAGCGATCGCTCTGGTCTGCGGTTTCGACCACCTGCGCGCTTCCGCCTTTTCCATTCACCTCGAGAAACAGGCCTTTCGAGCAGAGCATCAGCACGCGATCTCTAGCGACCTCCAAGGTCGGCCCCCGATCAGCCGCGTCGTTCTCCTCCAACGGGTGGGATTCGTTGAGTGAGCTGCCTTGCTTTGGAGGGGGCGGACGCCGAAAACCGGGAACCGGTTCGCTATCGCCCAGGGCTGCATAGAAACGCACATGGGGAAAGTAGTATTCCAGGATCCGGCCGTTCAGGCAATCCGGTGGTCCAAGCTGTAGAATGAGCACCGCCGAATCACCTTGCAGAAGGAGCCTCCGGAGCTCCTCGAAGTATCTCTTCTTCACCGATTGGTCGAAGCGAAGCTGGTCATACACGCAGGAAAGAAATGAGCGGTTCAAGGCCTCGGGGACAAGTCTGAACAGCCTGAAAGACTTGGATGCGACCTTGGGCTCGGGCAACCTGGGGATAAGGAAGAAAACACCCCCATTCGCGACAAGTGCCAAGAACAGGAGGAGCCAAAACTTGTCCTTGCCGTTTCGATTGGGCGCGGCGAGGGTCAGGACAGCCCACCTCGAAACCAGCAAAAGTAGAGGCGGCAAGCAGGCCAGACAGTAGGAGACCCTGCCAATGAAAATCAGGCTGTAAAACAGCAGAAATGGAGCCGCCCAAACAACCAGAAAAAGGGTTTCGTCCCCACTTTTCCGATCCACTTCCATGCTGGGCGTGCGCAGCATCCACAGGATGGCGAGAACAACCAGAAGTGGCAATAGCCCCAGCGCCAAGCCGCTGGCCAGCCGCATCAGCATCCAAAGGTGCGCCGCTGGTGAAGCGCCGAAAAGGATGTTCCCCCTCTTAAGAGCGTCGGAGAATTGGGTGCCCACAAGCACGCTGTACCTGCTGTAGCCGCCTGCGGAAATGACGGTGGGAATGTACCATGCGGCATATACAACCCCTCCTGATGAGAATGCGAGGGGCGCCCAGCGCCGGCACAGAGCGGAGCGCCAGAAGG
Organism: Terriglobia bacterium; assembly: GCA_049508935.1. Classification (GTDB taxonomy): domain Bacteria; phylum Acidobacteriota; class Terriglobia; order UBA7540; family UBA7540; genus CAVROP01. The sequence goes on along the minus strand of JBELAJ010000004.1, from coordinate 13,951 downwards.
GAAAAACGAAGAGGGGGGCGAGCAGAAGAAGCTGATCTGGCCTAAGCCCCGTGGCCAGACCATAGACAATGCCTGCGCATGCTGCCGCTAACGCGCTTGGTGATCTCAACAACAAGAAGACAGCAAGACCAACTGCCAGGCTGCTGAAGCCAGCCGAGGCGTAGATTTCCCCAATTAGTCCGTGGAACCACACGAGGGGACACGTAGCCCACACGGCGGACGCAAGCAGGGCTGTACGCCGGTCGTACATCGCAAAGGCAAGGAGGAATATCAGCACCGTTGAAAGGGCGGAGAAGAGCGCGGAGAGCGTTGTGAGCGTCAAGTTGTCGTCATGGACGAGCCCGAACATCAACTTTGCCAGTCCAACGTAGACGATATACCCTGGGGGCTGGGGCCGGTCGTGGTTGATATCGAAGTGGTGTATGGCAAGAGCAAATTGAACGGGGTCCCAACCGGATAGCAACCTGGACCGTAGGGGAATCCTGGTGGCGAGGCAAAAACAGAAAAGGGCTACGCTGCCCACGATGAGAAAACGCGAATTAGACCTTCGCCGTGTGATGCCGTCGTCCTGCCCATCGTGCGGCGTGTTGACCACAGCTACAGCATTCTTCGAAACGAGTCTCATGGCATGACCTTGCTCAGGTCCCCAGTGCCTCCCGATACACCTCGTAGTGTCTGCGCGCGAATTCCTCCCAAGAGAAGAGCTTAGCTCGCTCCAGACCTCTCGAACGCAGGGTTGCTTGAAACTGGGTTGATCTTAGAACCCTTTCCAGGGCCATTGCAAGGTCATCCACACTCGCTGGTTCAAAATACTCGGCCGCGTCCCCCGCCACCTCGGGCAGGGAAGCAACCCGCGAGCACACTACCGGCGTGCCGGAGGCCATAGCCTCCAAAACAGGCAGGCCAAAGCCCTCGATCAAGGAAGGCATCACCAGTATTTCCGAAGCCGCATACACCCACGGAAGGTCTTGGTAAGGGACACGCGGAGCAAAGACGACCCGCTCAGCAAGCCTCAAACTCCTGGATTCATCCACTAGACCCGGCTTCCATTTTCGGTCATCACCCAGGATCACCAATTGGAGGTTGAAGTCACTGTGAGCGCATATTTGCGCGAATGCCTGGAGGAGGCTTTTAACGTTCTTGTGGGGTTTCAGATTTCCGACAAAGAGTAGATAAGGCCGGCTAACGCCCAGCAAAGAGGAGGCGCGGAGAAAAGCCTCATTGTGGTCGCGTGGACGGAAGCGTTCGCTAACCCCCAGGTAAGCCACACTCACTTTCGAGGGTGAAACCGCGAGGTGCTCGACGATCTGCTGCTTTGTGAATTCTGAATTCGCAATGATGCAATCGGCCCTCCGCGCCACCAGGTTGAACACCGGCCGGGCATAGAACCGCGCAGCAAGAGTTCGTCGGAAAGTCGGGTCCGTTAAATGAATGAGGTCGTGAATCGTCACTACCAGCTTCCCTCGATAGAGGAGTGGAGCGTTATAGTGCGGGCTGTGGAGCAGCTGAGCGTGCCGAGCGAGCCGCGCTATTTCCCATTGCTCGCTCAGGCCGTAGATCGGCGACCTGGCAGCGACAAATCGGAACTTGCTGGGCGGCAGGCCATCCAGGGCCTCCCGCCGCTGGCAAATCACTTCAAACACATATTCGTTCTCCAAGGCTGCGAGGTGCGCGAGCAAGTTCCTGAGATAGGTCCCGATGCCGGAGTGCTCGAGCATTCTGGCATCAATTGCGATTACGCGCTGCATCGTTCCGTCCTGCGATTCATTGGCCAGGAATAGGAGACGAATCCATACGGTAGTTCCCTTCCAGTTTGACGGTTGACCTGGGGTTCGCTTGATCCAGCCGGGAAAATACCCCCGCGCCCATAAGGTTGTCGCGGACTAGAAAAACAGGCGTCACGGAGGGATTCGGGCTTGCGCCCCCCACGGAGATGTCAACAGGGAAAGGGTGAAGTCCGACTGTGCGATTGCCTTCAACGACGGTCAATGGAGCGATCTTCGGATCGTCCTGATACACGAAGATGGCTGCACTTCCGGGAGGCTGCACGACGTTCGAGCGCACCGTGTTATTCGAGATCTCACAATAACCGGGGTCGCCCGGCGACAAGGAGTAGTTACGCCCCGCCCAAATGGCTCCATGCACCGCGGTAGTAACCTCATCAAACAGGAAGTCATTACCGGAAATCACCACGATATGCTTGGGGTTGGCATCGGAAAGGAACAACGTGACGTTTCGTAACGTGTTGTCTTTGAACACGAATCTCTCCGGCAGCCCACTGGTTGAACTGATGAAGCAGGGAGTCGCATCAAGGCAGGTAAAATGGTTGCCCACCACTTGCGTGTCGCGATCGTAAGGCGCGGCTTGGCCGGTCGTATAGGTGCGGAGAAGAGGCTTATCCCATTTACTGGAGACCACGGTGTTCCCCGTGATCAGCACATCCCGGTTGTAATAGAAAGTAGCGATGGCTCCATTGGCTCCGTCCTTTACATAGTTGTTCGAGAAGACGACGGAATTGCTTCCTTCCGAGTCGAGGCATACATCGCCGCAGGTCTCGATGATATTGTTGGAAGCGACAACGCCTTCACCCATGCTGCCCCAAATCCCCGCTCCCCCGACATCGGTAATCTTGTTGCCGATGAAGGAGAGGTCTCGGGCCCCGCGCTTGGTCGTCACTGCGCCCTGGCCTGTTTTCGGGTTCGCGTCGCCACCCCACCACTGGAAGCCATGCACGAAGCCCTGAATGAAATTGTCACTGGCGACGACGCCTTGTGTGAAGGTAATGTTCACGGCTGCACCTGCAGCGCTATCATTGCGGGCGGAGACAGCCGTGTTCCCGATCAGCTTGATTTCGGAAGAAGAGTCTAACTCACTGAGGCGAAGGTTGTTTGTGTGGCAACCGGTCACCTCGACTTCCTGTCCCGCGTCAACGATCACCAATACAGATCCAGGTGACTCGCGCTGGGCCTGGGCACAAAGATTCGACACTTTCAGATTGTAAATGCTTTTCCCGGAAATGAGCGGCCCAGGAGAAGGGAAAGCCAAAGTGATCAATGCGGCGCAGCCTTCGCCGACAACCGAATTGCCATTCTGTACCTGGATTCCGGCTTTCCACGTCGTCGGCGCGAGAAGATGCAGGACATGATTCGAAGAAAGCGTGACACGAGTTTCCACCGTGCCTGTCCGGCCTACCCGGATTTCCCCGGCTTCACTCCCTAGCTCGGAATCCGCGGCATTGATCTGCGCGCCTAAGTCTTTTCCTTGGTAGTGATCAGCCCAGCGGATATTTCCGGCCTCCCCCGGAAGTCCGGGTGCACGGTTCTCCTGAGGAGCGGCGCCAAGTCGCCGGAATAACTGAGGTGCGAGGTGCATGGTTTGCGACAAGTTCTTGTGGACCGGGATTGGCCCGTAGGTTAGGCTGTAACCCTCGCTGAGACTTCCCTGCATAGAAAGGAAAGCCGCCGCAAGGGCGAGTGCAGTTTTGAGATTCCGCGCGATATGGAGTGACCCCTTGCCCTGGTAGCGCGAGAACACAACGGGACTGGGAAAAAACGTGCGCACGCTGGTCTTCCTCCCTTCGTTCCGCTTCACTGTTAAGATTATGAGCGCGCAAGGCCAGGCGCCAACTTCCGCGTTTGCCGGGCGGTGACCTGCTGCTGAGGCCGGGCTGCATGCATTGCAATGATTTCTCTTTCAGTCATCGGTTCGCACCAGATAATCGCGACGAGAAACCAGAAATAGAAATTCGAAGGGAAACTATCGAGATATGGAATGAACAGACAGGCGAACGCGATCCCAGCTACACCCAGGAAGGCGGCCAGGAACAAGCCTCTCCTTTCACGATCTCCCTTTGCCGCGCGGTACCTGTGGTGGCTTTCGAATAGCGACAAACCGATAATTGCCAAGAGAATTGCAAGGCTGGAGCCCCCCCGAAGGTAGAATGTCCTCAGGTAGTATGTTTCCGGCGCCAGAGCCTGATTGCGCGATTCAAATGTGCCAAAGACGTACTCGGCCGGCTCAAACCGTTCGATTGCCTCCTCGGCCAGAATAATGCTGGTGTAGTGTGAAGAGGCGCTCTCATCCCTAGAGGTGGCTAGATTCTCCATACGTATGACAAGGAATTTGGCAACCCCGACATCCGGAAATACGTAATAGAGACAAGCAACCAAGACGGCGACCGCAATTACGGTGAAGGCGCTCTTTATCCTGTCTTTTGTAAAAAGCACCAGGTTGATCGTGGTGAAGAACATTGCAAAACCGGCGCTCAGGGAGATGGTCGACGCGAGCGCACACAAGCAGAGGACTGAGAACGCGACAACTTTGGGAGTCCACCTTATTGCCCGTTCAGCCAGAAAGGCCAGCACGGTGGCAATCGTCAGCATCATGAACACTCCGAAATCGTTGGGGGAGCCAAAGATGGAGCCATAGCGGGTGTACCATCCACCGTAACCGAAGCCCGTCCGCCGGCCAGAGAACATCTCAATGCCCAGGAATATTAGGGATAGCGAGACCAGGGGAATGAATGTCCGGAGGTACCTGATCGAACTCTTGCCCCGCAAGACAAATGGAAACAGGAACAAAAAGGGAACGTACTCCAGCGGGTATCTCATCGCAAGGAGCACAATATCAAATATGCTGCCGCGTGCGTAAATCAAAGCGAGAGTGGGCAAGCCGAGATAAACCACCGTCAGAAGGACTAGGATCATTCCTCGAGGGGTAAACCACAAAGGCATATTACGGTCAAACCGTGGTCGCGTTAACGCCCTGAAAGCAAACACTGCCACAAAACCTAGCCACACAATATCCTTGATGACTTTCACCCAGTTTGGAGCGTCCTGCCCGTAGATAGTCGTCCCGATGTTTCCCCACCCCATCACCCATCGCGAATAATAGAAGATCACGCTGAACGCGAGATAGGCATTCATGAGGTCAGGCTTCAGGAAGAACTCTCGATCCAGGTACGAATATACGAAAAGGATTCCAAGTAACCATGCGGTCCCTTCGTTATGCTCGTAGTGGTTGTAGGCGGCCCCGAAAAACAAAGCAACCCGAAACAAGTGAAAGGCGAATACCTTCCACATGGCAGATTTCCACGCCCTTCCTTCCAATTGCACCTGGTCGTGATCTGCCCTACGAGCAATCGCCCCGGGACCGTAAGAACGCGCCAGTCTTTCCACCCGCCCTCCTACAACACTCGAAAGATTCGAAATTCGAAAACCGAAATTCGAAACTCGATCAAGCTGATCTTATCCACCTGCCAGATTTCCGAATTTCGAGCTCTGAAACCCATCACTCGCTCGCTCCGTAAATTCGAGTGAGTTCCGAACAAGATCGCCGGAGGTTGAAATCTGTCTGCTCGATGGCGCCTAGCGCCACCTGTTTTTCCATTCGTCCGTTCTCCAGCATCCGCAGCAAGGTCGCAGCCCAAGGCTTTGGGCCTTCAGACAAAGGAAGCTGTTCCACGCCTCCAGGCACCACGCCGGCTTCAGCGGGGACTGCGCTCGAAGCAAGGCTGTGAAGTCCCGCCGCCTGGGCCTCGGTCAAAACGATGGCTAAACCCTCTTCGAAAGACGGCAAAGCAAACACGTCCATCGCAGACAGCATCAAGTAAGGGACGTCGGACCGCTGACCGGCGAAGACAACATTCTTTTCCAAGCCAAATTCCCGCGCCATCGCCTCGATCTGGGGGCGCAACGGGCCGTCGCCCACCAACAAAAACCTCACCTCGGGCCGTACTTTCAGGATCTCCCGGCCTACCTGTAGCAAGAAAGCCTGATTTTTTCTGCGCTCGAACAGGCCCACGTGTCCGATGACCGGAGCATCGACGGGAATTCCAAATTCCCTTCGCGTCTCTACTTTCGATGGAGCAGTCCGAAAAGGCTCCAAATTGATTCCGCAGTGGAGCACTCGGAAGCGTGGGTCCAACCTCCAGTGGGGACCGAACAGGAATCTCGCAGCCGGCTCGGAACAAGCCAAGCCGGCGGTCGCATACTTTCGAACCGCGGTCCGCATGGCTGCACGCCAGGCGGCCCTCAAAAGGGAACGCGGATGGAAGTCGTCGCTGTTATGGCTGTGCGCAATCCGTTTCGGAACACCTTCAAGCATCGCCTCCCGCAGCACTACCCCCGAAGGCAAACCCACGTGGGAGTGTACGACATCATATCGCTCCGCGCGAAGGAGCCGGCGAAACCGCCGAGGGAAGGTCGCCAGGTTGGCAGTGAAAGGGCAGAGTAAGACACGCCCTCCTAACTCTCGAACCTCATCACAAAAACCTGCTGAAGGGGGCCAAAGGGAGCAAAAATCGGACTTAAGATCATCGCGGTCGATTTGCCTCGTGGCTTTCAGCAGCCAAGCCTCAGCTCCTCCGCCAGGTACGGCCCGCACGACATGGAGAACCCTGACTGGTTTGTGGCGCAATCCCTTTGCCCCTTGCAACCTTAGTCTTGGCGGAGTCGCACTCCTGGCGAAAAGGAAGTCAAATGGCGAATGGCAAAAGGCAAATCGCAAATGGAGCATTTGAACTTTGCCATTTGAACTTCGCCATTTTGAACTTCCTTTAGGTCATGGGTCGCCTCGCGCCTTGTTTTTCCGTGACCACGCGCCCGAAACAATCTAAGAGTTGACTAGCCGCCCGGTCCCATCTAAAACCAGCCGCCCGGCTAAGCCCTTTTTCGATCAATGCCTTCCGCAGGTTATGATCACTTCTCACCCGCAAAATGGCTTCCGTGAATGCCTGGGGTTCGGTAGGAGAAACCAGCAGGGCTGCATCCCCCACCACCTCCGGTACGGAGGATGTATTTGAAGCTATAACCGGGACTCCGCAAGCCATCGCTTCCACCAGGGGAAGCCCAAAACCCTCATAAAGCGAAGGAAATACAAACACACTACTTCCTGAGTATAACACGGGCAGGTCTTCCTCCGGCACAATGCCGAGGAAGCGAATCTCGTCGCCGGTCAGGCCAAGTCGCCTGATGGTTTCGTCCAGTTGAGTGGTCTTCCAGCCTCGGGCCCCGGCCACAACAAGCTGGCAATCGTCTCTTGCCCTGCCGCGCAGCATCTTCCACGCTTCCACGAGCGTCGCCAGGTTTTTCCGCGGCTGCACGGTTCCTACCGCGAGTACGTAATCTTTCGATACCCCGTACCTTCCGGCCATATACTCTGCGGCCACTCCGCGGTCTTGGGGCTTGTAGGCTGAGTCGACCCCTAAATGAATGACCTCCATCCTTGAGGCGGGAAGGTGCAAGACGAGTTGGAGATCGCGCGCCGTCGACTCCGAATCCGAGACGATCCTGTCTGCTTTTTGAACCGATGGCCAGACCAGCAAACGATGGGCATAGTAGGTCTTCCGGCTCATCGTCTGCGGATAAAGGCGCCATTCGAGGTCGTGTACAGTGAGAACGGTTGCGACGCGCGACGGGACGGCGAGCCTCGGAATGTACATCGCGCTCCAAAAGACGTCCAAGTTGTCTTCAAGAATCGCCCGTCTCCCCTCCGTCAGGAACCAGACAATGCTGGGAAGGCGAGAGGCGCGTGACCCGATTCTCTTGTGCCAGCGCGGATTCCCCAAAGGAAGGTCAAATTCCCGGTGGGAATACAAGTAATAGGAATTCGCGAGGTCGGTCTTTTCGAGCTCGCGGACAAGGCCTCTCACGACCCGGGGAACCCCCGCAGCCTGGACTGACAGCGGTCGAGCGTCAATGCCGATTCTCATCCTGGTCTCGCAGGGACAACCCTTGCGGTTGCCTGAGGGTTACGGCAAGGGCCGCCGCTACTGCCGTTCCAATTGCTTTCGACGCATCACGTTCCGCATGCATTCCAAAGTCTCTCGAGCCGCTTTATCCCAGCGGAAGCCGGCCGCCTGCTTCAGTCCCTTCTCGATCATCGTCCTCCGCAAGCCCTCGTTGCTTCTCACGCGCAGGATCGCTTCCGCAAACGCTCCTGGCTCAGTAGGCGGAACCAGCAGACCTGCGTCGCCAACAACCTCCGGAATGGAAGATGCGTTGGAAGCAACGACCGGGGCTCCACAAGCCATGGCTTCGGCCAGCGGGAGACCGAAACCCTCATAAAGTGAAGGAAGTACAAACAGACTGCTTCCCGAGTAGAGCGCGGGCAGGTCTTCATCCGGCACAAATCCCAGGAAACGAATCTCTTTGTCGGTCAAACCGAGAGATTGGACGGCTTTGAGAAAATCCGAGGATTTGTTCCCCATTGCACCCGCCACGAGAAGCTGCAAGGAGAGTTCGCCGGCCCCGCGCAGAATCTTCATGGCTCGAGCCAGGGTGATGAGGTTCTTGTGCGGCACAATCGTGCCCAGCGTCAAAATATAGTCCTTCGACACTCCGTACTTGGCGGCAATAAGCTCGGCGGCGGCTCGAGAATCCTGGGGCTGGTGGGCTGTGCCGACCCCAAGATAAATAACTTCGATCTTTGACTCAGGCACCTTTAGGACTCGCTCGAGGTCTCTCGCCGTGGAGCGAGAGTCCGCGATGATCCTGTCCGCTTGTTGCGTCGACCGCTCGAAAAACAGCCAAAACATGCAGCGGTGGAACAGGCCCGCGAGTTCAGAGTAGAGAGGCCAAGTGAGGTCATGAACCGTGAGAAGTTTCGCAAGCGCTGAGGGAAGCCCGAGAGGCAGCATATCAACAGTGCCCCAGAATAGATCGAGCCGGTCACGAATGATCGCCCGCCGACCCACGGTTTGCAGCCATAATGTTCCCGGCAGGAAAGGCGGCCCGGGGATGATCCGTTTATGCCAGCGGCCGTCCTCCCAAGGGAGTTCGAAGTCGCGGTCGGAGTAAAGGTAATAGGAATTCTCGGAGTCAATCTTGTGCAGCTCCTCGATGACGCACTGGATAAGTCGAGCGGTCCCTGCGCGCACGCGCGATAACGGGAGAGCACTAATACCGGTTTTCATCGAGCACACCAACTCCTTCGGACTCATAGTCTTGGCGTCTGTGTTTTTCCATAGCCGCAAGCGATCCTTATGGCCACGTTCACAATACCATCCGGTCTGCTTCCGCGCCCAACGACGACAAACGGCGGACTAGCTGGCCGCATTCGGGAATCCGCTTGTCGAGCATCAAGACGTCAGTATACCCAGGCTCCCGGCCGGCAACCTCGGTCACAAATCGGCGAATTTCAGCGGGAGCTATGAGGTTGAACCGAGTGGGATTTGACACATAGAAGAGGTCGAACAGGTGAAAGGATTCACCTAGGCTCTCCAGATAGGATCGCGCTTGCTCAAAACCACCTGCCACCTGGGTAGGCGCGAGTTCGAAAATGATGGAGACAAGCCTGGTGGGCAGGAGTTGCAACAGGCGACTAATGATCACCGCATCGGACCCTTCCACGTCAATCTTTACGAATAGGTGCTGGTCACAATGGTGCCGTTCCAGGTAGCTTAAGATATCGACGCTATGGACAATCAGGGTGCTTGATGAAATGCGCCGGCTCCCCGGCGCCAATCGGCTGAGTTTGCTCCTTAACACCTTGCCCACACATTCAATCTTGCTCTTCAGAGATTTCCCTCTCATCGACTGGCGCCAGAAATGGCTCAGCCGGCCGGATCCTCCCGGAGCGCGGGTATTTTCCTGAATGATGTGGCCCCCGTCAGAGTACCCGGGCGTATAGGAAAACAACATTAAGCCATCAGACTCTGAGACCGCCAGGTCTTCGTGCTTGACAATGTCTCCCAACCCGTTGAGCTCGATGCTGTAGCGCACCAACTCTCCGACTTCGGTGGGTTCAAAGGCGATCACCCCGTTCGCTCTCGAGAAGGTTCGAATGCAGTTTCCCATTTTCAGGCTGAACTCCCCAACGTGGCTGCCAATGTCCAGCACCAGAAAATCGACGCCGTGCTTCCACAAATGGTGCATAAAAACATACAACCCGTATCGGGCTAGAGATAGTCTTTCGACGGTCTCAGGCGTGACCACCGATTGAGGGTAGCCATGTTGGCGGGTGAATTGTTGGTAGTCCTGGAGTGACTGGCTCTTTCGTCCTTGGGGGATTGCGTGGTCATACAAGTAGTCATGTTTGAACATGAAGAGCTTCAAACCGTCAAAGTCCACCAGGTCGATCTCTTCATCCCACCTACGGTGTTTCACGGTTGCATCCTTTTCAACTTCCCTCAGCCACCTTGAGAAGCTCATTCACAAAATTCTGGGGGTTGTGGTAGGCGATCCAGCTTCCCTTTCGGGCCGCAGCAAGCTCGGCTAATTGCTGGTAGTTGTCGCGGACGGTGCAGATGGCACGTGCCAAATCGTCTGCGTCCCGGTCTCTAACCGTAGCGCCCGCCCCGAATCGCGCTAGTTGTCCGCTCATCCATGTGCCCTCCGTAACCACCACCGGTTTCCCGAGCGCGAGCGCTTCTACGAAGGGACCAGATACCATGGTGCAATAATCCTCCTGGAAATACGGCAGCACCACCACATCCGCGTCTGACATCATCCGGTTGTATTCCTCCTCGCCGAGAGGCTTGGGAACGATGTGGACGCCGGGAAGGTTCAATTGCCGTAGCGCCGCGATAGCACGGCCGAGCTCCGGCTCGCGTAAAAACGTCTGATAGTCCTGGAGAGTGAAGGTTAACCCGGATAATTGCCGCTTGTCCGCCAGCCGCTCGATGGCGGTCGCAAGTGTTGCAATGCCTTTGCTGAACGATGGCCGCCCAGGAAGCAGGACGTTAATATTGCCGCCTGACGAGGATCGCGGCGCCTGGTTTTGCGACGGCAAATCGCAGGTAAGGGGTGTGGGCAGGAGACCTACGGGCAGGCGTGTCAGGGAGCGATATTGATTCGCAAGCTCCTGACTATCGGCCACCAAGCGGACCCGGTGTACGAGCGACGCCTTCTCAAGCGTCCGCAACGCCAGTCGCACCAGATGGCCGGACTTGCGCCAGCGCTGGCGGCGTACATCGAAGTAACTGTAGCGCAGCATCACCGCAAACGCCGGTGCGCTGCCGGGGCGAAAGCGTCGAACCCATCGCGCCCATGCTAACAAATTGAATTGGTGCGCGTTCTCCAGGAACATGATCCAGCGGGCATTCACCCCACCGAGATCCGCGGCGGCCAAGTCGCTCGAGAAGCGCGCGTAGTTTGAAGCGAGGCTGGCATATCCCGCAAATGCGCGCGCTACTCGGTTGTTCCAAGTGGAGCCCTCCATCGGCAGCCGCCGGAATATTGGCTCGACAGGCAAGATCTGACGGATACTCGGGATGCAGTCGCGCGCAGCTAACACCTTCAACTCAAGTCCCTGCGAACTAATTGCACGGCTGATGCTACTAACGTAGTTAAAATCGTGACCAACGTAATCGCGAAGCCAAGGGTCAACCACGCAAATCCCAAGCCAAGATGCTTGCATATCTCTGCCCCCGCCTCAACGAGCTCTCACTCCTTAGAAAATCGTGGCGCGGGCGTCTCGCCCGCGGTCGCGGGAGCGTCTCGCTCCCGCGCACGGGCAGAGCCTGTCCTGAGCATAGCGAAGGAATGCCCGTGCCACAGCGGGCGGGACGCCCGCACCACATCCTTGGCTGTTCACTCGCCACCCGTCGCCAAGTCAACTCGACGGAAACACACTGACACATTTTGGCGGTAGTAGGGGCCCAAACTCGGAAAGAAGCGGCTCATCGTCCGGAAATATGCCACGCCCAATCTATCGACGATGCCTAGAGCTTTCAGCTTGTTACTAAGGACGAACCCGAAGGTGTCCCCCCAGGATCCTGTGGCAGTTGGCGTCAGGCCGTGACGGCGCCCCAGTTTCCTCAGGTTGTGAGCTGAATATTGAGTTTCCCAGCCGTAGGGCCACGCATTCCTGTAAATCTGGAACCTCTTGTATAGCGTGTATAAATTAAATCTCTGAGGCACATCGATAATTACGAAACCGCCCACCTTCGTGACTCTCGCCTGTTCAGCCACAATCGGGTCAGGCTCCGGGAAGTGCTCCAATACGCCTTGGCTGAAGACAAGATCGAAGCTCTCGTCCGGGAAACACATGGTCTTGAGATCGGCTCCGACCAGAAAGACCGGCTTCGGGAAATGGGTCGCCAACTGACGCGCCACGAGGAGAGCGCGATGGGAAAGGTCGCTGGCATAAAATGTGGCGCCGAATCGGCTAGCGAGGCAAAGGGAATCAATGGCGGTGCCGCAGCCCACTTCCATCACTTTAGGATTCGAGTCGGGCCTGGATAGGCTTTCAATCTCGCGGATTTGTCTCCCGACGAAATGAACGAACTGAGCCCGCCCGCCTTCATGCGCCTGCAGAGTTGGGCCCAGGTCCGCCTTGCCGAGCCAGTCCTGCCAAATCGATTCAAAAGCCTCGTTTTCCTTGCTGGGCATGCTAGTCCCGCCTCCGCTCCGGTCACCTCGAGGCCGTGAGGTTTTTGCAAAATGCCCGACACTCCGTTATTCGTAGCCTTTCATTTGTTAGGCGCTCGCGCAGTTGACCACGCTGACGAAAGCCGCCGAATGTGAAGCCCCTTTAGCCAGCGAATTACGGGGGGCGGAAGGATTGCCAGAACAAAATATAGCACAAACCTCGGACTGTACAGGAGTTGTGGATGTGCCCGAGCGGACGCGAGCCCAAAGCGCCAGGCGTGCGGAATCGAAGCGTTATATCGGCGCAATTCCAGCAGGTCAGTTGTCAGCTCCCAGGAGAGCAGGCGGTCAATTTCCCGGTCTAAGCTTCCCCCGTGTGACCGCACGAGCTTCCGAGTCGCGCGGGCGAGTTTTAGCCGTTCCTCGAGCATCTGCAGCGAGTTGGTGAGAATCTTCTGGGTCGTCTGGGCCGCATGGATACGGTTCGAAATGAGCAATTCGTCCAGAAAAGCGACCTGCCCCTCAAAGGCCAGCCGTTGCCAGAGGTCAGCATCGGCGCTCATTCTCAGCTCCGAGTTGAAGGCGCCGAGTTTCAACGCCGGCGATCTCCTGAACATGGCAGTGGGCATAACAACGTAGCCTTGTGTCCAGTAACAAGCAACAAAATCCAGGCCGCCGGCAAGCGGGGGCCAGGAATGCGGACGAGTTACGCAGACATCGTTCCCACCTGCATCGATGGCCTGGGCGGCAGCGTGGACCATCACCACCTCGGGGTTCGATTCCAGCACCTCCACTTCCCGTCGCAGGAGTTCTGGCAACATGACGTCGTCGTCGTGGAAGATTATTGCGTAGTCGCCTCGCGCCATCTCCAGGCAGTGGTTCCAATTCTCTACTAAGCCGAGATTTTGCAGATTACGACTGAACCTTATCCTCGAATCCCGAAACCCCAGGACGAGGTCGGTCGGGTCAGCCGGTGAGGCGTCGTCGACGATGAGGAGTTCATAGTCGCGAAACTCCTGGGCCAGTACGCTTTCTATGGCCGCCGGCAGGTAACGGGCTTTATTGAAAGTCGGTAGGCAAACAGTTACCTTCGGATTGTGCATAACCGCGCATCCTCACATATCCCCGGACGCAGGCCTTGCGCACGCTTCAGATGCCCGAGCAACCTTTCTCCGGCTTGCTCGAGCGTCCAGCCCTTCCTCACAACCTCTATCCCCCTACCCCCCATCTGTTGTGCGCGGGCTTCATCCTCAAGCAATTCCCTGACCGCTTCGGCAAAAGCTTCTTCATCTCGTTCCGTTAGGATCCCCGTCTCATTGTTAAGGACCGTTTCTCTGACGCCGCCTTCTTTAACGGCAACGACCGGCGTACCGCAACTCATCGCCTCCAGGGGGGCTAAGCCTAGCGGTTCGAGAATGGCTGCGTAAACAAAGAGTCTTGCCTGATTGTACAGACTGACAAGCTCGCTCTCCTGGACATAGGTCTTTGTTTCAAGGGTTACGTCCAGCTTGGCGGCCGTTTGTTGCAAATACGCCTGCCACCCCGGAAGGGCGGAGTTCCCCACGATTACCAGCCTCGGCCGTATTTGCTTCTCGATGAGACTTAAGGCCCGAATGACGAAGTCGAACCCTTTATGCGGG
>JBELAJ010000399.1:0-7761 GCA_049508935.1 Terriglobia bacterium | reverse complement strand
TCCTAACGACCGGAAAAGGTTCACCGCAGAGCGCACAGCGCGGCCTGTCGGCCGGATCCAAAATTCCAGATTCAAAATTCCAGACCAGAAATCCTTGCGAGCCGCGCAGATTTCGTGGCACGGGCGTCCCGCCCGTGCGCACGGCCAGGATGGCCGTGCCACGTTGAGTTGCGGCTCCGCCGCGCTGTGAACTCTGTGGTGAGCATTTTTCCCCTGACTGTGTTTCGCCGTGTCTTGCTATGCCACGCGCTGAAATTCCAAGAGGACGTGATCGGCGAGAGTTCGAAACGGAGGCAGACCGCACAACAAGCGATCGACGCCAGTCAACGTCCTGAGCAACGCAGGATAGCGTTGGGCGAGCGGCTCCAAGTAGGACGGCGGCACCGTAACGCCGATTCCCTTAATCCGCAGCAAGCGAAATCCCGGAGCGAACAGCCGAGCCATGGCGCCCACCGACGGGTAGCGAACTTCGACCGTCACACCTTCGGCGAGGCGTCCGACGGTAACACCGCGCTCGAAACGTCGCAGCGCCTTGCGAGGGTTTCCCTTTCCCAAATACCAGATGATCTCCCAGGCCACTCGACGCCCGGCCATGCACAGCAAAGCTATTGCTCCAGGCGCCAAGAACCTCGCCAAGTCGCGAGCCACACCAGAAAGGTCGGGCACGCAATTCAGTCCCCCGAAATTGGAAAACACCCCGTCGAACGGGCCCTCCTCGGCCAGGACGCCAATGTCCTCGGTTGCCAGAATGCGAAAGTCAACTCGTTTCTGCCGCCTCCGCGCAGCCACTCGCTGCCGAGCCACCCGAATCATGCGGGGAGCGACGTCGCAGGCCAGCACCTCGACCCCGCGTTCTGCCAGGTGAAGAGCATCCACCCCCGTGCCACAGTTGAGTTCGAGAATACGTTGGCCGGGACGGAAACAACGGTCTAGCTCCTCCCACACCGAGTCACGTTGCGCGCGGCCAATTAGAGAATTGGTGAAGACCGCATCGTAAGTATCCGCCACGTGGTCGAATGGCGCATCACGAGCAGGAGAGGCAAGCGCCGCCGGCATGTTAATCAAGCCTCCACCTCCGCGCCTGTCGCGCGCAGTCCTTCGCGGGCTTGCGCAATTTTCCCCTGAAGTTCGGCCAATAATACGGGGTCTATGCGCGCGGCGCCCCCATTCAAGAGGCGGCCCAATTCAACTTCGTTGCGCAGCAGTTGGTCGGCGCTCTGATAGAAACGTCGGGAGTGCCGGCCACGGATTCGGTAATCCCGGTCGGATCCTCCAGCCCAGGAGTTCAAAGGAACAAGCTGCTGCGCCACATCGTCGAAATAAGGCGTGCCTTTGATGGGATAAGAAATCGTAGTAAAGAACACATCAGGGTCTGTCTTCTTGACATGTTCAACCGTCGCCTCGATATCTTCGATTTCTTCGCCCAGGTAGCCCCACATCAGAAACATTCCCGTCTTGATGCCGCGCGATTTGGCGAGAGACACGGCCTTCTGAACCTGCTCTACGGTCACATCGCGTTGCATCGCATCGAGGATTCGCTGCGAGCCGCTTTCCGAGCCGATCCACACTCGGAAGCAGCCAAGCTCAGCCAACGTATCGATTACTTGCGCGTTCAGCCGATCGGCGCGGGAAATGCACTCGAACGGAACCTTCAGACCGCGGCGCTTCAACTCGGCTGCATATTGGAAAAGCCATCCATGATGGATTGTGAAGACGTCGTCGGCCAGCCACGCCATGTCCGGTTGATAGCGCTTGAGCAGCCATTCCAACTCGTCCGCCACTGAAGCAGGCCTTCTGCGGCGGTGCGTCTTTCCGAATACCTCATGGCTGCACCAACGGCAACGATATGGGCAGCCGCGCGCGGTAATCAGAGAAACTGAGCCCATGCCATGGTGCTCGCGCCAGACCTTAACGTACCGATCCACGTCAACGGCCTCGCGCTCCGGCCAAGGTTGCGCGTCGAGATCCGTTATCTGGCGGCGCGGAGGGGTACGGTGCAAAGTGCCATTTTCGGCGCGGAAGGCGATCCCACAAATTCTCTCCAGCATGACGCCATGATTGCTATTCTCGTCCCGCAATGCACGCAGTGCCGGGAGCAGTTCTTCCATCGTGATTTCGCCTTCTCCGATCACCACGACGTCCGCGCCCGCTTCGAGGTACTCGGCGGCGTACGCGCCGGGTTCGGGCCCGCCCACAATGGTCTGCCATCCTGCTTCTTTCGCTACGCGCAGAATCTCCATCACATTGGCACGCGTCATGAGGTTCGCATAGACACCGAGGATGGAAGGTGGCCCGGTCCGCAGCACTTCGTAAAGCTCTGCCCGGGAGGAAAAGGTTGTATCGAATACTTCCACGTCCACGCCTTTGTTGCGCAGGTGGGAGCAGATATAGAGGATCCCAAGAGGAACGTAGGGCTTCATGATCTGAAGCTCCTTGGGATCTTCATGGAGGAAGTAGCCGTGGGTCAAGAGCAGGTCCATGATTGATTGCCGTGTTTCACCGTTCTCAGTGTCATCCTGAGCGAAGCGAAGGATCACCGCAGTCCGTTGGTCTGCCGAGCGCGTCGGCGACAAAGAGCGAACTGCCGCGATCCTTCGCTTCGCTCAGGATGACAGGCTTTTCCTCATACCGTCCGACAAACCTCGGAACTGGATGCCGACGGCCCGCACTACACCAACGTCGGTTCGGGATTGCGGCAACTCTTTTCCATTCGTTCGACTGTCTGCCAAAGCCGCGCGACTTCTGCCGGATGCCCCTGCCTCTGATTCCCTTGGGGCCTGCCGTTTCCGTTTCCTCGATGCTCCTGGACCGCCCACGCGTCAACCTCAGCATGCAAGGCGTCGCGCAGAGCGCGATAGAAATCATTGGTGTAGGTCCCTTTGAACATTAACGAAAGGTCGTCACTGTCCACCCAGTTTCTCTTTGCTCCCAGCTCCTCGCGTACCCGTTCGTAAAACTGGGTTCCGGGAAGAGGATACGAAACAGAGACTCCGATATCCTCCGGGCGCGTCTCGCGCACCAGTTCGACGGTATTCCGAATGTCTTCCCAGGTTTCGCCCGGATAGCCGAACTGGAGGAAGAAGCAGGCACGAATCCCTTCCCGGCGCAGGTTCTCGCGCGCCACCAGTACCAACTCCACGCGCGTGCCTTTTTCCATGGCATTGAGGATCTTCTGCGACCCGGACTCAACCCCCATCCACACTTCAGTACACCCGGCCCGGCCCAGAGCGGACGCCACCTCCGAGGTCACCAGATTGACCCGAGACTGAATTTTGAAGGGAATACGCGCAGCCCGTCGCTCGACTGCTTCGGCCAGTTCCTCAACCCAACGATGCTTCAGTCCGAACACGTCGTCTGCGAACCAGAGGTGCTCGGCTCCATAGCGATCTTTGAGCTCCTTCATCTCCTCCGCCACGCCCTCAGCAGAGCGCACGTGGAACGAGTCTCCATAAATGGGCCGTGCGCACCAGTTGCAGCGATACGGGCAGCCTCGGCTGGCAACCAGGTTCATAGAGAAGTAGCCGTGTCTGTCCCGCCACGCCTTCCGGTACGCCTCCGGCTGGATGAGGTCGCGAGCCGGCAGTGGGAGCGTATCAAGATCTCGCAGAAGGGGCCGACGGGGGCTCTGAACGAGCTCGCCCCTAGCAGGATCGAGAAAAGTAACGCCAGGGATTTGCTCGGGCCGGCAATCCGAGTTTCCCAAGAGCCCAGCGACCAGCTCCACCAATGTCCATTCGGCTTCTCCGAGCAGGACATAGTCAAAGCCCCGCCGCAAGTATTCTTCGGTTTGGTCGGAAGCATCGGGCCCGCACGCGATTACCTTGGAGCCTGTCGCGGCGGCGGCATCGAGCATCCCGAAGGCCACTGCGCGCATGCGGGTCAAGCACATTTTGGTGAGAAAATTGAAGTTGTCTTCGTAGAGGGCGACTACGCGAGGGCGATAGAGGCGTAACGCCTCCCCGAACCCCGCGCTCGGGTCTTCCAGCATCGTGTCAAACAGGGCAACCGAGAACCCGTGCTTCCTGAGCAGAGCTGCCACATAGAGCGTGCCGAGCGGGGGATAGGGCTGCATTTTTCGAATCTGCTTCGGGTCGTAGAAGAGATGGTAAGAGTGAGTGAGCAGAACATCCACCAAGAGGTTACCTCCAACGGCATCCCACCCGTATCGCTGCCTTCCGTTCTTGCCACTCCGAGCGCAGCGAGGAACCTCGCCCAAATCCTCTCATCGTACACCCAGGCCGCCTTGGGTTTCGAGGCAGGGCGAGATTCCTGGCCGCGCCCGGAACGGCATTTGCCGAAAACGGTGCTCAACACACTTCCTGCATACTGTGACTCAGGGCCTGTCCTGTCAGGAGCGACCGCCGGGTCACCAGGCGCTCCGTCGCACGAGCCAGCCAAAGTTCACACGGGAACGAAAAGTAACTTTTCCGCAGACGCCATCGAAGCGGCGCCCCCATCGCCTTGCGCACGCCGTTCCTGAGCCAGGGAACCCCGGAAGTCGCCTTACGAATCTGGTTATTCAGCAAGAAAAACTCGAGCATCCGCTGCAGCCGCTCGAATTCACCTCCCCTCAGCCACGGCAGCACGTTTCTCCCGAGCGGCAGGCTCTCCCACTCTGCCAGCGACTCCGGCTCGCGCACTCCCATCTGCCGCAGCTGAGGCCAGATGGGAATTCCGGGGTAAGGCGTGAAAATGTTGGGGGAGAAGCTGACGTTGGAATGCTGCCGGGCCAGCTCGCTCATCACGCGAAACGTCTCAACCCGATCGGCCTCGGTCTCGCCGGGATATCCAAGGATGATGTTATAGGTGACGCGAATTCCCGCCTGCTCCGTTTTGCGCGCCGTCTCGAACATGTCGTCCACACGCTGGTGCTTCTTGTTCATCATGGCCAGCACTTCCTGGGAGGCGGACTCGGTGCCGAAACCCAGGTAGTTGAGGCCGCCTTCCGCCAGCAGTCTGACCTCCTCATCGCTCATCCGGCAGAGAAGATCAGTCGAAGCCTGAACCGACCAGCGGAACCTGACGCGACTGTCCACGAAACCACGCGCAATGGCCAAAGCGCGTTTCACATCAACCGGGAAGTTTGAGTCGAAGAATGCAACGTCCGTCAGGCGATAACGCGAGACCAGATCGGGCACCTCCCGCACCACCCGCTCGGTACTGTAAGCATTGAAGCGGCGCTTGTAAAACACCTGGTCGGTGCAGTAGTTGCAGGCGTACGGACAGCCGACGCTAGTCGCGTAACCCAGCTCGCGCAGTCCGCTCGCGCGCGCATAGGCGCCGAAGTCGGCCAAGTCGAACGCCGGAGTCGGCAAGTTGTTGATGTTCTCGACCGGCCTTTCCGGATTGTGAATCGCCTTGCCCCCAATCTTGACCGAAGCGCCGCGCAGACCTTCCAGACTCTTGCCTTCCGCCAGCCGCTGCACAATTTCCAGGAACGTCAATTCTCCCTGTCCGCGCACCACCACATCCACGAAGTCCGGCTTTAAAGTCTGGTCCGGCGTTAGGCTGGGATGCCAGCCGCCAAAGACGATTGGCAAGTCCGGTCTGATCCGCTTTGCCATCTGCGAGACTCTGATTGCAGAGCCGATCATAGGGCCGGTAAAAAACGATATGCCCAGGCAAAGCGCCTCATCGAGCTCCTTTGCGACCGCGCGCTCGAGTTCCGGCTGGATGGCCGCATCAATCAGCACTATCCGGAAGCCTGCCGCGACGAGAGGCGATGCGACGGACAGCAAGCAGAGCGGCGGACCCAGCGGCGGCCCTGCGTAAGGCGGATAGACGAGGACGACTTTATCTTTCATGGTCGTTAGCCCGGCGAAGTTGCCGGCTCGAGAAGCTTGGCGTCGACTTTGGGCTTCTGGACGTTGCGAATATGTTTAAGTTTTCGATTCACCCACAACTCCCACGGCAGAGCGTAAAAGTCGTGGTCGAGCCGCCAGCGTGCCGGAAGCGCTGTAAGCCGCTGAAGGCTTCTGGCGAGTCTTCCGTTCTTCGTCTCGGCAATCGGCTTACGGTCAAAGGCAATGCGGAGATAGTCCCGCATGGTCTGCACGCGCTCGTGCTCTTTTCCTTTGAGCCAGGGGAGAACGGTGTAACGTGGGAAATAGTCCACCCAGCCTTCCAGCGACGCCGGCACTTCGATGCCGAGTTCCTTAGCGCGATAAAAGACAGGCGAGCCCGGATAAGGTGTAAAAATGTTGGTCCAGAATTCGGCGCCTGGGAAGCGGCGGCAAACATCCATCATGAAGCTAATTGTCTCGCGACGTTCTTTCACGCCTTCCCCCGGAAACCCGAAAATGATGTTGAAGGAAGGGATCACATCCGCCTCGAGGCAACGCGCAATTGACTGGTAAATGTCCCCGATGTCCTGAAATCCTTTGTTCATCAGCTTCATCACGGTCGGTGAAGCGGTCTCGATCCCCTGGCAAATCTGGTGCAGGCCCGAGCGGCGCAGCAGGCCCAACTCCTCGACGGTCAGGCGGGCCGTCAAGTTGGTGGTCGCCTGCACGCTCCACTTGAAAGTGGCGCCCGCCCTGATCAACCCTTCGCCGATTTTCAGAGCACGGTCCAGGTCTACAAGAAAATTGTCATCGGCCATCCATAGCAGTTCCAGCCGGTAACGCCGCGTGAGGTCCAGAGTCTCCTCCACCACCTGGTCCACCGGCAGCGCATTCCACTTGCGGCCGTAGACTCCCGCGTTGGTGCAATAGGCACAGTTGAAAGGGCAGGCGAGGCTGGAAATATACATGGCCCAGCGGCGGCCGCACACGCGTTCGTAGGCGTCAAAATCCGCCAGGTGGTACGCCTTGGGCGGCATGAGCTCGAGCCCCTTCAAGGGGCGCTCGGGCGTGAACTGGAGCTTCCCGTTGCGCTTGAACCCGACACCTGCTACATCATCGAGCGGCGCGCCATCTCGCAAACGCTCCGCCACTTCCAGCATGCTTTCCTCACCCTGACCCCGCACGATGATGTCCACGTATTCCGCTTCCAGCGTTTGCGTGGGCAATAAGGAAGGATGCCATCCGCCCAGGATGATCGGAAACTCCGGGTTCCATTGCTTCAGCGCACGCGCCACTTCCACCGTCTCGCTGATCATCGGTCCAGTCACCAGCGAAATGCCCAGGCACAGCGCGTCTTTTACTTCTTCCGCAATTCGTAACTTGTAATCAGGGGAGATTGTGGAGTCGATGATGCGCACGTCGTAGCCGGCGCGGAGCAGCGGGGTCGAGATGGCGAGCAGGCCCAGCGGGGCCGTGGCTTCAATGCTTGAGAAAGAAGGAATAAAGAATACGACCTTCTTTGAGGCTCTCATCCCTGTAAACCTCCTCGAGCCACTGCTGAGGCCGTTCAAAAGGTTCACGAACAACGCCCACCGCAATGCTCCAATCGCCTATGGAGAAATCCATACTTCGCGGCACCCCGACAGGTACCACTATCAAAGATCGTGCCGACCTGGAACCGTGCCCCCTGAGTGCGCAGCTTATTACCGAAACGTTATCGTAGTATCGTAGTATAGGTGGTCCCAGGTGATTGTAGCAGCTTTGTAACAAAGTTGTAAAAAAACCGGGCACTATCCTAATCGTAGCGCCCACCTTTAGGTCGGCAAATGCTGGCCTAAAGGCCAGCGCTACGCCGAAACTAGTACTACTATGTTAAGTAGTATCGTCGAAAACTCGCTCAAACTTCGTTCCGCAGAAAGGACAAAGTCCGGTCCATCTCACCAGCCAGGGCTGGATCGTGCGGAGAATCCGTTCCCAC
>JBELAJ010000398.1:0-15090 GCA_049508935.1 Terriglobia bacterium | reverse complement strand
TCGAGCTTCCCCTTGTACCAGGGGACCAGGACTTTCGCGTATTGAATATCGGTGCCGATTTCGAGGCACGCACGCTCGAAATGGCTGGAATGAAACTCAGGAGGATTATCGACCACGACGAGTTCGGGCACGCCATAACAGTTCCAGCGGTTTTTCACCGACGGGTACTCGCGCGACACATAGGACTTGGGGAGAATCGCGTGTTTGAGGCATCTCATTACCGATAAGCAACTCGGCGGTTCGAAGCCGGCGTAGAAGCCCATAGGACACCGCGTATGCTCGTCGAGCGCTGAGGTGATGGTCGGACGACCCAGCGGCAGCATGCTGTTGTCGTCCACGACGATGATATCGCTCGGCGTGTGATCCATTGACACGCGCTCGAGTGCGCGAGTGGTCACCGGCCCCGTGGCAGAGACGCGGAATTCAAGGTCGGCATGGCGCTTGCCGTACCGCGCGGCCATAACTTCATGCGGCGGCAGGTCCGCGATGGCGCGATAGATCGTCCTTCGGCTTGGGACTGGCAGTGACTCGCTTGCCGGGCGGAACCTATTGGCCTCGTCGAGGCGCCGAACGATTTCCATGTGCACTTCGGGGACCCGCTTGCGCTCTGGAGTCAGGTACAACTCCTTTATGACTTGATCGGTGATGGTCTTCACTTCCGGAAGCATCTGGATGCCGCGGCGGCCCCGGTCGGAATACCTTAAGATAAGGATACGAATGTCGCGCGCGGCGGCCAGCCACCTGGCATAGTCCCGGGCGAGTGTGCGCCAACTCGGTAGCTTCGTGTCGTTGATGCACTGGGCGACGGACCGTATGAGCGGCACCAAGGTTTTCGCAGTGATGGCAATGGGCTGGCGTCGGTCTATCTCCTTCAGATACTGCACGCGGTTTTGCGCCCTAGCGACCAACTCAGGCCCGTAGTTGGAAAGATGTCGGGCAAGGTGCGCTGCGGCCCGATCAGCGAAGGATGCGTGTGGATGTTCGGCGACTGACTCGAAGGAGATCTCCTTGCACGTGAACCGGTCGAGGAGGTCGTCCTCCCTGAAGGTGCACCACTCCCCGGTTACCGTGTTTTGGAGCTGCCATCTGTCTTCGCTGAGCCTCTGGACGATCAAGAATCTCGTCCCGCCGACGTTGACGCTGACGCCTTTTCTCAAAGCATTGAGTGACATTTCACCTCCTCGGAATGATTTTTCAGAAACGAAGATGGAGGACAAGGCCATACCGCCCGGCCAATCGGCGCGATGGCCACTTTGGAATAGAGCCCCAAGGGCTCCCACCAGTCGATATGTAAGGTGCCAACGAGCACCAAACGAAGCACCGTTTGGACTGCCGTCTTCGACGCTTGGCACAGCGTGCGCAAGCTCATCTCGGACAATACGGAGAATGCCCGTCGGATTCGTTCGTGTTCCGCAGGCTCAACCGAACTGCAGCGATACCGCAATATAAGGCGGGCATTCGTGAGGCGTGGCTGAGCGCAGATCTCGGATTTTCTCCATAACCGGAAGTGATAGCCATACCCGGCCAGCAACTCGCTGATGAACGTGAAGCGTGCCTGATTCTCTGCCAAGTCGGCTTCCGAATCCTCCTTGACCTCCACGACTTCCCGGCGGGTTCCCCATGTGACCAGGATGTCCGGCGTGTATCGGTGCCTGGTGCCTTCACGATAGTAATCGAGGGCAAATGGCTGCTCCTGCCACGCATCAGCGCGGGCCGTCGCCATCAGAACCTGGAACGCTCGCAGTTCGTTTTGGGACTCGGCGTGGCGTGAGCGACCATTCAAAACATCCGCCACTTTGCCCTGCACGCCTGACTTCGACCGGCTTACAGGCTCGCGCACCCTCCGCAATTGTTCACCGCATTTGGATTCGGTCGATCCCTGGCCCACGACAAACGTCAAATTACTACGGTAAGAATCGCCAAGTAGCGCTGGCATCTTGCTTCTCCTCCACCATTCCTTGTATAGGACTGTATAGTCCTACTACAGGAAGTATCTCATGAGGCTATTGACCTGTCAACACAAAAAGGATTACAATATCCTTTATGAGGATATAGGAGAACCTACCCCATGCCGGACATCTACCAACACATTGGAAACCAGATTCGGGAACTGAGGGCTACATTCAGAGGCAAAGGGATTAGCCAGGCGGACTTAGCCGAAGCTGTCAAAACAACCGCCAACACGGTGTCTCGTTGGGAAACGGCCACCTACAAACCATCCATTGCCGACCTGCAGAAACTGGCTCGATTCTTTGGAGTGCCCATTACTTCTTTCTTCCCCCAGCCTGAGTCGAGATCGCAGACGAATACCCTCCTGACCGCCACGGCGGATCTGGATGAGGAGGATCTCGAAGAACTGACGCTCTACGCCCTGTTCAGAAGGGCGCGGCGACAGACAAAACAGAAGAGATGAAGTTGTCCCTCAGGCGCAGCCAACCCCTCTCGGCACACGCCCGCAGCTATAAGTAGGATTTTGCCATGAATCCTGGCGAGCTTTGTCATTAATGGTGGCGAGAATTGTCACGAACTCTGTCAACCTACACCGAACCAGACGGCGAACTTCGCGTGCATCTGCTGCCGGGAGATTCGACCACTTTCCGCGTGGCCTTCCCCTCGTTGGCCGGCACCAACCCATCACAGGTAGTGGTCACCGAGGGGGCCCCCTCCCCGTTCTGCACGGCTGTGTCGGCCGAGCAGGTGCGGTCCATGCTTTCCCGTCGCGTCGTTGAGATCGTCTGGTCCGACAAAGACCTCCATTGCCTGTTTCCTGTGAACATTCTCCACGACAGCAAGGCCGGCATGCCGAGTATCCTCGGTGCCAAGCCGTCGGAAGAGCAGTTGCTGGCATACTTTCATGGCCATATTTCAGAAGAAGACCTTTTGGCCCGCCTTGAAGAACAGGCACGGGAGGATTCTGATCGGGGCGGGTCTGTAAAACCCGATGACGTTGAACGGCTGAGGCGGTTGCAGAGCTATGTCGTTCGCGAGTTTGTTGAGAGCCTTTACGGTCTGGCACGGACAATCGAGGACTCGTCATACTCGCCCCGAGCGGCTGAGCAGGCATTGTTAGGCGACCTCGGTCCGGCCTGCTTAGCAGAACGGGTCGTTCAGGCATTCTTGGCAGGCAAGCGATCACCCGCTGCGGCCGGGTTCCAACTTGCCGAGTTGATCCGGGTGGTCAGTGAGCTCACATGGCCTGCTGCCGCATCCGCGTCCTCGGAAGACCACAGGGCCTTTGAGGATGTGCGCGACCGCGTTTTTGACCGTTTGTACGCCCTCGTAGATCAGGCTGCCATGAAGACGGAGTTCGTAGGCGTGCTCCAAGATCAAGATTTCTGCGAATTTGTGCGAGCAATGATGCCGAGCGCTTTGGCTCGACGTTGGGCGGCACTGAGACCATTTGCCCCACAAAAAGAAGCGCCTCCCCAGAAAATGGTGGTCGCATGACCCCAACGCTGGATACAGCTCTGATCGACCTCGGCAAGGATAGTGAGCGCATTAGCGCTCAGGATGCGGCACGGCAGACCGCCACCGTCAACCATATTTTGCGGGCTTTCTTTGGCCCCATTTCTGAGCGCCGAGAGCTGCAGGTCCTGGCTGACGAAGTCGGCATGGGCAAGACGTATGTGGCGCTTGCTGCCGCGTACACCGTGCTCTCCATCTTGCGCGACACGGATCGATGTCAGGAACTTGATGACGTAGCCAACTGCTACAAGTGCGTGCTGGTCATTACGCCTGGGGGCAATTACACTCTAGCGGGCAAGTGGGATCGTGAGGATGACGCGCTTCTTACACGCTGTGCTGTCGATGGAGAGAAGACAAAATGGTTCCGATCGGTTATGTGTGAATCGGCGGACCAACTTCTCCAAGCCATCTACCGTGCGAACGACCTACGCCGTCGCAACGCTCCCGTGATCCTCGTGGCGCAATCCAGTATTTTCACGAAGCGCTTGTCTGACCCGGCAGTACGGTTCGTTACCGCGTGCCTGTTCCGCTGGTGGGGAAACGGCCTTCAGATGCGGGACCGTTATCACCTGGTTCGCGGGCTCTCCAAGACGGTCGGCTCATGGGGTTGGGAGGACGCCGCCCAGTGGGAGGGACGAGGCGAGTACGACATCAATCTCTGGGATTGGGCGCGACATGAGCGGTTCTTGTCATTGTCCGATCGAGAGCGAGACGAATGGGAGCCGCGATGGGAACGCCACCTATTCGCCGACGTGAGTGTGACTTACGCTGGCATGGAAACGGCACTTAACCGCTTCGTCCGCGATGGGGGCCAGGAACAAATGGAGGAGTTGCGTAACGACAGCAAGAACGTGCCGCTGAAACAACCAGGTGACCATCGAACCGCGGAGTATACGACTTGGCTAAATTGGTTCCGTGATCGCAAGGCGGCACTAAGAGACGTGTTCAAGCGACTGTGGCCCTATCTTCTGGACCACCGATTTCCCCTGGTGATCGCGGACGAAGCCCACCACTGGCGGAACAACGAAGCGGGCGAGTTTCGTGCGATTAAGGAGTTCGTCGCACCGTTTGCCAGACGAATGCTGCTACTGACGGCGACACCGTTCCAGTTGAATCACCAAGAAACCGTCAGAATCCTGAATGTCATCGATCACATGGGACCGGCGGTCGGCAACGGTCGTGTTGCCGGACTGCAACGGATGCGAGGGCGGCTGGACCGATGCATGGAGTCATCAGAACGGGCTGGACGCGCCTTTTCCCGCGAATGGGGCGTCTTGGCAAACCAATTGGCTCGCTGGGACCCACGCCTCGATGACGTCGGTATAGCACCTCGGAAAGTGAGCGACCCGCGCATGGAAAGAGTGCGAGAGGTTTGGGAGAGACTATCACGCAACGGTGACCTGCTGGGTACCTTTGATCTGGACCAGGTGCCAGGCCCGATCCGTCCTTTCTTCAGTCGAGCGATGGACTTGCGCCAAGCCAATCAGGCCCTAAGCCAAGCCATGGGGCCGCTGGTAATCCGTCACCGCCGTTCAACTGTCCATCGACGATATTGGGTAGGCTGTGAGTATCCGCCCAAAGAGAATAGTCTGCTCCGTCCGGACCACAACCGGCTCCATTTGGCCCCAGGCCAGTCGCTCGAACCAAGAGACGAACTGGTCCAGTACCTTCTCATGAAGGTCGTGGCATCGCTGACCAGAGGTCGCTACCGGACGACTCTCGGCGCGGCCCTGACGGGCTGCTACTCGACGATGTGGAAGAGCCAGGAGGGGCGAGATGCCATTGAAGCTGCGGCGAGAGGTGACCAGCAGGCACTCATGGACCTCCTCTACCGGCTGACCGGCAAAGCCACCCGAGCTAGAGACGCAGGGCACCCTAAGCTTCGGCGAGTCGTCGATGTGCTGTTGGAGCGATGGGATCGTGGGGAAAAATCGCTGGTCTTCTGTTTCCGGGTGCCCACTGCCGAAGCTCTTCACGCAACATTGTCGCATCACATCGAGATCCGCCTCCACAAGAAGCAGTTGGCGCTGTTCAAGGCGCGCGGCACTGAGGTCAAGACCAAGGACGACCGCGACAAGGCAATGCAGCAGTTTAGACGGTCATTGACCGCGCGCGAGGCCTCAGGTGTGTCTCTCTTCTTGGATCGCGTCTTGATCGGATGGTTTCTTCAATTGGGCTGGCAACTTCCGGTGCTGAGCCAATTCGACGTTCGTGCTGTTGCTTCCCTCGCCGCGCGGGCCGAGATCAAAGGTCGGCCGCTTTTCCCCGATGCAGAACGGCCAGATCGCGTGTTCCTCGCTCGCGCTATTGAGCATACTTGGGCTCCTCGGCTCGCTGGACAGACACCGAGTTTGCCCAAGACGACCGACGATGGTCGTCTGACCACCGAGTTGCTGGAGCAAATGGCTCAGGAAAGCTGGGTGCGCGATCGATACGGTCGCCGCAATCTTTCCACCGGCGGCGAATCGGAGGGAGCCGAAGCGATTGAGCGCGCCGCCAGGTCCAGCTTGGCAGCTCACTACGACTTGACCAGCCAGCCTGATGCGGCCCGGCTGGAGCGACTGACGAATGAGATGGTGTCGCGCCACCAGAGCGGGCGAGGTTCTGTTTTCACGAGTTTGGTCGATGGCCCGAACCTGCTGGCGCCCTCAGGTTCTGCATTGGAGTCGCTGACACCTCAGGGTCGCGCAGACGCTGATCTCCTTCGAACCAGGATGTTCGGAGTGACCCTGCGTGAGAGACAGTGGGACTGGACGGCCAGACGAGATGCCATGGATGCTTTGGTGCGAGCGCTCCTGCGCGACGACATTTTCTTACGAATGCCAGTGTCAGTCTTCAGAGGACAGGACGAAACATGGGCAACCAGCCTGTTTTTGGGCCTGCATCAGCCCTTTGGCGCAACCGAGGGAACGGAGACCCTTGCCCAGCGGGTTGTGGCGTTCCTGGAAGAGGTGGGCCGGATGAGCGAGAAGGAACGGGAGAACTACCTTGAATATGCGATGAACCCCAAGGCAGAAGCGGTAGCGCTGGTCAAAGGCCAGACCAAGTCGCGCGCGGCGGTTTTTGCGGGCTTCAACACGCCACTGCTTCCAGAGATCTTGGTGTGTACTACAGTAGGACAGGAAGGAATCGATTTGCACCGTGAATGCAGGCACGTCGTTCACTATGACTTGGGGTGGAATCCAGCAACCATTGAGCAACGCACGGGAAGAATAGATCGTATCGGCAGCAAGACGGAACGTGAACGTAAACTGGCCTCACGGCTTGCCGCCGAGACATCCGAGCAATACATGCCAGGCCTTGAGGTGGCGCTTCCTTACCTGGCGGCCACGTACGACGAACGAATGTTTGATGTGCTTCGGACACGCGCCCAGATATTTGAGATTCTTACGGGCGGCGACCCAACGGCAGACCGCGATGAAGATAATCCGTGGACAACGTCTGACAATGAGGGAACTGACCCAATGCTGACGTTTGTTCCTTTGCCTCAGGAGATGCTGGATGAGCTTAAGGTTGATCTGAGTGTCCCGATACCGACGCGGTAGACCCAAGCGGTCTGAGAGTGGGCTAAGAGGGTTGTGCCGACGAAAAACTCTCTTCGGTCTACACTTCACGGTTGGCGAGGAGAATCAGAAGACTCCTTTGTGTGGTGGTGGCGTTTCAAGGCACATTCGAAGTGGAGAGATCTTGGAGGGACGGACGACCGCGCTCAAGTGGCAGGGGGGTCTATCGTAGAGTCATAATCAAAGCGCTGCCGGATGCCTACCTAGATTCCCAAATAGAGTACTTCTGGGGCACCGCCGATGCGGCCTTCAAGCGCAGTCGGTTGGCGATGGTCCAAATCACGTAAAGGTCTCACCCTCCAGCGCTGGGACTGTGCACCTCGTCAACCTGCCCCAGCGTCATATAAACAACGGCTCCCAGGCGACAACTGGTGGCTTTCATGTATTGCCTCATTTGGGCGCGGTGTTCCTTCGAAGACGCAGGAATCAACTCGATGTCGCTCTTCCAATCAATTACAAGGTCGACCCGGCCGGCTTCGTCCGAAGCAATGGCATCCGCAATACCAGAAACCAGCTTGAGGCTCCCTGGTTTTTGTTCATCCAGCCCATGAACGTTTATCTCCGGCAGCAAGCGCGACCGGTTATCCCGGACAACGGGAATATTCAGTGTCTTAATAATGGTGTCAGCCATTTCCTTCGGGCAGGGACCCTTCCTGGGGTCCTCACTGGGGACCGAACCCAATTGGCCAATCAGTATCCTGGCCCGCTCTGCCAGCTCTCCAGCATCTGAACCGCGCAAGGCACTGGCAATCGGCTTGACCACGGGTTCAGCGGGAACTACTCCTTCCGGAGGTTCGATCCGCCGTTCCGGTTCCTCTCGTCCATCGTCATGGTTCCCACTCGGCCGGACCCACCGGACCTCCGGGCGCGACGAGGCGATCACTGCATCCTCTCGAATGAAGGTCGGTTGGTCCTGTTCGTTCTGTGCAGGCGCAGCAATTTCAGTAGCAGCAGCCTTGAATGCCTTTGAGCTGATCGAGGGCAGACCTTCCACATGGAGGTCGAGCACCTTGGCCCAGGAGCCCTTGGGTGGGCCTTGGTGTCGAGGAAGCACCAGCAAATCCCTCGCACGCGTGAAGGCAACGTACCAGAGGCGCACGCGCTCCCTCTCCAGTTCCTGTTCCTCGAAGGCCTTTACTTCCGTGTACGAAGCCGACTCGATCCCGGCAATCTTCATGTGGAGGGTCTCGTCGTCCCGCCCGTAAAGGATCCCCTTGGTCCCTTGAACCCCGGTCGTTGTGTTGATCGGAATGACGACCGGCCACTCCAGCCCCTTTGCGCTGTGGATGGTGATGACATGCAGCGCATCCAACTCAGCGTCTGCGCGGCCCTCTATTTCACGCTCGCCCTCGTGCCAGGCCTGTGACATGTCCCGCGCAAAGGCTAGGATCCCCCTCGCCGCATACGGGCGAGCCATCTCAAGGAAAAGGTCGGTGTTCGCCAAGGCACGCTCTGCCCCGCGGGGATGGCGCACTCTCAGTATCGCTCGGACTTGCAGGTCTTCCACCGCCGCGTTGAGGACGTCGAACGGTGCCGAGGCCGGTCTCCGTGCCAACGATTGGAGGACCCGAAGGGTCTCTGCAGCCACCGCTTGATGAACATCTCCGGGGTCGGTCCAGAGCCAGAACCTGGGCAACTTCTCAGGACGGGCAGCGTTTTTCGGGAGGTCGGCGATGATGTCCAGCAACTCCTGTTCGGTCAAACCGACAAGCGGTCCCCGCATCAAGGCGCCAAACGCAAGCGTATCGCGGCTGTCGGCGAGAATGCGGGCAATGGCAATCAGGTCCTTGACCTCCTGCCTCTGGAAAAAGCCCTTGCCGGCTTGCGTCGCGATGGCGATGCCCCGGCTTTCGAGAGCGTGTTCGTAAATCCAGAGGTCGGTCCCCGTCGGGGCGAGCAACGCAATGTGCCCCGGCTGGCACTTGACGATCTCCTTCCCTACCCGGACCGGCAGGGTTCCAATGAGGCTCTGGCAAAGGGCAGCCACCTGCTCCGCCTCGATCGTGCGTGTGTCCTCTTCCTCCGAATTCGGAATGTCGAGCCCCGCCACCGGCGGGAACGAGTGCGGGCTGGCTTTAACCACACCCGAGAGAGCCGCGAATCCAGCCTGGCCCGCGACTGACAACGGTCCCTTGAAGCAGGTTTTCACGTGATCGAGTATGGTGGGCACGGAACGGAAATTGGCCACGATTTCCAGCCGATTGCCCGGGAACTGCCGCTCGATGGCTTCGCGTGCGCGCAGGTAAGTGTTGATATCGGCGAACCGGAAGCGGAAGATTGACTGCTTGGGGTCTCCGACGATGAAGAGCTGGCCGGGGCGCAGGCGACACTTTTCCCACGGCAGCTTTCCGTCGCCCTCCCCGCAGAGCCGGAAGAGTATTTCCGCCTGCAGCGGGTCGGTATCCTGGTACTCATCCACCAGGACGTGCTTATATCGCTCCGCCAGGGCCTTCCGCACGTCGGGGCGGTTCCTCAGCAGGTCACGCGCCTTGTAGAGGAGGTCGTCAAACTCCAAAAGAGCGGCGTCGCGCTTTTCCTTCTCGTACCTCTGTTTGAGTGACTCGAACGGCTGGGCAAACCTCGCGACCAATTCTTGGGCAATCTCCCCGAGGAGACGATCAAACGATTCACTGACGGAGTTGTAACGAGCGAGAGCTTCCTGGCAGAGATGGTCGCCTTCTGATGCCGGCTTTCCCGCCTCCTTGGCAGCGGTCCGCCATTTGCCCTTCTTCGCATAGCTTCTAAAGGTCCCCGCCTTCGTGAAAATGATCTCGTTGTCGGGGTGGGTGCCGCGCCAGAGTTGCCCGAAGGACATTCGCCCTTTCCCGCGATACTGTTCGGACAAGGAAACCAACGCGTCTATGATCTCCGAGGTCTCGGCCTCTTTTGCCTTCTGGCGCTGGACCCAGGTGCGGAAATCATCCACACCTTTCAGGAACGCCTGGCGGGACGGAGCAGTAACCTCGAACGGCAATGCCTTCGCGCTGCGGTGCCCCTCGAAGAATTCCGCCAAGCTTCGGATGTATTTGACACCCTCGTCGGGATCAAGCAGGATGCACTCGGCCAGGGGGTCTCCTGAGCCGTCCTCGACGTTCAGCCGTTCGCGAAGCCATTCCTCAAAGACGGTCTTGTAACTCAATTCCGCCGATGACTCATCCATCGGCGTAGCTCCCGGGTCAAGGCCGGACTCTACCGGGTAAGGATTGATGAGCCGCAAACAGAAGCCGTGAATAGTGGTGCAGGTAAGCTCGTCGAGGTTTTGCCGTGCCCTCTCCAGTGTCGCTCGTTGTTTTTCCGAGAGTCCTTTGGGGAGTACCACCTCCATCTCTGGGGGAGTATCGCCGGACAAAAGTCTTCTCACGTAATCGTCAATCCGGACCGACAACTGACTTGCCGCCATCTCCGTGAAGGTGATCGCGGCGATGGTCTTCGGCTCGGCTCCGCTTGCCAGGAGCATAACAATCCTGCCCGCCAGCAGTGCGGTCTTCCCCGTTCCGGCACCCGCCTCGACGAGAAGCGTCGAGCCAAGGTCTGTGAGAGCACGGCTGCGGTTTGCTTCATCCGCAAGTCTGGTGGTCATGCGATCTCCCACAACTCGACGAGCTTCCCGTGGAGCCGGTTCCGGTCTGTTGCCTTACGGGCAAAGTAGATCCCCTTAGCGTTGGCGGGCAGCGCGAAAAGCAGGTCGTTGTAATCACTCTCCGATCCATCCCCTAGAATTGTCAGCCCCTTGCGCACGTTCTCCATCGCCAGACGCAAGTAGCCTGAGAGGCTTTTGAGCGTATTGTCAGGGTCGGCCAGGGGATAGACTCCGTTCCCGGAGCCGGGATAGAGTAGGCGGGACTCGATGATCTTGACCTTCGTCAACAGGCTGCGGACGGCAAGAAGGTACAGGCAGCGCTGCAGCTCTGATCCGCCATCGATTGTCAGGGTCTCGACATTGCGAGGCACCCCGCCGGTCTTGTAGTCCGTGACCCTGGCACGCTTGCCATCCCCACCCAGGTCCAGCCGGTCTATCCTTCCGTTAATTCGGATACCCAGCTCGGCAACGGTGACGGGGGAAACCGGATCCCATGGATCTTTCCCGGCCCCCGGCTCCCCCCAAGTGCATCCGAATTGGACCTCAACCCAGGTTCTCTGCTCCGGTAACGGCTCTTCCTGTACTTGGAGTGCCGTCAACGCCACTTGGCTTGCGCTCTGGAGCGTTCCCCTCCAGATCAGCCGCGGCGGAATCGGCATCTCCAATTCCCACGAGGTGGCAGCTTCCTTCGCCGCCGCCGCGGCCGCCTTCTCCAATGATTTGGAGGAGGCACGGCAGAACCCTCCCTCCGCTTCCAGATTTCTCACCGCGAGTGCCAGGATTTGGTGAACCAAGTTGCCGAAGTTCATCCGGTCCAGGGTGATCGGCTCCACTGCCTCTTCCGGCTCTTCCCACCCGAACGCATAGCTCCACAGGAAGCCAAGGGGGTCGGTGAGGAGCTTCTTTAGGGAGCTTGCCGAGTGCGGTCTGCCCAGTATGTGCTCAACGACCGAGTTGCGGGGGGCGACCCTCCCGTCGTGGGCGGTGATCTTGGATTCCTGCCAGTCACGCCAACAAGCCAGACCTGATTTGCCGAGAGCCGTCGCACCGAACTCCAAGGGTCTTGCAAGCAGCCGGTCGGACTCGCTGACGGCGTGCGGGGGAATGTGCATCCTGCGCAGGCTCCGTTCACCCATGCCGATGGGGAGCAGCGGGCTCGCGCCCAGCAGTCGGCCCTCCCCATCGCGCCGACTGCGGCTCAGCACGACCTTTGCGGATGTGGATGCCGGGATGCCGTGAAAGTTGTTCCTGTCCTGGACTGGAGTTGGGGTTGATTGGAGCAACCGGGCCGGAATCATATAGTCCGGCAACAGCGGATCGTCGACCGCCCGGCGAGGCCAGTGCCGGCTGGTCAGGCCCAGCAGGCGAACATACTTTCGGGGCGCCGTCAGCAACGCGTGGGCTGGCCCCCAAGCAATGCTCACCGACGGCTCTTCTTTTTCGTCGACCTGCAGCCCTTCGAGCGTCGTTTCCAGGGCAGCGGGAGGCCCGTCGCGCAGAGCCTGCTCCCACAGCGCCAAAGCTTGTCCTTGGAGAAACTTGTTCCCTGCTTCCGCCGCGGCTGATTCGCCCCGGCTTAATAATTCGATCAAGGGCAGCAGGATAGGCCTTGGGTCGGCATCGCCCGGCTTTCGGTTGTTGGCGGATTCATCCAGGGCGCGTTGCCATTGGGTTAAGTTTACGAGGGGAGAGCTGTCCCGCAGCGAAGCTTTCCAATTGTCGGGCAAAGCCTCCAGCGCCTGGGAGGACTTCCGGCAGAGCTGCACGAGGCGGATTACTCGGTCCCAGCTCAAGCCGTGAAGCAGGACCATGGCCAGCGCTGCGGCTTGCTGGCCAGTGAAAGTCGATAGAGCAGCGCAACCGTGAACGTAGTGGACGGGAAGTTGGCTATCGTTGACGATGGCACGGATGTGGTCATCCCACTCATCCACGGTTGCCGCCGCAATGGCAATCTCGCCCGGGCTCACTAGCCCAGTCGAAATGAGTTCGCGTGCCCAGCGCAGGGCCTCCAGAGCTTCGTGCTTCGGGTTGGCGCAGGTCAATACTTCGAACGTGGGTTGCAGAGGGTCATGTAGGACAACTTGGACCTTCGAGTTAGCCAGCCAAGAGCAAGTGTCTGTATCAGTGGCGGCGATGTGCCACTCGACCTGCACGACGTTTGCGAGATCGAGTATTAATTGCCGCCAACAAGGCGCCACGTCGTACACGTTCTGGATGACGACTGGTCCCAATACAGCCGCCGCGCGGGAGATTCTCTTCCTCGCATCGCATACAAGATCCCGCGGTAGGCGCATTCCGGCGGGGAGGCCGGACACGATCCGTTTCTCGATAAGGGCGATGTCAGCGACCTGAGGATTGCGGTCGATCCACCGCCCTAGGTCAAGATCGGCATCCCAGACCTTGCTGAGGGTGGAAGTGGCAGCGCGAACCATTCCCGGCAGGTCTGCAATAGGTCCGATGGCCTTGAACCCACCCGCCTCAAGAGCCTCCTTGGCCAGATCCTGGAGAGTGTCTCTGGTGATCGCTTCGAGAAACCCTCCGGCGAGTCGAGCCGCCAATCTGGGCACGGTCAGGATTTGCAGTCCGCAGTCGTGGGCAAGAGCCGCTCTGAAGCGAGCCTCCTGCAATGCTAGCCGACTTCCCACGACTAACGTTCGCCGCAACTCTGGTCCTGATCGTTCTCTCCAAAATTTCTACGCCCAAGCGTAGACGGATGAGGCTCCATTGCCGAATCAGCTGGTCACGGGGAGGGGCGCTCACCACGTCAGGGGCTCAACGAAAACTCCGAGGCAAAAGCGGAGGCAATTTTATCACTAGCATTTACCGATTGGTATTTTAATATAAGTCTGGGCACTTCAGGGTTTACATAGGCAAGGTACGAGTCGGGGGCCTAGCAGAAGATCAACCGACGCGTCGGTCGGTGACGAAGTGGATCCAGTGATGCTCAGAACGGAGCCGTGGGAAGCATTCGGTGTCGTTGCGGAACGCGGAGGATAGAGGCCCTCTCCGCGCGCCCAGCGGCGCGGCCTGTGCTGCTGTTGGCCGACTTTTCCACTTTTCCACAAATCGAGAAATCCCTACTTCAGGTATTCCACTTCAGGAACTACAGGTAATAACTACAGGAGGGCCGGATAACTCTTTGATCCAGGGTCGCTTACTACCAAGTCGCGCGAACTCAATCACGTGCCGGCGCGAACTGAATCACGTGAAAAGCGCGAACTCTCTCACGTGGAAAAACTCTGGAAAATCAACAGCGTTACTGGGCACGAGGCACCTTCCTTGCTGGCCGAAGTATGAGACTCTCTCCGCTCTCGGCCAGGGTGGCGGCGCCTTCCGGCCACAATTGGCGGGTAATCTTGAGCCACCTTGCGATCTGCCTGCGGAAGTCCCGTTCCCGGAGGTTCTCCGAGTTTCCGAGCTGAGATAACAGGCCCTCGGCGCCGAAGAGGGGGATGTTCACCGGAGCCTTCGCGGTCCAACTGCGCCAGACTAGCCAGATATACAAGTCCAGATTGCCAGGCGAATCGGCCAAAGCACGGACGATATTCAGGTCAACGGGAATGGGGTGACCTTGGATCTCGCTCCAGAACTCCTCGGACAGCACGATCATGTTTTCACCGGGACTTGAATCTGGTTCCTGCTCTGGCGAGCTTCCGCGGGTGTACCAGAGTTTAAGGGAGCTGACGAAGC
Source organism: Terriglobia bacterium (assembly GCA_049508935.1). Lineage (GTDB taxonomy): Bacteria > Acidobacteriota > Terriglobia > UBA7540 > UBA7540 > CAVROP01. The sequence continues at coordinate 792 of JBELAJ010000398.1, read as the reverse complement.
GGAAACTGGTGCGAGTGATGATTACCGTTTCGGCATTCTGTTCGTCGCTGGTGAAGAAGAACGTCGAATAGAAGATGCGTTCGAAACCGGCAATCAGGCGTTTGTAGTAGCGACCGTCTTTGGGGAGGCCGAAGGTTTCGAGGATTGTGGCTGCGGAGCGAAAGTGAATGGTGCGACTTTTCTGCCAAGTCGCCATGGAGGCGATCCAGATGAGGAGCAAACGATCCTGGCCGAAGGGAAGACCGTAATCCGGGTGCCCAATGACCCGGAGGCGGAACCTGCCGTTTTGCCGGGAATATTCCAAGGAGTGCTTGTGCGGTCGACGGACAGGAATCCCACAGAGAACGAAAGGTCGGGCGCTGTAAGCTCGTTGTGCTTTGTGGCCTTCTGGATGGTTGGCACAAGCGATGGCATCCAGCTTCCTGACCTTGCGTTTTGTGATTCCCATGCCGGAAAGTACGGACCTAATGGGAACCCCGAGGGAGGAGTCGCGGCGGTCCTGCGAAGGTATGGGAGAACCCGGGGCGAAGAGGCTCATTCTTCGCCCCTTTCTCGACCTTCATTTCCGGCCGGTTCAGGCTTGTCTTCGTCAGAAACTCGGTTGCGCCCAGGTTGCGGAATTTGCCGGACTTGTTCGGAATTTGCCGAGTTAACTTGTTGATCTGTTTTAGAATCAGTATCGGAAAAAGAATTCCTAAACCGTGGGTCGGGGGTTCGAATCCCTCCAGGCCTACCACTTTCTTATTTGTTTTCTGCGACTTAGAGGTCATTGAAATCAACCTACCTTGAGCT
>JBELAJ010000397.1:0-7880 GCA_049508935.1 Terriglobia bacterium | reverse complement strand
ACAACCTGCACTGTCAAGCAAAAAACGAATGCGAATCTGCTCGGTCAGCGGGGACCGGGCGAAGCCATTGGAATTTCAGAGGGTTAAATGAGGAAGGAAAGTACGAATGCGGAATCGCTGCCCCCAACTCGCGAACTATTTGCTTCCCCGCAAGTGTTCTCGAGTTCGGAGGAGGGTGAGACGTACCTCGAGAATTCCTTAAGGGAGGTCTGGGCGATGGTATGCGATAGTCCGCTGAGAAGATGTATAGCTTTGTTCTTCTCCATTCTGTTCGCTGGCTTGGTCGTTGCAATCCAATCCACCCGAGCGCAGGAAGTGACCGCTACGATGTTCGGGACCGTAACTGATCCCGTGGGCGCCGCGGTCCCTGACGTCAACGTGACAATCACAAAGCCGGACACGGGTCAAACCGTACTTGTTAAGACCGGGCCCAACGGCAGCTACGAAGTCCCCTCGCTCCGTGCCGGGACCTACACGCTGACGGTCGAACACCCGGGGTTTGAAAAGTACGTCCGGACCGGTATTCAACTTGACGTTGCCCAGAAAGCGCGCATCGACGTACAGCTCAAGGTGGGCGCGGTGACGACTTCGGTGGAAGTGGCAGGTATTGCTCCCCAGGTTGAAACCGCTACCGCCACCGTCTCGGCAACAGTCGATACAACGACGGTGACGGAACTCCCCCTTAATGTTCGGCGCTTTGGAGCATTAGGCCTCCTGATGCCTGGGGTGGTGCCGGACCGCGGCGGATTCTCCAACAATGTCTTCGGCTCGCCGTTCAGCGAAGTCACCTACTCCTCGAACGGCGCGCGAGGGTCTGGGAATAACGTCCTGATCGACGGCGTGGATTCGCAAAACCTCTTCAGTGGGGGTTTTTCAGTCCAACCTTCTCCCGATGCCATCCAGGAATTCAAGTTCCAGACAGAATCCTTCTCGGCCGCCTTCGGCAAACGCGCTGGCTCGACACTCAATCTAGTAACCAAGTCGGGGACCAACGATGTTCACGGCAGTTTGTTTGAGTTCGTGCGGAATGACATCTTTGATGCCAGGAACTTCTTTAACGTAAATCAAATTAATCCGGTTACCGACGCGGAGATACCCAATTCCGCCCGGCCGGAGTACCGCCGCAATCAATTCGGCGGCTACATCGGTGGCCGGATCATCAAGAACAAGATGTTCTATTTCGGTGGATACGAGGCGCTGCGCGAACGCGAAGGGTACACTTATGTGGACCAGGTGCCCACTCCCCTGATGCTCCAAGGCGACTTTTCCCAATTGCTGGACCCTGCGAACCCCTTTGGGGTGACGAAGATTATCGACCCGCTCACCTGTGCGGCTCCGCCCAGCGGCGCGGGTTGCCAGGCGTTTCAAGGGAATGTCATCCCGGCGAGTCGCATAGACCCGGTAGCATTGAAGGTTATCTCCTATGATGCATTCCCCGCGCCCAACGCTCCCGGCATTGTGAATAACTACATCTCCACTCCGCTGGAACGGAGGGGAGACAATCAGTACCTGGGCAAATGGGACTACAACGTTAGCGACAAAGACAAGCTATTCGTGCGCTTTATTCGCGCCGTCTCGACCACTTTCACGACGACGCAAGCTTACTCCTCGCTACCGGGGTTTGGCGACAAGATCCCCTATCAAGGGACGAACGTTGCGCTGGGATGGACCCACACGATTGGTCCAACCCTCCTGAATGAAGCCCGCATCGGCTTCTCCCGCAACCAGGACGTTGGAGTGTGCGCGAGCTGCCCAAGAGCCCCAGGATTCATCGCCAGCTTTGGCATCAACGGACCCAATGGAACGGTCTTCCATGCTATCTCACCCTCGCAGGAAGGATTCCCTGCCTTCGAATTTGCGAATGGATATTCCACCGTTGGAGACTCAAACTATCGCCCGGTTGAGTCGAACGACATGGTGGAGAAATTCTATGACGCTATCACCTGGCTCAAAGGCAAGCACACGATGACAGCGGGTGTAGACCTCGATCCTTACCAGTCCTTCCGCGACCAGGCGCCTTTCTCACCCCACGGCCAGTTCTTTTACCAGAACCTTTACAGCAACTTCGGGTTCTCGGACTTCCTGCTCGGATATCCCAGCTCCGCGGGCCGCAGCATTACGGACGCCGTAAATGAGCACACGGGAGGCTTCTACGCGGCGTTCTTCCAAGACGATATCAAGGCTTCGAACAGGCTGACCATCAACATCGGAGTGCGCTGGGAGCACCATCAGTTCCCGATTGACCGGGGCAACGTGGGCGCCGTGCTGTTCCCAATTCCGGACGCGCCGCTCGAATCACCCGGGAACGCGATGCTGGTGGTTCCGAGCTACAACCTCGCAGACTCGATCTGTAACCTGCCGGAGTATCTCAACGCCGAGGGGCAACGTCTGGTCATGTGCTCCTCCGACATGAAGCACTGGGGCTTCACCGGCCGCAAGGCGAGGTCGCTGGCATTTGGTGACAACTTCAACTGGGGTCCGCGTATCGGGTTCGCCTGGCGGCCCACTAACTCGGATAAATTCGTGATCCGGTCCGGCTACGGATTGTTCTTCGACTTTCCAGATTTCAATATCTTCCACTACGGGTTCAACAATCCTATTCAGGGAAAAAGCCAGTTCGAATTCCCGCAGGCGGGCGTAACGCCGACGGTAACGACGGCCAACGTCTTTACCAGTGGCGGCGTCCTGCCGCTCAGCCAGCTGTTCATATCGCTGAACGCCGATCCCCATTTCCGCCAGTCGTATATTCACGAATGGGATTTCGATATCGAGAGCCAGCTCACCCCAAGCTTGGCGCTCGACACACGCTACCTAGGGACCGCCGGCATCGAGCTCACTCACTTCCACTTCTTCGGCAACCAGCCCATCCCGGGCCCCGGGGATCCCCAAGCACGGCGGCTCTACCCGGACTTTGGCGAAACAGCCTTAGGAGGGCCAGGCGCCAATTCCAATTACAACAGCTTGCAGATCCAACTCACCAAGCGGATGTCGCAAGGCCTCACCTTCATTGCCGGGTATACCTGGGCCAAGGAATTAGACAATAATGAGGGCGAGGAAGGCGCCTACGCCGACAACGGCGCGGCCGAGGGGCAAGACGACAATCACCCGGGCGAAGAGTACGCACCCGGCGTCGATAACGTTAGCCAACGCTTCACCTGGGGAGGCGTCTACGATTTGCCTTTCGGGCCGGGCAAGCGCTTTGGCGCGGGGACCGGAAGGCTTTTGAATACCCTCATCGGAGGATGGGAAGTCTCGCCTAACCTGGAATGGCAGACCGGATTTTACTGGACGCCGCTCTCCGGCTTTGACTATGCCAACGTCACCGACGCCAACGGAGCCGAGCGGCCGGACCGCGTTTGCAACGGCAACCTTCCCGGGGGCCAGCGCACGGTGGCCCGATGGTTTGATACAAGTTGCTTCACCGATGCTAACCTGCAGGCGGACTACAATGCTGGCATCTACCGATTCGGCAACGCCAGCCGGACCTCCGTCTTGGGTCCCGGAATCTTCAACCTCGATTTGGGCATGTACAAAGACTTTCAGCTCAGCGAGCGATTCAAGTTGCAGTTCCGCGGCGAATTCTTCAACGCCCTTAACAATGCGGACTTCGGCAACGCAGTCACCGGCAATCCTCTGTCGATGAATGTGACGGCAGGGAACTACGGCCAGGTTGTCAGCGCCGGGATTGGTAGACAGATCCAGTTCGCGTTGAAGTTAACTTACTAGTTGTTCCCCCAGCCCCTCTTCCGTCCGCGCGGGAGAGGGGCGCCCCCTCTTGTACAACGTCATCTGCGTAGCCCCAATTTTCGGACTTCTCGGGAACGGGGTACGCCTCGATGCGTCCGAAGAGATCGGAGAATATGGCGCGGATGGGCATTAAAGGATAAGGTTGATCTTCAGCGCTTCACTTGATTTTCGACCAACACATCAAACAGGTTATTGGCCGTCATGCCCTTGGCTTCGACTACGACCGGAGATCGATCGAGGTCCAACGCGCCGGAGTTGATGGGCTGCCCAAGTTCATCCAGCCACACCAATGCCGTCGGTCCGCGCCGCAAGGCATGGCGCGAGTCTTCAACATCCGACCATACCACGGCCTTAGAGCCCGTAGGACCGGACAAAACGAATCCCGATAGGCCGTTCATTAGCTGTTCTTCCAACCTATCGGATGCGAAGCCGGAGATGTTCACTCCCACAAAGTTGGCAGCATCATGGGAATTAGCCTGTTCCAACTCCGCCGCCCGCTGTTCGAGTTGCTGCGTGCCGGGTATCAAAGGGCTTCCCTTGATTCCTGAATTGCCCACAAACCTCTTCTGTTGTTCGGTCGTGTACCTCGCCAGAGCGAGCTCGGTGAGGGCATCAAGACCAGACTGCTGGTCGTGTTGGTTTTTCCAAAGGCGGTAAAGGTGTTCACCCTTGAGGAGATGGTAATAGAGCTTCGCTTGGCGCACAGTGAAGACAAGTGAAATTTGTTCAGCTTGCAGCCGTCGAATGAGGGCCTTACTCTTCTGGCGGCGCAGAGCTTCGTCGAGCGTGGCGGACGCGCGAGCCAGCGGACCCAACGCCTCCTTGATTCCGTCCACATGGTATTTCACTGCTGCATCGGATTCACGGTCCACACGCAGGTCATCCCAGGCGTCACCGGGAGACTGGTATTGGCACACTCTCACAACTTCTTCCAAGCCTCGGGACAGATCCTTGAAATAGCCTTGCAGGCTGCGATCGCCAAAATAAAGGGTGGCATAGTCCTGGAGCGACTGGTTGAGATCGCGCGCGGGGTTCCACAACGCCTGAGGGTAGAGAAACATATTCACCGCGGGCGCCATGAAGTTGCTAGTGTTGGTCATTAAAGCGCCAACTGCTGGGATTCCCAATTCGTGGTAATACCGCATGTCCGCGCTTAACACATCCGGGATGGGCGGGTTCGTCATGTTCTCGAAGAGGATTTCGTCCGCGTAGTATTCGAACACTTCGGCGTTGGCAGGTCCAAATGCCGGCATTCCGTTCTCGAGCGCCTGTGCATACTTGCGGTTCAGGTCGCAGGCAGGATCGTTCAACGCGTGCGCATAGCAGCGCTCACGCGGCGCGTAAAAGTAAATGACGCCCCGAGCGGGCTTCACGACATGCGGCGGGTAGACCGTGTCGTGGTAGGCGAGAAAGGCCAGGTTGGCGTGTGGAAGTTTATCGCGCAGACGCTTCACAAGGTAGTTCGAAACCAGCAGGGACTGGTCCGAGGGGGTATATTCCTCCCTTCCCGGTTCATGGCTCCAGCCCCCGCCTTCGATGTCATCGGCCCAGAGATGAAACAGGCTTGCTTCCGGCATCCGCAGAAGGTATTCGAGCGCTCCAGACGCCACGTAATCCAGGGCTTCTTGATTGAAGGGGTTCAAGTTGAAATCGCTCGCGCGCTTTCCCTGCTTGTTCAACCTGAACCAATCCGGGTGCTGTGCGAAAAGGGTTCGCGGCAGGAAAGTGGAGAGGAAATGCCCTCCCACTTCAATTTCCATCCCGCGTTTTTGAAGTTCCGGAAGTATTCTCGATTCCAGCAGCAGATACCAATCACGGGCCGGCCACGTATAGTGAAACATAAGGCGATTCAGCCGAACCTTGGCGGAAAAATCGATCCACTCCTCTAGGGGCGAATAATTGTTCGGCCAGTAGAAGAGGATACGTTTGGGGAAGGCTGGTGATTCGGAGACTTTCAGCCGGAGGCGCCAATTCAAGGCGTGGTGGGGAACAACCTCATATTGCTTCCCCGGGAAAAACCAGCGAACCCCCTGCCGTTCGAGGAACGCGTAGCAGCCGTAAAGGGTGCCGCGAGTACCTTTGCCCAGAATCACCACGTCTGGCCCTACCGAGCGGATGAGGAATCCGTCTTCCGCGAGGTTCTCGACTTCGGCGCGAAGCTCGCTGGCTTCCGCCGCGGGGGTGTGGGTGGGTACGTCCCCCAGGTAGATGTGGTGTGTGGCCTGCGTGTTCCCGAGGGCGATGGGGTCGCCAGTAATCTGCTGCATGTACTCTCGCAGGTCGTGCGCTGCAAATTTCTGCACCACATCCGCTGTTTCAGAGACTATTACGGAAACCGATGCCGGCGCCGAGGCTGACGCCCATGCCGGCTCGAGGCAAAACACCACAACCAGCAGAACGATTAGCAGCCGGAATCTCCTTTTTGTTGCGGACCGGGCTTGGAAAGACATGGGCGGAGCGGCAGAGCCGACCTCGAGATTCAAGATGCACGCACGGGCAAAATGCTTGTGTCATGTGGCACGGCATTCCCGCTCGCGCGAGTACAACGCGGGGGGCCCGGCTCGGGGCTAGGCTCGCAGAAAGATCTTTCGCTGATAGAGCCAGTAAGTCACGTACCAGATAACTAACAGAACCGTACACGACTGTGCCACGGGAGCAAGCACTCCAATGAACTTGAACCCGCTGGTAAACACGGCGATTGAATCGTTGATCCAGCCGCGGAGGATTTCTCCCACGCAGTACACGAAAAGCGAGTTCATCCCTACAACAGTCAAAAAAAACAGAGGCCGCCGAATTCCGAAAACGTCAACCAGCAGGTAGAGAATCAAAAGCCCCAAAATCGACCAACCCGTAGTATAGAGGGTGTAAGTGGCTGTCCACAGCCATTTATTGAGGGGGACCAGAGGAGAAAAGGCCAAGCCCAGGGCAAAAGCCGCAACCATGCTGAGAGCCATGGTTTTCATTTGCTGCGCGAGCGGCTTGCCACTGCGCAGCAGGTTGCCCACCCAAACACCGAAGAGCACCGACGGAACCTCCGCAACCAAATTGAACGTAACGCACAAATAAGGGTAGTTAAAAGGCGCTAGCCCCAAAAAGCGATCGAGCCGCGCCCCAGCGCTGGTCAACTGGGTAAAAGCGCCCCCCGGACCGGGGAAAAGCAGATAAACTGCGGAGTGGAGCACCAGCAACACCGCCGCCACCGCCGCCTGTTTCCACCAATCCAAACGCATCAGGAGGTAGCATGTGAAGTACGTGATGGCCACCACGAACAGGGTATTATGAACTTCGAGGTGGGCTCGGTGCTCACCGATGGAAACCAAGATCTCACTGATAATAATCAGGTGCACGCAGCGAACCACCACATGCCGGAGTTTGTCCCGTGGCGTTGCACCCTGTTCCGTGCGACGTGCAAATGCGTACGGCATGGCCACCCCAACCATGAACAAAAAGGCGGGCATGATCAGGTCATAGAAGACCACTTTTCCCCAGTGGTGGTCGAATTGATAGGCGATACCATGGTACACGGGGTTATTGATAAGGTGTTGAAATCCGAAGCCGTCGGATACCAGCAGGATCATGATCAAACCGCGGTACGCATCCAGGGCCAGATTGCGTTGGGAAGAAGCTGCAACGGTTTTTTCCGTTGAAGCGCTCGTCTGAATAGTCTGTACTGCCTCCTCCGTGGCGACGTTTGAGGAGGGGGTGCTGTTCGTGCGGCTACTGTCCATCCGAACCCCCTGGGCTGTCAATTGTCTCCTGTCCGAGAAACTGCGGCAACGAACCAGACGGCTGGCTTATAACATTTGGAAGATGCGGAGTCAAGGATAGATGAGATTGCCACTGTGATTCAGACAGTTGGGGTGAGGGCGCGAGGCTGGCGGGAGGCAGGAAAGGCGAGACGAGGGAAATTGGGCGCTGGAGTGGGGGTGTGTTGAGATGGGTGGCGGCTGTGTCGTAGGGTGAAGACGGGTTGCGGGGAACAGCTCAGGCGGCTGATTTCTGGCGCTCAGGGGTGAGCTGAAAAGTCGTCGGTTGAAAGGCTGGACCGGAGCAGCGGACGGCTAGGGGGATCGGGCGTTTTCCAGCAACTGGTAGAGGTCTCGTTTCAAGAGGCGCATTTTCCTGAGCAATTT
>JBELAJ010000396.1:0-7902 GCA_049508935.1 Terriglobia bacterium | reverse complement strand
TTGCCATTGGTCCGGGAGTAGTTCGGCCAGCCGGCTCTGGGGATGAGCGCCGATGCGTTCGAAGATATCGCGCAGGTAAGCGAAGGGATTGAGACCCAGCCTTTTGGAGGTGGTGATCAGGCTAGTCAGCACGGCGGCGGTCCGGCCACCGTTGTCGCTGCCATAGAACGTCCAATTGCGGCGACCGACAGCGATGCCCCGCAGGCTGCGCTCCGCCCCGTTATTGTCGATGGCCAAATCGCCGTCGTCCAAGTAGCGGGTCAGGGCTTTCCAGATCGACATGGTGTAAGCGATGGCCTCGCCCTCGGGGCTCTTGGGCAGCACTTGCGGCCGCTCTCGTTCCAAGTAAGCACGGATGTCATCGAGGATCCGCTTGGATTTTTCCTGCCGCAGCACGCGGCGCGCTTCACCCTTCAGCTTTCGTTCGCCCGCTTCGCGCTCCACATCATACAGCAACCGGATATAGGCGAGCATCACCGTCGAGCGCATCAAGTCCGAAGACTGCGCTTCAAAAAAGCGCCGCCTGCAATGCCCAGCATGCCACCTCCAAGATCCCGTGCTCGGGCTCCTTATAGAAATGATGGTACCCGGAGTAGGCGGCCACTACACCGAATTCCTCGCCCGGCGGGGTTGCCGTCTGCACCTTGTGGACGTCTCCGCGCGTCTGCTTGATGCGGTAACTGAAAAGCTCCGCAAAGGCGGCCTCGCAGACGCCCTGGCGGGTTGCCACCACGCCTCGGGCGCCAGACTCGAGGGTCTCCCGTCCGAATGCCTTGATTTGGTTCTATTGATGGGTCCGCTCTACCACTTGCTTTCGCTCCAAGAACGCCGGCGTAGCGTGCAGGAGTCGGCGCGAATTCTGAAGAAGGGCGGAACACTTTTTGCCGCAGGGATCAATCGCCTTGCGTACTTGCGCGATCTGCTGCGAATGAATTTCGCGCCTGCCTCCGAACGCGTAGCCTTTCATCATCAGTATTTGCGCGACGGCAACCTGGATCCTGAGCACGCGCCTCCCATCGGTTGGGCGCATCTGACCACGGCGGCTGAGTTTCTCTCCCGGTTCGAGGAAAGATTTGAGCGGACGGCGTTCCTTGGCGTCGAGTCCTTCACGACGATGTACCAGAAGACCGTCAGCGGCCTCCCGGCGGCGGAAGCGGAATTGTGGCTGGACCTGGTTGAGGAGACCGGTCAAACTCCGGAGGGCATCGGCCAGTCGGACCATTTCCTTTTTATCGGCCGGAAATTGTGAAACGGCCAAGCATGGCCCAAAGGATCAGGTTGGGCTATGACCCAAGAGACGCGATCAGCGAATACGGATGACCTGTGATCGATCTGAAAAAACTGATTCCGTTTGAACGGTCGCGGTGGATCCTGCCGTGGCAGTCAGGAATCTCATTTGTGGGGGATTACCATGTCTACCCGTGTCTCAAGTTGGCAACGCTTCTTCTTCGTTAGCGTGTCGTTTCTCCTGCTGGCTCTCGCCAGCGGCATGGCGGACCGCAACTTTGCCGGCCCTGCTAACGGCGCGCGGCCGCTGGCCGCCACACCGCCCATGGGCTGGAACGACTGGGATCATTACCAGTGCGGTTACACCGCGCAGGATATCCTCGCCAACGCCCAAGCACTGGTGAAAACGGGACTCGCGGCACGCGGATACGACACAGTAACCATCGATGATTGCTGGATGCAAAAGGATCGCGATCCTCACGGTGACCTGCAAGTGGACCCGCGGCACTTTCCTGATGGAATCGAGCCGGTCGCCCGGGCTGTCCACGCGCTGGGCCTGAAGTTCGGCATCTACGAGGACGCCGGGTATGCGACCTGCGGTGGATTCGCCGGCAGCGGCGAGCCGAAGGGCGGCGGCCCGGATCACTTTCTCCAGGATGCCAGGTTATTCGCTTCCTGGGGCGTGGATTACCTCAAGCTGGATGGTTGCAACCTCTACCTGCCCAGAGGTAGCAGTGAAGTCGATGTCTATCGCAAAGCTTATGCGGCCGAAAGTGCAGCCTTGAAAACCGTGGGCCGGACTATTATTTTCTCGGAATCGGCGCCGGCGTATTTCCAGGGCGCCGCGGAGTGGTACGACGTGCTGAGCTGGATCGGGGGCTACGGACAGCTCTGGCGCGAAGGTGACGACATGGCGAACTATCACGCGAAACGGCCGGGAAATCCGCGCTTCCGTAGCGTACTCTGGAACTACGCCTACAACCTCCCGCTGGGCCGCTTCCAGAAACCCGGCAACTGGAACGACCCGGATTTCGTCATCGGCGGGGATGACGGCCTGAGCGTGGCAGAAACTCGCAGCAACTTTGCCTTGTGGTCAATGATGTCAGCGCCGCTTATCCTTAGCTCCGACGTGGCCCGGCTCAGCCCGGAGGCGGTTGCGATTCTCGGAAATAGAGCGATTATTGCGGTCGACCAGGATGCGCTGGGCCGCATGGCTACCCTGCTGCGGCGAAGTCCGTCCATGGACATCCTGTTTAAACCGCTCGACGGCGGCGATTACGCGGTTGCAGTGCTGAACCGAGGCGCTGATCCCATCCGGGTCGAACTGCGTCCAGCCGACTTCGGCTTTGCGACGAACCCGGGTTGCCGTCTGGATACGCAGGACCTTTGGAGCGGGACGACACAATCAGCCGCAGCCACGGTAGAGGCCGACATCGCCAGTCACGATACTGCGATCTGGCGCCTCCATCCCGCATCTTCCTGCGGTAGGCCGAGTCGCACCGGCACGATCACGATGGCAGCCACGGGACGACATCGCGACATCGCAAGCTATTGCCTTTGCCTGGCGGCGCCGGGGCGCGTCGGAACCTGTGCCGGCATCCCTGAAGAGAGCTGGACGGTCACTGCCCACGGCGCTTTGATGTCCGCAGATGGACGCTGCCTTTCCGTAGTTGAGGGCAAGCCGGAGCTGCAAGCCTGTGGCCCCGCGAGCGCCCAGTCCTGGACCTATACTCTGCTAGGCAACCTGGTCGACAACGAAGATCATGAATGCCTCAGCGCCGGAAGTCCGGACGGCAAGGCCGATAGCCTGAGTATCGAGACCTGCGGACATAATCTGCCGAATCAGATTTGGTCATTGCCGAATTAGCCGGGATGAATGACGACTGGGCGGACACTGCGGAAGGTGAATCATGCGCTGCATTTATCTGTTTTTTCTTTGTGCCACTATCGGTTGCGCTCAAGAGGCCGTTCCGGTCCAGATCCAGATAACGGCTGGCGCCCCGGTCCACACCATGCGCGGCGGGTCAGTCATCCGGTAATTGACCGAGCGTTTTCCAGACCAGCGGCTATCCGAAAATTCAGGACACGCCGGGACCATGGAGTCCAGTTGATGGGATTCTCGGAGTCCGATCTTCCTGACCGAAATAATATTCGACATTGAGGAGAGCCACAGCGATCCAGCGCCGCTGCTCACCATAAGAAAAGACACGCAGCAGCGTCACGCAGGCGAGTTACGTGGCCTACTTTCAGAGTCCAGAGGCGGTCGTGTAACAGATGGGAAAAAGCTTGACTTCAAACCTCAGATGTCTCTCCCCAAGGGGGAGGGCCGTGATTTGGAATGGATCCCCTGCCGGGTAAGAACCCAGATAATGATGAAAGAATTACCCCTTGCCGCAAGGTGGAATCGCATGTCGATGGCATATTCCTTGCAATTTTCATTTACGTTTGCCAAGATGAGGGCGGGCGGTGGGGCGGACTTCAATACATGCAGTGCGACTCCCCCAATGAGTTTGTTCCTTCTGCCTTGCAGGTGACGGGCAAACGGCCGGGATAACTCGCTTCAGCATGAAAGATCCCAGTTTATGAGAATCGGAATTAACGCTCTCCCATTATCGCGGGTGCGGGCAGGAGTCGCCAGGGTTATTTGGAGCGTCATTGAGGAGCTACGCAAAATCGACTCCCAAAACTACTATTACCTTTACTCCGACCGTGACTTCGAGCTGCCTTGGGAGTGCGACCACTGGCGGAAACGGATCAGCTCTCCCGTTCCTTTCTTGCCTGGTACGCTTTGGCTACAAACTGTAGGGCGACGGATGATCATTCGGGATCGGCTCGACGTATTCTGGGGCACGGTTGATTTGCTACCTCTCGGGCTTCCCTCGTCCATCGCGAAGGTGCTCACAATTCACGATCTTAGCTGGCCCCTTCACTCCGAAATCGCGAGCCTATTCCACCGATGCATGTTCTGGCTATTCTTCGAGAAGTCGACGCAGCAAGCACACAGGATCATCGCGGTCTCACAATCCACGGCAAGAGATCTCAGGCGCGTGTTTCCGGTGCCGGAGTCCAAGATCAAGGTCATTCATAACGGGGTCAGCCCGGCCTTCAGGCCGCAGGACCGGAGAGCGGCAGCCGAATATGTGGCGAACAAGTACGGAGTGTCAGAGGATTATATTTTGACTGTGGGCACGATTGTTCCGCACAAGAACCTCATCAACCTGGTGAGAGCCCTGAAGATCTTGCGCGCCTCTGGCAAGCTTTCTTTTCAGCTTCTGGTGGTTGGTGCACAGGGGGCCAAGATATCGAGCTTCCTCAAGGCCGTCCAATCGGCGGGCTTGACTGACCATGACATTCGTCTTCTGGGCTTTGTGCCCGATGAAGACCTGCCCATGTTATACTCGGGAAGCAGCCTGTTTGTGCTTCCTTCGCTTCATGAGGGTTTTGGTCTGCCACTGGCGGAAGCAATGGCTTGCGGCGTGCCCGTGATTGCTTCCAATACGTCTTCCGTTCCTGAGGTTGTGGGTGACGCGGCCCTGTTGGTTCCACCGACGCATCCCGAGGCATTCGCAGAAGCGATTCTGCGGGTGATAAGCGACGACAACCTAAGGCGAACGATGATCGGAACGGGGCTGAGGCAGGCGGCAGGCTTCAACTGGGTTAACACAACTCGCCACCACTTGGATTGCATGCGGAGTGTTGTAACAATGACCCGTCGTCTGCCAAGCTAACCCCATGTGAAGCGCATTGCTTCGCTATTGGCACGTACTCAGATGCACGTTCTTCACCGATTCCTCCAATTTGCGCGAAGACCCACTCGCGAGAAGCTTCAGATCGTCCACCGCAAGGTCAGTTCGACACTGCCGGAAATGGATTGGTACTGGAGAGTTCATAGTCCGGGCAACCACCGAACTACGTACATTATTGGCCTATTCGGCACCGGACGGCTTTATCTCAATCATCTTATGCAGCAACATATCGGTGAAAGGGCGAAGTATTTCAGGGATACGATCCGCCTCCATCGAGGTCCGACATCGATGATCTACAGCGGCCATGCCACTCTCAAGCACGTTTCCCGCGCGCAGGCCGTGCCGGCAGTGACGCGGCGGATTCTGGAAGCCGTTAGAGCGCGATTTGCTGACTTGATTTTTCTCTATCGCCACCCCCTCGACTCGTTGATCACAAATTGGGTTTTCTGGCGGACGTATCTCCGCGCCGAGATGGCGCTTTATGTCGCGTTGGCTTATAAGAACACGGACGACCTGTGTGCCGATCTTGAGAAGAACTTTGCTGAGTTCGAAACTTTCGCTGCGGGAGATCCAGCTTTTTTCGCTGCCTCGCAAGGCCCTCGCTTTCTGTCTTTCCAGGAATTCGTCGAGGAAATTGAGTTGCATCTTCAATCGGGTGGGCTGACTTTGCGGCTCGAGGACTTCAGTGTGAATCCGGCTCGAGAATTCTCGAGAATTGCGAAGGTGATGTCGATCGACCTTGATTTGAGTGGTCTACACATATCACCCCCACAGACCGGGCCCTATCGCTATTTGGAACTGAAGGAAAAGGTCCCTCGTTTCAAGAGCTTTATCAATAGGCTGGATGAGGAGACTCAAAGGAGGATTGAAGCTTTCGGCTACTCGGTGAGTTGAACATATTTGGCGCCCTGGCCTCTTTGTGGCTTTTCGGCCTCGCGATGGCGCCCCTGGCCTTCCGGAGTCCCCGACAATCCGGAAGTCCCGGCTTTCACCGGGGCCTTTCAAGCAATTTAAGGAATGTTACTTTGGGCGTGCCTTTTCGAAAAATCGTGATAAACTGGCTTCAGTTTTCTGGGTAGTTTGAGGAGCTTTAGTCATGTCCGAACTGGAGTACGCGATCAAACACGGGGGGCTGACGCCCAAACGGCTCCTGAAGAGGATTACGAGGCGGGGCTTCGGGGTGTCTATCCTGAAGGGCTTGGTTGGTGCGGCGGCATCATCCCTCATAACGAAGCCTTCCCTCGCGGCAGAGGCTGCTGATTTCACAATTGCCATTATCCCTGATCCTCAATACCTGGCGGAATCGTGCCCTAACGATCTCGGCGGATATTACACGGGCATGATGAATTGGATCATCGATAACAGGAATACGGTTTTCGTATCCAGCGCACCGTCCTTTGTCGCGAACATCAAGGCAGTTGTGGGCGTTGGCGATTGCGTGAACTTGACCACCGGCGCCAATGAGTACACCAACGCGGAAACCGCGTGGACGATTCTAGACGAGCATCAAATTGCGTTCACGACACCTCCGGGCAATCACGATTACATATCCCTCGCACCGTCTTCGCGGAGTAACCTTGGGTCACAATTTACGACCGGCTATTTCTCCGCAAGCAATCGCTCTTCAGTCTACGGCTCCGGGATCGCTCTCGGTAACGGAGATATGGCCTACTGGGTTGGATCTTTTGACACTACCGGGGCAAACACCGCCGTAAAGTTCGTCATTTCCGGTATAAAAATGCTGATCCTGGCGTTGGATTTCTTCGCGGGCAACGCTGCATGGTCCTGGGCGTACGAGGTTCTGGCGGCGAACTCCGATTGCGAAACTTACATCACCACTCATGGCTGGCTGACCTCGAATGGAACGCAGTTCCAAAGAACCGACTCTTACGGGCCCAACTACTACTCGATGGCTGATGCACCCTATTCTAATTCTGCCGCCGAAGCGTGGAGCACCATAGGAGTAGACACTTGGTCAAACCTGTTCGGGATTTTTAGTGGCCACGATCTTTTGGGCAGCCACAATACTAATCCGTCAGGTCCGGTGCGTCCGGCATGGTATTGGCACCAGGTTCCCGTTAAGAGCAATAGTATGCGCGGGCAGACTGTGCACCAATTGTTTGCCAACTCTCAGCAGATTGACGCGGCTTGTAGTGCGGCGGTGAGTGAAACTACTGGGGCGGGAGAAGTTGCAAGCGTGTTCCTGCTCAGCCGCCGGCCCACATTGGGACTGCTCGAGGGTCGCATGATCTCGACGCACACAGGAAACTGGTTTGGACCACGATCCATTGCCTACTCTGGCGGGACTAGCTGGAGCGCTGCCGAAACGTTACTGTTCAGGGTTCCGTTCACGGGTCTTTCTAATGAATAAACTGTGGTAGCGATGCGCGGCGCGCTACCCAGGTGTGTGTCACATAGGTTGTCTCGATCGAGGTCAAACCCGCAATCCGCTTCTCGGCACAGGCCAAGAATTACTGGAAGAGTTCCTCACCCATTTGCACCTGTATGAAAACAAAGGACAAGTACAAAAAGTCGCTGAGTCGCAGAGTGCCAGGCCAAACGCCTGCCGCATTGGCCCACATACACCGCGGACACTCGCGCAACGATGTCGTTCGACGCACCCTGCGCGGTGCGCTACGCTCCGGAAGGAAAGGGTCTGAGGATCAT
Organism: Terriglobia bacterium; assembly: GCA_049508935.1. GTDB lineage: Bacteria > Acidobacteriota > Terriglobia > UBA7540 > UBA7540 > CAVROP01. The sequence continues at coordinate 262 of JBELAJ010000396.1, read as the reverse complement.
TGCGCAACCCTAAATGTGTACGCGGTCCAAATCGGTCATAAGGGACGACGCCTTCCGCCGAGTGCGGCCGGCAATGGCGGAGGGTCTGCTCATTACCCCGGTTATCGCAAATCCGGCGGCGGCGCAGCAAGCGTCTGTCGAGAGTGCGCGGGATTTGCTCGCCAAAGGGCAGGTAACCGAAGCGGAGGCTGTGTTGCGTGAGGTTGTCGCCGCCGACCCCCGCAACTCGGATGCCCGCATCCTGCTTGGCACCACCTTATCT
>JBELAJ010000395.1:0-11984 GCA_049508935.1 Terriglobia bacterium | reverse complement strand
CTGTGGAACAAATTCATGAAGAAGAATGTGCCGACGACCGTAATGGGGAGCGTAATGGCCGCGATCAGTGTGGTGCGGCCTTCGCGCAGAAAGAGGAAGAGGATGACAACGGCCAGGAAGCACCCGATAAAGACTGCGTCGCGAATGCTGGCCACGGCCTCGCGCACGAATTCCGCCATGTCGTAAACGACGGAGAGATGCAGAGTCTTAGGAATTGCCGAGCCCAAATTTTTCGCCAGACCTTTGGCCTGGTCGGCAACCTGCAGGATGTTACCGCCGATCTGACGTGAGATGCTGATCAAGGCGCCCGGCTGGTTGTTTCCGTAGACCAGCATGCGGGGATCTTCGATTCCATCCCGCACTTCCCCGATGTCGCGGACTCGAATGGGCGTCTGGCCGTCCACCGCCACCACGGAATTCCGGATATCGTCAAGGTCGGTAAACTGACCAGTAGCCAGGACGAGGTAGCGCGAATAATCCTTGTCCAACCTTCCGACGGAGGTTATGTCGTTGGTGGCCTTCAGGCGGTCCGCGATGTCCGGCAAGGACAAGCGGTGGGCCAGCATCTTCTGTGGGTCAATGATGACCGATGCCTCGCGCGTATCGCTCGCCTCGACTTCCACCAGCGCCACGCCCGGCACACGATTGAAGAGCGGACGCAGGTTGTAGTACGCGTAATCGCGCAGGTCGGAGTCCGGGACGTTTCCGTTCAGGACGAACATGAGGATCGGCCAAGCCGAGGGTGTAATGCGCTCGACGGAAATGTCTGTCGCCGCCGGCAGGTCCGTCCTAACGTCGCTGACGCCTGCCTGCATGAGCTGCAGTGCGTACTGCATATCCATGTCGGGATTAAACAGGACGGATATCTCCGCTGCGCCCCGGATGGTCCTCGAGCGGACCCGCCACACTCCCAGCACGGTCCGCGCCTCTTCTTCGAGAGGCCGCGTCACCGTCAGAAGCATGTTCTGAGGCGAGAGATCGCCGGAATGCGCGATGATGACGATGCGCGGAAAGGAAAGCTCGGGATAAATATTGCTGGGCAACCGGAAGACCGAGATCAAGCCAGCCGCCACCAGCAAGACAGTCAGCAGGTAGACGGCGCGGCTATTTTGGCGAAAGAATCGGACCACGGTCATGATTTGACCTTGATTTTCGCGTGTTCGGGAAGGCCGTAGCCTCCGCCCAGGATGATGGTCTCTCCCTCTTCCGCCCCGGAGAGCAGTTCGACGCGGTCCTTGGTTTCGAGCCCCAATTTCACGGGGACGGCCTCCGCCTTTTCTCCTTCCACACGGTAAATCTCCGGGTTTCCATCCTGGTCGCGGTAAACGGCCTGAAGGGCAGCAACCAGCGCCTTACGGTGCGTTTCGAGCGGCACCGTAGCAGCGAGGAACATACCCAGGCGCAGCAACCCGGCGCCATTAGCGATGCGGATTCTCACTAAGCCGATGTTGGTGGTGGGATCAACGGCTGGAGAGATCGCAACAATGCGACCCTGAAACACCTTGCCCGGAAAGGCGTCGGTGGAGATGCTCAGCACCTCCCCAACGCGAATCTTCTGCAAGTAAAGAGCCGGCACATTCCCGTACAACTCCACTTCCGAAGTGTTCGCCACTTCGAATATCGGCTGCGCCGCCGTGCCGTCAACCTGTTCGCCCGCGCTCAGCAAGCGCTTGACCACCATCCCGGTGAGCGGTGAGCGCACGTCGGTGCGAGTAAAGTTCAACTGCGCCAGCGAAAGAGCGGCCTCCGCCTGGCTAAGAAGAGCTTTGTTGACGGAAGCCAGAGTGCGTGCATCCTCAAAATCCTTCTGCGCGGCAATGCCCCGGTCCAAAAGCTTCTGGTTGCGTTCGAGGCTCAGCTCTGCGTTTTCCACGTTTGCTTTGGCTTGATCCACCGCCGCCTGAGCTTGTCGAACCTGGTCGTGAAACAGCCGATCGTCGATCTTCGCCAATACCTGCCCCTCGGTGATGTGATCGCCCTCCGCTACCAGCATCTGAGCGACGCGGCCGGGAACCAGCGAACTGACGCGAACGTCCTGGTTGGGCAGCGCGGAAATGGTTCCGGTGACGGATAGCGTGGATTGAATATCCGCGCGCTCCACACGCGTGACGGTCACTTCCGCAACCACGTTGGCTGCGGCTTTGTCGCCTCCCTCATCTTCATCCCCGGCGGATTTTTTCGAGCAAGAGGGCAAAAGCAGTAGGCAGAGCGCTAAGGTAAGAAGACAAACACCCGCTTTGATTCCAGGCACAGACTCTAACGGCAACCCTTGTGGTTGCCCGGGGACGGCCACAAGGGCCGCCTCTACGCCACGCGACCCCAAATTCGGTGTGCATTTAGAGTTCATTTATTCCACCGGTCCTCCCACCGTATCCTCCAAGTCGGCGTAAAGGCTCTGCAATTGTTCGAGGCTCTGAAGATAACTGCTCTCCACGCTTTGCACATCCTGCTGGGCCTGGATTGCCGTCAAGATGCCGGTCTTGCCGGCACGATAGCTTTCTTCCGCCAAGCTCTCCAATTGACGAGCCACGGGAAGCAACCGGTCATGATAGAGGCGAACTTGTGTGCGTTGCGCTTCGAGATCGTAGAAGGCGGATTCCACGCGGGCGGAAACAGAACGCTCCGTGGCGGCAGTTTCAGCGTCCAACACCCGCGAATTTGCAATCGACTGCGCAATTTCGCCTTGGTTGCGAGAAAAAATCGGCAGATTCATGGAAACTTGACTGCGTGGGCCGTAACGGAAATCGCGTGGAGCGTTAAAATCGATTCCAGCATCAAGAACCAGGTCGGGAACCCTCTCGGCTTTTAGCAGCGAGCGCCGGCTATCTTCAACCTTCTTTTCCCCGCCCAGGTGCTGCAAGTCGGGATTCGATTGGTAGGCACGGCCGACCAAGTCATCCAAACGCGCGGTGGGTGTCGCATCTTCGAGAGTCCCCGCCAGTTCCCAGGGTTTGGTGGCGGGTTCGTTCAGGTGCGCGTTGAGTTCGCTAAGCGAAACGACCTCACGCTGCCGCGCCACCTCGAGGTCGGCTTCCGCGCGGGAGCGTTCCAAACCGCTCTGCAGCACCTCGAGTTGCGCCACATCTCCAGCATTGAAGCGATCCTTGGCAATCTGCTCGAGGCGCTTTGCCAGGCCGACCACGCGTGCCAGTCGCTCCGACTCCGCGCGAGCGTAAGCTGCCGCATAGTAAGTTTCGCGGGTGTTCTTTCGCACTTGGCGCGCCAGCGTGGCGATCTCGACCTCGGTCACCGCGCCTTCCTGGCGAGCCACCTCAATTCTTCGGCCGCGCTTCCCGCCGATCTCGATCGGCTGGTCGAAAAAGAGGCCCTCGTGCGGTTCATCCCGCAAAGCCGTGAAGTTGGCTGTGGGGTTCGGTCTTTCCTTGGCAATCTGGATTCCCGCGAGAGCCACCGCGCGCTGCCGCCGCGCCGCCGCGAGGTCCAGGTTTTGCTTGTCCGCAAGGTCGAGTGCTTCCTGGAGGGTAAGCCGCGGTGGTTGCTGCGCCTGGACCGAGGGAATGCCCCCTAAGAGAGCTAGCATCAGCCACGCCAATTTCTTCATCTGCTACCTGCCGACCACCAGGATGACAAACGAGTCGGGCTTCATTTTACCCCGTCGCTCGCCGGGGGCCGGTGGCTCGAAGTCCGCCGCCGACAGGAAAATGTTGTGAGTTTTCTCGTCCAGGGCCATGGTGCGCGCGCTGCGTTTGGTCGGAACGTTCTCCACCACCGAGAATTTATTGGGCGAGTCTTCATGCACAACGGTAAGTGTCCCATCGCCGCACGAGGCGAAGGCATACTTGGTCTCAGGATCAAAGCGGTTGGCGTCCACGCCCTGCCCGATGGCCGGTGTCGCGACCACCTTGCCGCTATCTGCATCCACGACCGCCATCATCTGGTTATGGCATCCCGCGAAGAGGCGGCGATTGGCCTGATCCATCGCCAGGCCCGAGGGCTCCTCGCAGGGGGCCAGCGGCCAGCGGTTCAACACCTTCAGGTTTTGCGCATCCAACTGAACGAGTTCGGACTTGTCCTGCCCGCCAGATCGACCGTGCCGGCTACCGTCCCATCCGCAGCATTGATAGCAGTCGCGTTGTTGCTGCGCCCGTTCATCGTTAAAACGCGCTTCGTGATGCTATCGTACACAATCGCGTCCGGGTTGGTGCCGGTGCTCGCGCTGCCGAGGGTCTTCAGCGTCTTCAGGTCGAAGATGGTCACCGTGTTGGCGCGGCCGTTGCTTGTGAAGCCGCGTCCCAGTTCCGGCGCCACCGCGATGCCGTGTACGCCTTGAGTGTCGGGGATATCGCCAACGAGCGTGTAGGAGTCGATATCCATGACCTGGACGTGGGTTCCATGCGAAATGTAGAGGCGGCGTCCACGGCTATCCACGGCGAGATAATCCCAGAAACCCTCGCCACCCACGGGAACAGTCTTAATGACGTGATAACCGGAAGCGCCCGTTGACTGCCCGGCTGCGTTGGAGCATAGACCCGTAAACAGGACTGCTGCCAGTGCAACTACACCGAGACTTGCCAGAAACGTGACGGTCTTGCGCATGGGGCTGGACCTCCTTTTGTTATTTAGACTTAAAGCGTACACCGGGAATCTGAAAATAACCTGAAGGCTGGGCGGCGCCCTGGTTTAACTGGTAGCGCCGACCTTCAGAGCCTGCCCTGAGCGGAGTGAAGGGTCGGCAGATGCTGGCCTGAAGGCCAGCGCTACACCGTAATCAGGACGGAGGAGCCTAATACGCGCCAGGGTAGGACTTGGAGGTCGGTTCGTAGTCCCGACCGTACATGTTCTTGTGATTAGTAAGAAGGTCGCCCGACTCTGGCAAGCGAACTTCTCCGAGGGAAGTTGCGCCCGGCGAAAAGGCAACCTCTCGTGAAAGAGATTTGAGGGCCTCGGGGAGGCAGCGCTCGTGCCAAACATTCAGTTGGTATCGTCCGGCCGGCACGGAGCTTATGCTCACCTCGCCCGCCGCGTTGGAAACGGCATAGTAGGGATACTCCAACGCGATAATCACGGCGCTCATCTCGGGATGGATATTACAGAAAATATAACTCACTCCAGGCTTGTTGAAAGTGATGGCGCGCGTGGCCCCGCCCTCATAGAGCCCCAGATCGAATCGCTTGCCTTCGAAGAGCGAGAATACATTGTGGAAAAAAGGATCACGGTTCGGGAACTGAACAACCGCACCCACCGGCACGATGAGGAGATGGGGTATGAACCGCTTATTCTTTTGGACGAGTTGGAATCGGTGCGACGTCGTCTCGAGGCGGAGGGCAGGAAAATCGCTGCTTTCGGAAAGGGGAGTGAGGAAGACCACAGCGTTCGAGTTGTCGACCGACTTGCCTCGACTGGCCGGGACAAGCAAGGTCACCCGGCCCGTCACCGTCAGGCCTTGCGCCGCCGACGCAGTGCGGGCGATGAGCACTCCCGCGAGCACAAGCCAACAGCAGCGGCACCGTGACGCAATCTTCATAGAACCAACTCCCTCAGCGCGATCGTGGCGCGGGCGAGACCCCCGCGCCACGCGACCCTCAAAACAATGCGGCGGCCCCGAGGCCCACCTGGTTTGCTGTAAACAAACCGGGATGAGTCTCCGCCGTCATCAGGCGGCGGTATTCGAGCGAGAATATGAGATTCGAGCGCAGGTGATAGATACTGTTGAGAAACCAGCTCTCGTTTCTTCCGATTGCCAGGCTCTCGTAGCCCTCGTCTTGGTAAGTGTACTGGAGGCCCGGAGTGGGAGTGAAATCTTCGCCAAAAGCGCCGTTGAACTCGAGCTTGGGCAACGCCATGAACTTTAATTGCGCCCATCCGCCTGTGGAGTTGGGGGCGCGGATGACGGTTTGTGGATCGTCCAAATAGCCGTAAAACGCGATGCTTCGGCCCTCGCCAGCGCCCAACCCGCCAATCGCGCGCCCGCGGTAAAACTCTCCGGTCAAAGAAAACCGGTGACTGAGCGGAAGGCTCCAGTCTGCGGTTCCCGCCCACGCATCCACCATCCGGCCATAACCCCAGTTCTGGCGAGAATAGTAACCGCCTGCTCCGATCGAAGCCGGCCCGAAGGGCGAGCCCTGTGTCCAGGCAACTCTCGCAGCGTATGCGGGTTGTCCGGATTTCTCTCCCGCCTCAGGGGCACGATTGTAGGAATCGGCGGGCAGTTCGCCGGTCAGCGGGTCCATGAGACCACCTTCGAGCGACACGCTTGACCCCTCCGTCAGACTAATGCGATGCTCGACGAAGATCTGGGGAGTCCATACCCACAAGTTGCCGGTGGAAGCGAGAGCGGGGTTGGCCACCGAAACCGGCGAGGTCGGCGAAAGAGGAGAGAAGAACGGAGCTTCTTGCCCGGCCACAAGCGATGTCTTCTCCCAGTCCAGCCGCAGCCCAGCGGTGCGCAGGCGAACCAAGCCGGTCGTGACTCCGTAGGAAGTGGACGGGAATCCTCCAAAGAAATCCATCTGAACTTCGGCACTGCTTCGCGCCCCTCCGATGTCCGGCCCGAACACTTCAAGCCCGACGAGCGATTGCCTGGCCGTAGCGCCGAAGGCGGCATTCGGTTCCGATTCATAGTGAGGCGTGGCGTAATCAGGCACGTCAAAGTTGTTTGTGGCCCCGCGCGTAGTGAAGGCGTTGAAAAGCGCCATACCAGAAAGCCGCACGCGGTATTTGGAGCCGCTTTCCACCTTGGTCTGATACTGGTCATCGACTTTCGCGCTGAGCAATTGCTGCTCCTCTTCCATCTTGGAGACTCGCGCCTCGAGTTGCGGCCCTTCGGCCTCACGGGAAGCCTGCGCGGGTGGAACAGGGGCGGCTTGAGCCTTCGTTTGGCTGGTGGTTGTGGCCAACTCGCCCTTGATCGCCGAGAGTTGCTCTCTGGCAGTCTCTAGATCCAGGCGGAGCTCGCCGACTTCCGCGCGCGCCGCCGATACCTCCGCGCGCATCGATTGAAGAGCGGAACTCAGTTCCTGGATTTGGTCCCTCAGGCCGGCCGGGTCGTTGGGAGCTGAGCGTGCAGTCGCAGCCTTTGCCCCGGCCGATTGCTCCTGGGGAGAAGCATTGGATGTCGTCAAAAGAAACGCCGCGAGCAAAAGGCCCGCGACCTTCAATGAGCGATTCAAGCAGGGCAGCTTCATTGAACCTCCTTACCTCAGGTCCCGAGGTCGGTAACCGAGGAGTCGAGAAATCGGCATTCGCGGCCTCCTTCCGTCACCTTAACCTTCAAGCCTTTGACTTCTTCCCGCTCCCGGCACCACAGCAGGAGAGAAGGCTTCGAAGCCAACTTAATAGCGATTGCCCCAAACACTCTTATTATGTAACATTATTGCCGCAAATCCTAAGAGCTTTGCTGCTCCTCCTGGCGCAAACCGGGAGGCGGGCGTCTCGCCCGCTGTGGCAGAAGCGTACCGCTCCCGCGCGCGGGCAGAGCCTCCTGAACGCAGCGAAGGAATGCCCGCGCCACTGCCCGTCGAGGCAACGCGGAGTGCAATCTCATTATCCTAGGGATATACTTGGGGAATAAGCGGCGCCTGCCGCTCTGGGCAAAATCGTTCCCGGAGGAAAGTGAGGTTTCTGATGCCATCGGTCTTACTCATCGAGGACGACACGAGAATTCACAAAACGCTGAGATTGCTGTTCGAATCGGAGGGCTATTCTCTCGAGGTGGCCTCGGACGGCGTATCCGGCATCGAGGCTTTCCGCAGTACAAAGCCCTCGGTTGTAATCCTGGACCTTAAGTTGCCCAAAATGTCAGGACGTGATGTTCTGCGCGAGATCCGGAAAGAAGCAGCATCCCAGCCGGTCATCATGTTAAGCGCCATTTCCGAGGAGGTTGACAAGGTCCTGCTGCTGGAACTGGGCGCGGACGACTATGTGACCAAGCCGTTCAGCCCCAAGGAGCTACTGGCGCGTGTCGGCGCCGTGATGCGCAGGGCGGAAAGAACCCTTCCCAGTGATGCCTATAGTTTTGGCGATATCGTTGTGGATTTTGCAAAAATGGAAGTCACTCGCGACGGCAAACCGGTCACGCTTACCGCCCATGAGTTCAAGACGTTGAAGTATTTCACCCAGAACCCCGAACGTGTGCTGTCGCGCGACGAATTACTCAATCAGGTCTGGGGTTACGAGTGCTATCCCTCGACGCGCACCGTGGACAACCATATTCTCAGGCTTAGGCAGAAGCTCGAGAAGGACCCTGTGAATCCCCTGCACTTTCGCACCGTACACAAAGTAGGTTATAAGTTTGTACCGTTTTTGAAAGTTGCGAACGAGGGTTGACCCCAATCCAAAGGATGTCACTCCGAGTGTATATGGGCCTGCGGCCCACTCATGGAGACGGGAGTCGCTGTCATCCTGAGCGAAGCGAAGGATCTGCAGTTCCGGTCCGAGGCGAACCAATGCAGATTCTTCGCTTCGCTCGGAATGACAAGACTGCGGGAAGCTATCTGACATTCAACTGGGCAGTCTTTCTCGATGCATGAGCTAACTAAAATCCGTGCGTGGTATTCAGGAATTAGCCGCAAGGGCCGCCTGCGCACCAAATTCCTCCTGTCCTTGCTTCTCGTCTCCGCTTTTTTGACCTGTTCTACCCTCCTGGTGGTCCGGCACCGGCTGCAAATACAGATCAGAGAAGAAATTCGCCAGGGCCTGCGAAACTCCGTGGTCACGTTCCAGATCTTTCAACAGCAGCGCGAGATGGCGCTCGAGGATTCGGCTGCGTTGGTGGCCAATCTGCCTATTATCGAAGCACTGATGACGTCCAGCGATCCAGCAACGATTCAAGATGCCTCGGCCGCGCTGTGGCGAAGAACGGGTGGAGACCTGTTCGTGCTGGTGGACCGCAAGGGGCAACTGATGGCGCTCCATGCCGTAACTCCCGGGATCACTCCGACGCAAGCGGCTGAGATGCTCGAGCGATCGCTCCGCAGCGGGGAAGCGCGCGACTGGTGGTTTGGCGGCGGGCATCTGTTTCGCGTGTTCATGCGGCCCATCTACTTTGGTGAACCGGCGAACGGCACAGAACTCGGGGTCCTGGTGCTGGGTTCAGAAATTAGCGAGCAGGTTGCAGAGGACGTGCGCCAGGTGGCTTCAAGCCAGGTGGCATTTCTCTACGGGCGCACGATCGTGGTCAGCACGCTCTCCGGCAGGCAGAAAGATGATTTGGGCGTGCTCGCCCTGGAGCCGGGGACCTCAACTGCATCGGCCCGCGCCACGTCTTCCAGGCTCGATGTGGCTCCTGTGGATCTGGAACTGGGGCAGGAACAGTTCCTTGCCATGTCCACTGATCTCCCGCCCAGCAGCTCGCTTCCCGCCGGCCTGGTGGTCCTCCGATCCTACGACCAGGCCGCACGATTCCTCAAGAGTCTCAACCGCTGGCTTTTCGGCCGGGGCTTGACCGCAATTCTGGCGGGCAGCGTGCTGGTATTTCTGATCTCGGACACCTTCACGCGTCCGCTGGCCAACCTGGTGAGAGGCGTGCGCGCGCTCGAGAAGGGCAACTTCAACTATCCCCTCGAAGCGCATGGAAAAGACGAAGTGGCCGAGTTGACTCAATCGTTTGTCACTATGCGGCGCACGCTGTGGAGCGCCCAACAAGAGTTGCTGCGGGCGGAGAGATTAGCCACCGTCGGCCGCATGGCCAGCTCAATTTCCCACGACCTGCGCCATTCGTTGACGACCATTCTCGCCTACGCAGAGTTTCTCTCCGAAGGGGGCCTCACGCAAGTCCGGCGCCTTGAATACTACTCAGAGATACGGCAAGCGGTGAATCAGATGACAGATCAATTACGGGCGCTGCTCGAGTTCTCGAGAGTCAAGACGGCGAACCGGCCGGTCCGCGGCAGCATCGTGCCGGTGATTGAACGCGCCCTGCACAGCGTCAAAGCGCGCCCGGCATTCAGCGGGATCAAGGTAGTAACCTCGTTTGAAGGTGGAAGCGAGGGCTGGTTTGACCCTGGCAGCCTGGAGCGCGTCTTCCACAATTTACTGCTCAACGCGTGTGAGGCCACGCCGCCCCAATCAGGTCGTGTGCGGGTAACCACCCGCCAGACTGCTTCAGGGCTCGAGATCCGCGTGGCCGACAACGGCAGTGGTATTCCCTCCGAGATTCGCGACACGCTCTTCCAACCCTTTGTAACCGCAGGCAAAGACAATGGCATCGGACTCGGCTTGGCCACTGTCTACAAGATCGTGCAGGAGCACCAGGGGCAGGTTGAAGTTGAAAGTACCGGCCCAGAGGGAACGGTGCTGCGCATCGTCCTCCCGGCGGTTCCCGCAGAAGCCCGAGTCGCCAGCGGCAATACTCTTTGAAACCTCGACGAGAACGTCTTCTCTGCGAACTCGTGACCTCTGTGGTGATGGTTACGAAGCCTTGGGCAAATGCGCTAGCGATTCCTTGATCTTTTCTTCCGGGTACTCGTAATCGGCGAGTTCGCCGGCGAAGTACTTTTCGTACGCGGCCATGTCGAAATGGCCGTGGCCGCTTAGATTAAAGAGGATGGTCTTCTCCTTGCCTTCCTCTTTCGCCTTCAAGGCCTCGTCAATCGCGCACGCAACGGCGTGGGAAGTCTCGGGGGCAACGATAATGCCCTCCGCGCGGGAGAAGGTAATGGCCGCTTCGAAGCATTTCAATTGCAGGTAACTCACCGCTTCCACCACGCCCACGCGGTGCAGCAAACTCACCAAGGGCGCCATGCCGTGATACCGCAAACCACCGGCGTGAATGCCCGCTGGAATGAAGTCGTGCCCTAGGGTGTCCATCTTCAGCAGCGGCGTCATGCCGCTCTTGTCGCCAAAGTCGTAGGCGTAGACTCCCTTCGTCATGGTCGGGCATGCCGCAGGCTCGACCGCAACCAGCCGAATCTGCTTTCCGGCAGCCTTGAGGGGCACGAACGGGAAAGCCAGCCCCGCAAAGTTGCTTCCTCCGCCGCAGCAGCCAATCACAACGTCAGGGAAGGCCCCGGCGAGCTTCAGTTGGGCGATCGCCTCCTGGCCGATAACGGTCTGGTGCAACAGAACGTGATTGAGGACGCTGCCGAGCGAGTAATTCGTGTCTTTGCGACTCGCGGCATCCTCCACCGCTTCGCTGATCGCAATGCCCAGGCTGCCCGGACAGTCCGGATCCTCGGCAAGGACCTGCCTTCCGGCAGCCGTCTGGTCGCTGGGCGAAGGAATGCACTTGGCGCCCCAACACTGCATCATCGTGCGGCGGTGTGGCTTCTGATAGAAGCTGCATTTCACCATATAAACCATGCACTCCTGGCCGAACACATTGCACGCAAACGCCAGGGCGCTTCCCCATTGGCCCGCGCCCGTTTCAGTGCTGATGCGCTTAATGCCCGCCAGCTTGTTGTAGTAAGCCTGAGGGGTCGAGGTATTCAGCTTGTGGCTGCCTGCCGGCGAGACGCCTTCGTTCTTGTAAAAGATTTTCGCCGGAGTTCCCAAGGCCTGCTCGAGCCGACGCGCCCGGCAAAGTGGCGATGGCCGCCAGATCCGGAGGATGTCGAGCACGGGCTCGGGAATCGGAATGGTCGGAGAAGCGGAAACCTCCTGCTCGATCAACTGAGGGGGGAATATCGCCTCCAGGTCGCCAGGGCCCGCGGGCTTCAGCGTCCCCGGATGAAGCGGAGGCGGCAAAGGCGCCGGAAGATCAGGGACGACGTTATACCAGGTCTTCGGGATTTCACTCTCAGGCAGAATATATTTGTTGTCGGTCATGAGTCAGCTCCGGATAGAATAGCACCAGCATGGCGGCTGCCCCCGCGCCGCCAGAACATGCGGTGAAGTTGAGATGCCGAGAATAACACAAAACGCTTGCCTTCGGGAAAGGATCACGGGCGCTTCTGGTCCGCCCTGCGCCAGCGATTCCGCATTCGTACTTTCCTTCCTCATTTAACCCTCTGAAATTCCAATGGCTTCGCCCGGTCCCCGCTGACCGAGCAGATTCGCATTCGTTTTTTGCTTGACAGTGCAGGTTG
>JBELAJ010000394.1:0-10033 GCA_049508935.1 Terriglobia bacterium | reverse complement strand
ACGATGGAGCCGGTGCAGTTTGACGGCTTGTCATCACGATGACGGAGTTACGCGAGGCGGCACCGCCCGAGCAAAGGTGGGGGTGTCGCCATACTTGTTTTAACATTCAATTAATCTTTCTTTCGCAGCAGGGGGGCTGTTGCCTTGGCGTTCGACGACAAGTTTGATCAGGTCAGCAAGCTTATTTCGATAGGGAAAGAGAAGGGTTACCTCCTCTATGACGAGGTGAACGAACTTCTTCCCTCCGATGTGCATTCGGCGGAAGATCTCGACGATCTCCTCTCCATGTTTGACAATGCCGGCATCGAAGTGCTGGATTCCCCCAAGGTGAAATCGGCCGAGGGCGGCCTGGGCCTGGAAAAAGTCGATGAGCTCAAAGGGGACGAGCTTGGAGAGGACGTCGAGCTCGATCTGACTCCGGGCGCGCTGGACAAGACCAACGACCCGGTGCGCATGTATCTGCGCGAAATGGGAACCGTGCCCTTGCTCACACGCGAGGGCGAGGTTGAGATTGCCAAGCGCATCGAGCGCGGCCAGCTCAACGTGCTGAAAACGCTTTCGCGCTCGCCCATCGTTATTCAGGCGCTTTTCGCAGTGCGCGAAGAGCTGAAGAGCGGCGACCGGACCATCAAGGAAGTGGTGGTTTTCGACGATGACGAGCTCACCGAAGAAAAAGTTGCCGAACGAACCAAGGATGTGATTGCCTGCATCGATGAGATCGAACGGCTTTATAAAAAGCTGCTGCAACTTCGCACCAGGCGGGACGCGATTCCCCGCACCCGGCGGCCCAGGGATTTCCGGCGCTACAACTGGGGCGTGGCCCGGCACCGGGTTTTGATCTCGGTGCTTTTCCGCTCCGTCCTCTTCACCCACAGCATGAAGAACGCGCTGATCGAGACGCTCCGGCAGGCCATTGATGAGCTGCGCCCGCTGGAGCGCGAGTTGAACAAGGCGGAAAAGAAAGCCGAAGGCTCGCGCACCAACGGCAACAAAGACCTGAGGAAGGATCTGCGTCAGCTCCGCCAGCGCCTCGCGGATTTCGAGCACCGGACGCAGACTTCCGCCGTCGAGCTGCGCCGGAGCTGCCAGAACATTCTGAGCGGCGAGGAGCGGGCGGAAGCGGCGAAGCGCGACCTGATCGAGGCCAACCTGCGGCTGGTGGTGTCGATCGCCAAGAAATATACGAATCGCGGGCTTCAGTTTCTTGATCTCATCCAGGAAGGTAATATCGGATTAATGAAGGCCGTGGACAAGTTCGAATACCGCCGCGGCTACAAGTTCTCCACCTACGCCACCTGGTGGATCCGCCAGGCGATTACCCGCGCCATTGCCGACCAGGCGCGCACCATCCGCATTCCCGTGCACATGATCGAGACCATCAACAAGCTGATCCGCACCTCGCGCTTGCTGGTGCAGGAATACGGTCGGGAGCCGACTTCGGAAGAGATCGCCAAGCGGATGGAGATCCCCGTCATCAAGGTCCGCAAGGTGCTCAAGATCGCCCAGGAGCCCATCTCCCTCGAAACCCCCATCGGCGAGGAGGAAGATTCTCACCTGGGCGATTTTATCGAAGACCGGGGCGTGATCTCGCCGGCCGAAGCCGTCATCAACATCAACCTGAAAGAGCAGACGGAGTCGGTGCTGAAGACCTTGACGCCGCGCGAAGAGAAAGTCATCAAGATGCGTTTCGGCCTCGACGACGGCAGCGAGCATACGCTCGAAGAAGTGGGGCAGAGTTTTGCGGTCACCCGCGAACGCATCCGGCAGATTGAGGCCAAGGCCCTGCGCAAACTGCGCCACCCCTCGCGCAGCCGCAAGCTGCGCGCCTTCCTGGACGCCGAAGTGCGGGAATAATTGACGATTGACAATGGTTGCGCCGAAGGCGCCTTGGAGTGCGGCGGCTTGACGCCGCCTTGGAGTTACCGCAGAGCGCGGAGTTGCACAACGCCCCGGGCTTACCCTATCGCTTTCTTCTCACGAAGAACCTCGGCCGCCACAGTACGAAGGCGGCGTCAAGCCGCCGCACTCCGAGGCGCTGTGCGCAATCGACCATCGACAATCGGCAATCAGTTGTTTCCCCCGCCACGACTTGATATGATGTTGCCGTTCACGGTAGTCTAACTCGCTAACAGCGGAATTCTTCGCTACCCGGAGTCCGGCGAATTCGAACCCGGTCTTTCGTATTGCGAGGACGTTCGACAACTCAGTCAAAGGAGGGTCGCAGCAATGGGTGATGCTGTCGTGAGTCCTGCCGAGCCGGAAGCTCCAGCACAATCGTTTCCTGAACGGCTGATGGGTGTCTTCATCTCGCCTGGCGAAACTTTCGAAGATGTGGCGCGGAAACCGGGATTCTGGGCGCCTTTGATAACGCTCGTGGTTGCCGCGGTCGCTGTTACAGAGACGATGCTTTGGAAGATCGGCATGGAGCGCATCATACGAATGCAGATCGCACTGAGCAGCCGCGCCTCCAGCATGAGTCCCGAGGATATCGACAAGGCTGTAGCCATGCAGGCAAAGGTGGGAGGCATCATCGCCCACTTCATTGGACTGGTGGCTGTGCCGATCGTCCTGCTGATTCTAGCTGGCCTTGGAATTCTTGTTGTGAACGTGATTTTTGGAGCTCGGACGAACTTCAAGACAGTCTTTTCCCTGGTCAGTTACGCGAACCTCGTTTCGCTCATAGGATCGCTGATGGCGATTGCGGTGATCTTCTTCGGCGACCCCGACCAGTTTAACTCTCAGAATTTCATCCCCTCGAACATTGGGTTCTTCCTGCGGCCTAACCAGGTTTCGAAGCCCCTGTACGCACTGGCTTCTTCTGCCGATTTTCTCTCCGTGTGGATGGTCATTCTGCTAGGGGTTGGACTGTCGAAGGGCACGGCGGGCAAAGTCAAGCCCACATCGATCATCCTGGTGTTTGTGGGGCTTTGGATCCTCTGGATTCTGGCAAAGATTGGCCTGTCAATGATCGGGTCATAGGTGTACCGGCGAGTTTGCTCGCGCTGCACCTGCGGATCAGAACTCGTAGCGCTGACCTTAAGGTCAGCACGCTCGGTGCCGACCTGAAGGTCGGCGCTACAAGCCCGGCCTGAGCGAAGGCGGCGGCAAGTTGCCGCCCTTCAAAGCAACTGTGCTACCCTTCCTAGTTAATGCCATTGCGATTCGAGATTATTGAAGAGGACAAGGCAACGGGAGCAAGGGCGGGTCTTCTTCACACGCCCCACGGCGTTGTCGAGACGCCAGTCTTCATGCCCGTAGGGACGGCGGGCACGGTCAAAGGAATTACTCAAGCTCAACTCG
This sequence comes from Terriglobia bacterium, assembly GCA_049508935.1. GTDB lineage: Bacteria > Acidobacteriota > Terriglobia > UBA7540 > UBA7540 > CAVROP01. Next base: position 6,733 of record JBELAJ010000394.1, on the reverse strand, counting down.
AAGAGTTGGGCGCTCAGATCCTCCTCGCCAACACCTATCATCTCTATCTGCGTCCCGGCCACGAGATCATCCGCGAAATGGGCGGCCTGCACCGCTTCATGTCATGGCCGCACCCCGTACTCACCGACAGCGGAGGCTTTCAGGTGATGAGCCTGAAGGGCCTTGGCCGCGTAACCGAGGACGGGGTGTGGTTTAAATCCCACCTGGACGGCTCTTCCCACTTCCTTTCTCCCGAGCGCGCCGTGGAGGTCCAATGTGCGCTAGGTGCGGACATCATCATGACGCTCGACGAATGCGTCGCGTATCCGGCCAGCCGCGAAGCCCTGCATCGCGCCGTCAAGCTGACAGAGCGCTGGGCGGGGCGGGCGAAAACGCAGCTTTCAGCTTTCAGCTCTCAGCCGTCAGCAGGCGAAGGGACTAGGGACTGGGGGCTAGGGGCTGGGGAGAAGCTGTCAGCTATCAGCTCTCAGCTTTCAGCGGACGAAGGGCAGATCGGTGTGCAATCACCAATCACCAATCACCAATCACAAATCCCTAGTCCCCAGCCCCCAGCCCCCAGCCCCACGCTTTTCGGCATTGTCCAAGGCGGAGTGGAGAAAGACCTGCGTCGCGAGAGCGTGGAGGGATTGCTGGAATTGGATTTCGAGGGATACGCGTTGGGCGGGCTGTCGGTGGGCGAACCGAAGGCGGAAATGTACGAAGTCGTTGAGTACACCGCGCACTTGCTCCCTCGCGAGCGCCCGCGCTATCTGATGGGAGTCGGGACGCCGGAAGACTTAGTGGAATGTGTGGCGAGGGGAATCGACATGTTCGATTGCGTCATGCCCACCCGAAATGCCCGCAATGGTTGCGTGTTCACGTCCGAGGGCAAGGTGGTCATCAAAAACGCCAAGTATGCCCGGGACGACTCACCGCTTGACCCCGCCTGCGGGTGTCTTGTGTGCGGGCGCTATTCACGGAGCTATATTCGCCACCTGTTCGTGGCCGGCGAGATGCTCGGAGCCATGCTGGCCACACAGCATAACCTCTACTTTTACATTGACAGGATGCGCAAAATCAGGCAGTCTTTGGTTTTTGGAGCATTCGCGGAGTTTCATTCTAGGGCGCGCGCGGAACCTTAGGCGTGCAAACTATCCCTGAGACGAATCCGTAAAGCCCGACCCCGCCAGTCACGTGCCTCGCGGGCGGGGTAGCAGATTCGAAATTCCTTTGCTAATCGGTTGGACCAGGATCGAGGGCATGATTGTGAACTCATTTGTATTGGCGGCCGACATGGGCGCCGGCGCCGGGCTGAGCCAGTTCCTTCTCCTCTTTGCGCCCCTATTTGCCATCTGGTATTTCCTGGTAATCAGGCCTCAACAGCAGCAGCGGCGCAAGTTACAAGCCATGCTCGCCAACCTCAAGACCGGCGATCGCGTGGTAACGAGCGGCGGAATCCACGGAACCATCATTTCCTTCCGGAACGGCGTGGTTCAGCTCCAGATTGCCAGCCAGGTCAAGGTGGACGTGACGCGCACGGCGATCACGGGAATGGCGGGGGAAGAGACCGCCGCAGACGCGAAGCAGGAGCCGGCGGGCAAGCAGAAGAAGTAACGACGGAGCCTACGTAGCGCTGACCTTCAGGTCAGCAGGCCGCAACCCGGGAAAATGCTGACCTGAAGGTCAGCGCTACGGCATCTTGAAGGACTTTGAGCCATGGGACTGAAGATCAGAAATCGGGTAATTTTCATCGGCCTGGTAGTGGTGGCCAGCATTCTGGGCATAATCGGTTTTCCAAAGAACATCCAGGAGCTGAAAGAGAATGTCCGCAGCCGCATTCACTTGGGACTTGACCTGAAAGGCGGCACCCACCTGGTATTGCAAGTCCACGTGGAAGACGCGGTCAACGTCACCGCCGACCAGGCGCTCGAAAGGCTTACGGATGAACTAAAGGCCAAGAACGTTCCCTTCGCCGATATTCAGAAAGCCGATGATACGAAAGTTCAGCCTCCCAAACACCGTATCCAAATTAAGGGCGTTCCCCAGGAGCGGACCTCCGATCTTGAGACCTTGGCCAGCGAGCAGTTCTCAGACTGGGATCTTTCGCGCGTGCCGGGCGATGCCACAGGCTGGATGGTTTCCTTGAAAACTACGGCAGCGGCCAATATTCGCAACCAGGCTCTGTTGCAGTCCATGAACACGATCAGCAACCGTGTAAACCAGTATGGCGTGGCTGAGCCGACTATTTCCGAATACGGGCAGGGTGACAATGAGCTGGTTGTCGAGCTTCCCCAGGTCGACGACCCTACACGGGTCAGAGATATCATGCAAAACCAGGCGCTGCTGGAGCTGAAGCTGGTTCAGGACGGACCCTTCCCCAGCCGCGAGGCGGCGCTGGCCGCGCATGGCGGCATTCTTCCTCCGGACACCCAGTTGTTGCAGGGACAGGCTGGACAGAATGGCGGCGAGACTTGGTACATTATTAACCGCGTCGCCGCAGTCACCGGCCGAGACCTGACTGGGGCGGAACCGGCGCATGATGCCAACGGGCGTCCCGACGTGAATTTCACCCTCTCGCGCGATGGCGCCTCGAGGTTCGGGCGCGTGACGGGCGCCAATGTGGGCAAGCTGCTCGCCGTCGTGCTCGACAACCGGGTTTATGAGGCGGCGAACATCGAGAGCCAGATTACCGAACGCGGCGAAATCAGAGGCGGCTTTACCACGCAGAAGGCACAGGACCTGGCGCTGGTCTTGCGCTCCGGCGCACTGCCGGCGTCCATCACCACCCTTTCTGATGAGGTGGTCGGCCCCTCGCTCGGGGCGGATTCTATTCGCCACGGCATCTTGGCTTGCATCGTGGGGTTCGTGGCCATAATGGCCTTCATGCTGGTCTATTATCGCGGCGCGGGCGTCAACGCAGACCTGGCGCTACTGTTGAACCTGGTTATTCTGCTGGCAGCGCTGGGGTGGATTGACGCCACTCTTACGCTGCCTGGAATCGCGGGAGTCATCCTCACGGTCGGCATGGGCGTTGACTCGAACGTGCTGATCTTCGAGCGCATCCGAGAAGAAATGAGGTTGGGTAAAGCGGTGGGAGCGGCGGTGGCCGGCGGCTTTGAGCACGCGTTTGTAACCATTATCGATACTCACGTAACGACGGTTGTCTCCGCGGCTATTCTTTTCACCTTCGGGACCGGCCCCATCCGTGGCTTTGCAGTTACGTTGACGATCGGTTTACTAGCTAATCTTTTCACTTCCGTTTTCGTTTCCCGTGTGATATTTGATTATGTCCTTTCCAGACGGGAGAAAGGTGCGGAGCTTAGTATCTGAGGGGGACGGTGTGCCCTACTCGTAGCGCTGGCCTTTAGGCCAGCACCTGCCGACCCTTCGCTCTGCTCAGGGCAGGCTCTGAAGGTCGGCGCTACAAGCAATACGAAACGCCACTTGAAATTAGGGAACTTCGAGTTGGCGTTCGGTGTCAAAAACTAAGGCGAGGTACGGGATCAGGTTATGGAGTTCTTTCACGAGCCAAAAATCGACTGGATGGGGATAAAGTGGTACTTGATCGCCTTATCTCTCGCACTTGCCAGCGCCGGAATCATTTCCATGGTGGCCAAGGGGGGCCTTGCGTACGGGATCGACTTCCGGGGCGGAACCGCCATCGAAGTGCAATTCGCCAAGGCCCCGAACATCAACGCCATCCGTCACGAACTTGACCGGCAGGGTGTGAAGGGTGAACAGATTACTACTTACGGCCCAGCCAGCAACCATGAGGTGCTTATTGGATTGGATCTCAAGACGACCGCCTCCGCCGAAGCCCTGGACGAAGGCAAGCGTGCCATCGTGGCGGCGTTGTCCGGGGTGGTAGGCCAGGCTCAAGAGGGAAAACCGGATCTCAATAATTCCAGTCCCCAGACCCTTGCCGATCACCTTGTGGCTGCGGATCCCCTGGGGTTGGCTTCGAAAGGTTTCGATTCCGCCAGCAAGTCTTACCACGATTTGGCCGACGCTATCATTAATTTCAGAAACGCCCCGCCGAGGGATGGGCTTATCTCGGACTTCCAGGAACTGAGTTCGGTGCCGGGTGTAAATGCCGGAGTGATCGCCACGCTCCGAAACGACTTCAGCGTTTCCAATTTCGCGATCAAGCACACGAGCATCGTTGGTCCCAAGGTGGGCAAGGACCTTCGCCAGCAGGCCCTCTACGTCACCCTGGCGGGTCTGGGCGCGATGTTGATTTACATCTGGTTCCGCTTTGAGCTATCATACGGCGTCGCTGCGGTTGTCGCTACATTTCATGATGTGACGATTACGCTCGGTTTCTTCTCTTTGCTCAACAAGGAGATCACTCTGACGGTGATCGCGGCCCTGCTGACGCTGGTCGGCTATTCCATGAATGATACGATTGTGGTCTTCGATCGGATCCGGGAAAACGTGCGGCTGAACAAACGCGAGAACTTTGTAGACTTGGTCAACCGCAGCATCAACCAGACTCTGAGCCGGACCATCTTGACCTCCGGATTGACCTTCCTTGCCGTGCTCTCGTTGTTCCTTTTCGGCGGCGAGGTCATTCACGGTTTCGCATTTACCCTGGTGGTGTCGGCGGCGAGGTCATTCACGGTTTCGCATTTACCCTGGTGGTGGGCGTGATCGTCGGGACTTACTCTTCGATCTTTATCGCCAGCCCCATTGTGGTCTACTTCCAGAAGAGAGTGCTGGCGAGCTCGTCAGCGAAGTCGAAGAATTATTCGCGCGAGGCCGTAGCTGCACGCCGTTAGTTATTATGGGTCAGATGCCGGGTTGCTCTTCTTCCGGCTGTCTTAAGAATCTTAGGAGGCGGAAGCCATGTTCGACGAGACTTTGCTTGATTCTTCTCCCTCTCGCACGCCGGTCCTCAGCAGAAAGCATTGGCTGATCTCCTTGGCGATCGGTGTAGCGGTATTTCTAGCTCTGTTTTTCGGGTTGCCCGTATTGTCATTCGGGGCTGAGACGAAAGTGGTGGTGGCGCAAGCCATCATCGGCGCTGTGTTGATTACAGCTTACGCGCTGATGTGTTGTTATGTAGCGGCGGATGCGCGTCGTCTTAACCTGGGATGGGTTGTGTGGCTCGTCATCACGCTGCTTCTGAACATTGTCGGTTTCATCTTCTACCTGATCTACTCCGCGATCAAAACCGACAACTGGAAGCGGGCAACGATTCCACTCGCCTACATGATTGAGATCGTCATTGTGGGCGTCTTGGTGCTAGTCCCCTTGATCTATACAGAGGCCCTGCCCACCGCTCAGTTGATGACTTTCTTAGCTGCCCCGCCCCCTCCGCCGCCTCCTCCACCCCCTCCTGCGGCGGCGGCGCCTGTTAAGATCATCAAACGCATCACTGTAGAAGACATCATGAAAGCCCCCACCGTCATCCCCAAGACCGTGAGAATCATCAAAGACGCTCCTGAGCCGGTGAACACCGGCGCCGTGGGTGTGGTGGGCGGCGTGCCGGGCGGCGTGCCGGGCGGCCAGATGGGCGGTGTGCTCGGCGGAGTGCTGGGCGGAGTGCTTTCAAACGCTGCTCCCCCTCCCCCGCCCCCACCCAAGGCAGCCACCCCGAAGCGAATTCGCGTGGGCGGCCAAGTGGAAAGCGCGAAACTGATCTTTCAACCCAAGCCTGAATATCCCCAGTTGGCGAAAATGGCCCGCATTCAGGGGACAGTCCGCTTGGAGGCTGTTATCAGCAAGGACGGCACGATCCAGGACCTGAAAGTCGTAAGTGGACACCCGTTGCTGGTGAAGTCGGCCCTCGAGGCTGTGCAGCGCTGGCGCTACCAGCCTACCTTGCTGAACGGGGAGCCCGTCGAGGTTGTAACCGAGGTGGACGTCAACTTCACCTTGGCTGAATAGTTTGTGAACGAGGAAAATTTTCCAGGAGGATACAAACCATCATGAATCTGTTTACCCTGAGTTTGTTGCTGTTTCAGGAAGGCGAAGCGCAAATTGGATTCGACCCTATCACCATGTGGCGTTCGATGGCATGGCCGGCCCGGTCCGTGGTCATACTGCTTTTGATCATGTCGTGCTGGTCGATCGGCGTCATGATTGACCGCTGGATTGCTTACAGCGCGGCGCGCAAGCAATCGCGGCTATTTGCTCCCGCCGTAGCGGGAGCCCTGAAGGACGGCAAGATTGACGAAGCGATCTCGATTGCCGAGCAAAACAAGCGGAGCCACCTGGCCAAAGTGGTGACGGCCGGTCTACAAGAGTTCCAGGCCCACCAGGCTACCGCGGAGATTTCCGGCGAGACGATTGAGGCCTCCAAGCGGGCCCTCGAGCGGGCGGCGGCGATCGTGCACGCCGAGCTCAAGCGCGGCGTCTCTTCCCTTGCCACCACCGGTTCCACGGCTCCGTTCGTCGGGCTGTTCGGCACCGTGCTGGGCATCATCAACGCGTTCCGAGGCATCGCCGGAGCGAAGTCCACTGGTCTGGCCGCAGTGGCGGGCGGTATTTCTGAAGCCCTGGTCACCACCGCCGTCGGTTTGTTTGTGGCCGTGCCTGCCGTGTGGGCGTACAACTACTTCGCCGGAAAAATCGAGTCTTTCGACGTGGAGATGGATAACTCCTCTTCCGAGTTGATTGACTACTTTATTAAGAGATCTTCGCGGGGGAAGAAATAATGGCCAAACGGGAAGCACCAGGAGCTGTTTCGGACATCAATGTGACGCCACTGGTCGACGTGATGCTCGTGCTGCTGATCGTCTTTATGGTGATC
>JBELAJ010000393.1:0-7968 GCA_049508935.1 Terriglobia bacterium | reverse complement strand
CAATCGGACAGCAAGACTGCCGGGCATTCCAACCCGTCACCTGCGGCCCAAGCAGGGCAAAATGACGACGTGTCTGCTCCCTTTGGGGAGTGGGCCAAGGCGAAGTACCGGGCCGCCCAGGGTGCGCGTTCAGCCAGCGGTGAACCGGGCCCTATTTCAGCCTCGGCCATCAATTCACAAGCGGTGCCGCACCAGGAATTGGGCTACGTCGAGCGGTCCGATGGGAAAGTGGAGGCGATTGTTGCCGAGGGGCAACACATTGGTCTGATCGAGGAGACCAAGGAGTTTATGAAGAACTTCCACATCCCGGCTCCTTCCCCGGCCGAACTGGAAATGGCCCTGGCGGCGCCGCCATCCAATCCGCCGGAGGCTGACGTTCCCGAGGCGGATCAACCTTCCGCGACCGCTTCGGCCCCTGACGCGGGCTCGCGCGCCACGGAAAATGGGACCGATGTCGCTCAACTCCAGCAGCCGCAGACTCCCCCCTCGGACAATGCGCAATCGCAATCCGAAGCGTCGCTCCAAGCGGAGCCGCTGGCTGATTATGCGGCAGCTCAAGTCCGCCCCACACCACCTGAGAACCTCCAGCCTGCGAACGCTCCGGCATTTGTCACTGCCGCCCCGGATGTCATCGCAAATCGTTCGTCGGTCACGCCCATTGGATACGTGGAAAAGGCCGGGGGAGAGAAAGAGGCGATTGTCGAATTCCAGGACCAGGTGTTTCTTGTCCACGAGGGCGAGCTGTTCGCCGGCAAGTACCGAGTTCTGCGAGTAACCGCACTTGCAGTGGAAATCGCAGAAGAGCCAAGTGAGGCGTCTTCCGCAGCTATCGATCGCCCGCGGAATACTCAGGTCGTGCCGGAGCCCCGATAGCTCGCGGCTCACTGCCTACTGAGGATTGCAGCGTCAAGTGACATCACCCCCTCACTCCCGACCCCTCTCTCCCAAGGGGGCGAGGGGAGAAATGACCCGAGTTTATGCCCTCGCCCCCTTGCGGGAGAGGGTGGCGCGCAGCGCGGGGTGAGGGGGTTGGTCCGTCACCACATTATGTAACCCTCAGTAGTTCAGGCTTCCCGCCAACGGCCGGGTGCCCGCGCCGGGCAGGCATTTGTGGGCTGAGTCACCCCCACTGCCGCTCATTCTGCGCTGCTTGAGGCGGAATCCACCTGCGTTTGCACCCATTCGAGGAAGGTCGAAACGACTTGCGGATCGAACTGCGTCCCGGAGCAACGGCGCAACTCGACGAGTGTGTCTTCGAAAGTGCGGGCGCTTTTGTAGCGCAAGTCAGAGAGCATAGTGTGGAAAGATTCTGCCACCGCCACCATTCGTGCTCCCAGCGGAATCTGATCTCCAGCCAGCCCGGCGGGATAACCCTTGCCATCGTAGCGCTCGTGATGGTGAAGCACGATGCGCTCAATCCCTTTCGCCCGCGAGAGTTCCACCATCTTGGCGCCCCAGGCCGCATGGCTCTTCATAATCTCGAACTCCTGCGCCGTGAGCAGGGTGGGTTTCCGGAGCACGTATTCCGGCACGTGGATTTTCCCGATGTCATGAATCAGGCCGGCCAGACGGATCTCCTCGACCTCCGTGTCCGGCAACCCCGCCTTAAGGGCCATCTGCGCCGCGAGCCGCGAGACCACCTGAGCATGGTCTTTCATGTGCGGCCCTCTTGTTTGCAAAGCGAAAGCGAGGGCAGTTAGGGAGCTCAGAAGGGAATTCGTTTTTGCCTCGCCATGAGAGGGGCTTGAACCTGGCGTCGTTGGCCTTGTCTCGGAAGCTGGCGAGTCGCCCCTTCCGTTGCCATTGGCTATTGACTGTGCACCTTCACTGACCTCTGTCGGGGCGTGTAAGATCTCCTTCTCCGCTGCTTCGAGACACGTTTTAAGTAGCCGTTTGTCGCGTTCCGCCTCTTCCGGCTCGGGACTCAGCCAAGCCACCTTGACGCAATTCCCTCCACATTGTCTGGCCAAGCGCACGCCGGACTCCGCCACCTTGAGCATCTCTTCGACCGTGCCTCCCTGGTCGGGGAAAGCTGCGATGCCAATGCTTACCGTCACCTCTCGAAGACGTAAGAGTTCATCGACTTCGAGTGCCGTCCGTAGCCTCTCCGCCAAAATCTCCGCCTGCGGCGTGTTGGTCCCTGGCATCAGGATCGCGAACTTATCGCCTCCGTACCGCGCCACGATGTTGGACTCCGTAGATCGGGCGCTGAGCAGGGCGGCGACTTTCGCCAGCACTTTATCGCATTCCCTCGGCCCCCCGCGGTCATTGAGCTGTTTGAACCTGTCGAGATCCAAGACCGCCAGGCAGAAATGGCCACCGCTGTGGGACGATCGCCGCCACTCACTTTCCAGCGACTCCAAGAAACGGTCTTGGGTGGTCACGCCCGCCACTGGGGCGGCGACAGATTCCTGCGTGGCATACCGCTGGGCGCGAGACCGCTGAGTCACGACGCGCGCTTCGGATGCGACAGTTGCTTCCGTAGAACTCCTTTTCCCCGCGCTGAGGATGTACTTGCTCCAGTAGTAACCTCCCGCCTGTTTCCACGCCCCGATCGCGGCTCCTGCTAGCAAGGCAATTGACCCGATGATTAGCCAATCAAACCAGGACATCGTTCTTCCCCTTACGGCGCTTGGCCCTTCATGCACCTGCGCCATAATATCCCCAAAACGGACTACAATACCGCAGATTTGGGCGGTCTTGACTATCTTTTTGACTTTAATTCAGTTTGCCTTTGCGCCGCAAGCGGCTGGATCCGGCCGATGTAACGGTAGGGCTTGCCCCATAAGCGTTCACTTAAGCGCGAATCCTCGACGACAAATGCCCGAAGGGCATTAATATCATTAGCCGTAGGTGAAACCTACGGGCCAGTGATTACCATCCTCCTCGATTTCTGGCGACCCTGAAGGGGTCGAACGTGCCCCCCTTCAACCCCTTCGGGGTTGGAGGACCTTAGGTGCGCGTGTTTTCCGTAGGTTTCACCTACGGCTAATGAGATTGGGTCCCTTCGGGACCCGGCGATGGCGCTTAAGTAAACGCTTATGGGGCTTGCCCTACCCTCGTCGGAGCCAGGAGAAACGCGGGGACGGCGAGCCGTCCCCATACGGCGGGGCGGTTATCGACAGGTTGAGGTGCGCCTTCCCGCATTGACAAGCGGTCCTTTCACCGGTAAATTCAAAAGAGACGGGTAGTTTCAGGGATCCGACTAGAACCGTTCACTATGGAGGGGAGCATGTTGCGAAGAGTGTGTGGGGCACTGCTGTTCCTTGTGCTTACGGCTGCGGTGGGTTTGGGCCAGCAGGCCGGATATTTGGATGTGTACGTTGCCAGAGTCAAGCCCGACAAGCGAGCGGAATTCGACGCGGTCGGCAGGAAGGTGGCGGAGGCGAATCGTCGCAATAACGGCGATAACTGGATCGCCCTCGAAGTCGACTACGGCGAGCAGAACACGGTGATTTTCAGCAGCTCGCGGGAATCCTTCGGCGACGTCGAGAAGAGTTCGGCAGCTTTCATGGGCGCGATCGGCAAAGCCTACGGCGAGGCCGGAGCGCTGGCGCTGTTTCAACAATTCGGAAACACGCTGGAAAGCTCTCGATCCGAGATTCGCCAGCGCCGTTGGGACCTCTCCTATAACCCGCCGGCCGACCTGGCGGCCTACGCGCAGGTTATTGGGAAGACCCGATGGATTCGCAGCGTTATCGTGCGCGTGCGCCCAGGGCACGAAGCCGAGTTTGAAGCCGAGTTGAAAGAAATCAATGCTGCCGCGCAGAAAAGCAATATGGCCGGCATGCGTTGGACGTCGCAGGTAGTGGCAGGCGGCAACCCCTTTACGTATCACATCGCACGCCTCATGACTTCCTTGGACGAACTGGATCACGCGCCTTCGATGAAGTCGATGCTGGGCGACGAGGGCCTGGAGAAGTTTCAAAAGGTAAACGCCGACACAGTGGCGGGCGTGGAATACATCTTCTACCGCGTCGTGCCGGAGCTAAGCAGCGTGCCGGAAGCTATCTCGTCCCTGGCACCCGATTTCTGGAACCCCAAGCCCCATCCCTAGTGCGCTTGGCTCGCGTCTCCACCGGATGGCGCAGACCCCCGCGGTGTGGGGTCTGCGATGTCCCGACGGGACACTTTCACGTGGGCGTCCTTCGGGGAGGATTCACAAAATCGATCAAGATCCCCCTCACCCGCCACGCTTCGGCTGATGAAGGCGCCGCAGCGTGACACCCTCTCCCCCAGGGAGAGGGCTGTCGAGTCAATAACGCGACTCGCCGCTGAGACAGTCGCTGCCGCCGTTAGACTACTTCAATGCTTCGTTGATTTCGATATCGCGTTTCAATACGTCGGATAGAAGTTCCGACAACTCGACACCCTTTTGTTCTGCCTTCGCGGAGAAGTATTCCCATACACTGCGCTCTATAGAGGTGGGTAAAAACACTCTTGCACCCGAAGGGATACGGTGGAGTCCACGCACTCCTTTGCTGAAGTCGATCTCCGCTGGCATCATTTCATCCTCAGGTAATTCCTCGCTCATGGATTCTCTCCGTATTGACGGATCTCAGCCGCTGTGGCTTGGCGCGCCGAGATCAGGCGGATCTTGATCGTCGTCGGCTCAGTTTCCGACCAGAGGTAAACAATCGAGAGAAGGGCACCGTTGCTTGCCGAGCCTATCGAAAACCAGCGATCCTCACTTTCGTCGTGCTCCAAGTCCGCAACCGTCAAGAGGCGCGGGTCCTTGAATACGGTCGACGCAATCTCGAAGGACACGCCGTGCTTGCGAAGGTTCGTTGTGGCTTTGTTCTCATCCCAATCAAACTGAAACTCGCGCTCATTCAAGTCAGCACATCCGTTTCAGTCGCTCGTGGTTCACACTTCAAGATAACTTGCTTGCCCGGAGGTTGGCAATAGTGACCATCACTGCATCCGCTCCCCTGGCATATTCGCGCCGTTCTGGTGCAGGGAGCGCCGTAGCAGAGGCAAGAGTGCCTGTGCCACTTCGGACAATTCGTCTCTACCACTCGATAGCTCTTTGGGTTAGCCTTAGGTCGGCGTTGTGCCGATTGAGAGATCTGCAGGCCTTGGAGTGCAGGCCGGCGCCACACCCGGTCTTCGCATGCGAACTCTACTGGCGCGAGCACGACAAAACGGTGAGACCCACCCCTGGATAATCGCCTTCACCGTCATGCTGGCGATTTTCATGGAAGTTCTGGACACCAGCGTGGCCAATGTGGCCTTGCCTCACATTGCAGGCAATCTTTCGGCTGGGGTCGACGAAAGCACGTGGGTTCTTACCTCCTACCTGGTGTCGAATGCCATCGTGTTGCCGCTCACCGGATGGTTCTCCTCGATCTTCGGACGCAAGCGTTTCTACATGACTTGCGTAGTCATCTTTACGGTGAGTTCCCTGCTTTGCGGGCTCGCCCCCAGTCTGCCCCTGCTGGTCTTCTTCCGGATTCTGCAAGGCGCGGGCGGCGGCGCGTTGCAACCCATCTCTCAGGCCATCCTGCTGGAAAGCTTCCCGAAGGAAAAGCGTGGCATGGCCATGGCGGTCTTCGGGATGGGCGTGGTACTCGCACCGATCATCGGCCCCACGCTGGGCGGCTGGATTACCGACAGCTACAGTTGGCGTTGGATTTTCCTTATCAACATTCCGGTTGGGGTCATCTCGCTCGTGCTGACGTTTTTCCTGGTCTTCGACCCACCTTACCTTGTGCGGAAAAGTCTCCGCGAGGGGGCCCGGATTGATTACATTGGCATCGGCCTGTTGAGTGTCGGATTGGGCTTCCTCCAGGTAGTCCTCGATAAAGGCGAACGCGAGGATTGGTTCGGCTCGAATTTTATCATCGGATGCGCGGTGGTGGCGGCTGTAGGACTGCTGGGCGCCTTCCTGTGGGAACTCAGCCAGAAAGATCCGGCGGTGGATTTCCACCTTCTCAAGGAGCGCAATTTCCTGATCGCCACCATGACCATGTTTATGCTCGGGGTGGTACTCTACGGCAGCACCGCGCTGCTTCCTATCTTCCTCCAGACTCTGCTGGGGTACACGGCGCTTTTGAGCGGACTGGTGCTTTCCCCGGGAGGAATCCTGGTGGTCTTTCTGCTGCCGGTGGTGGGAAAGCTGCTGACGCACATCCAGTCGCGCTGGCTGGTGGTGTTTGGCTTGGCGATCCTGTCGATCTCGCTGTTCCACATGGCCACTTTCAACCTCGAGGTGGATTTTCGCACTGCGATGACAGCTCGGATTTATCAATCGGCGGGAATGGCCTTCCTGTTCGTGCCCATCAACGTTATGGCCTTCTATTTCATTCCCAAAGAGAAGATCAACAACGCCACCGGCATCATCAACCTGGCGCGCAACATCGGCGGAAGCGTGGGCATCGCGGGCGTGGTGACCATCCTCGCGCGGCGCGCCCAGTTCCACCAGGCCGTGCTGGTCAGCCATATGACTCCCCTCGACACTGCCTACCGGACGATGCTGGGTGGCGCGAGCCAAATGCTCACCATACAGGGCTCGGACCCCGTTCAAGCGAGTCACCAGGCGCAAGGCTTGGCCTATGGATTGTTGATGCGCCATTCCACCATGCTCGCCTTTCTTGATGATTTCTGGCTGATGGCGGTGGTCATACTGATGGTAATTCCCTTCATGTTCCTGATGAAAAAGGTAGCTCCCCACAAAGGCCCGGACGTTGCTCACTGAGAAGAGCAGTGGCTAGTGCGTAGTGCTCAGTGCCTAGTGGCTAGCGCACACACGCACATCACTTCGGGACGTAGGCGACCCTGGAACGGAGGTCCGGGCACTAGCCACTAAGCGCTAGGCACTGGCCACTGCTTCTAAGGCTCTTGCCAATCCTTTGCGAGTGAGTTAACGTTGCGGGTGCGATGAGAAAAGCATGGGTCTATTGGGTGGCGGATTATGCCGCCGGCATCGTCGCCGCGCTCATCGTCTTGCTGGCGCTGTTGCTGATTGCGGGGTGGGTGAACGTGTTCGGCTCGCATATCCTCCTGGGCGTCTCAAGCACGGTTGTGTTCGCTCTTATCATGGCGGCGCTGGTCCGTGCCGTCCCTTACGTTCGCAAACGGGCGGACGATCTGCGGCAGGAGACCCCCGATGAGTCCCTGTCCGGACTGCTGCGGGAGTTGAAGGAGGCGCGCACGGAACGCGAGTTGCGAGAGAAACAGAAAGGCCGAAGAAGGTAGAGTGATGAAGAAGCCATTCGTCGTATTCTCTGTGTTCATTGCGCTGCTTGGCTCGCTTTCGGCGCAACAGCCGGCGACGAATCCCGGCGAGGCCGCGGCTCCAAATCCCGCAGAGAATATCAAGGTGCGGGTGGACCTGGTCAACGTCCTGGTGACGGTAACCAACAAGAGGAATCGCCTGGAAAGCGGTCTGTCCAAGGAGGACTTCAAAGTCTTCGAGGACAACAAGCCGCAGACAATCCGGTATTTCAGCCGCGAAACCGACCTTCCGCTGCGCATCGGCGTAATGGTTGACACCAGCGCCAGCATTCGCGATCGGCTGCGTTTCGAGCAAGAGGCCGCCATCGATTTCCTTGAGACCACGCTGCGCCCCGGCAAGGACCTGGCCTTCGTGGAGGCTTTTGACGTGGAACCGCAAACGGTGCAGGACTACACCGACGACATGGACAAGCTCTCCGCGGCGATTCGGAGCCTGATGGCCGGAGGCGTAACCACCCTGTTCGACGCTATTTATTCCGCCTGCCAACAGAAGATGCTCGTCTTTCCGCCTCCCGAGCCCTACCTTCGCCGCGTGATGATCGTGATCAGCGACGGGGAGGATAACCAAAGCGAGCACACTCGCGAGGAAGCGCTGGCGATGGCGCAACATGCCGAGGTGACCCTCTACGCGGTCAGTACCAGCGAACCCGGCGCGCAGACGCACGGAGACAAGGTTTTGAAACGCCTGGCCGAGCAGACAGGAGGCCGGGCTTTTTTCCCCTTCAAGGCCGA
>JBELAJ010000392.1:0-7982 GCA_049508935.1 Terriglobia bacterium | reverse complement strand
TTAGCTTCTAAAGCGGAAAGAGAGTCAGGCATCGGAGCCTCCTGTCTGAGCATCTATATACGCTCAGAAATATAGCACAAAAAAAGAAAATCCACCGCTCCTAACTTCCAGGTCGCGCACCCTCCGAAGGCCACCGGATTGACAATAGCCAGGATGTCGGTGAGGGTTTTGAGGCTGGCGCGCAACGTCTGCTCGAGGAGCACTCGCTGAGATGTGAACAAACGGTGCTGTTCGACCGAGGCCTCGAGTGCGCGGATCAGCGTCTTACTGGGGCACGGTTTGCTGAGGAAGCGGAAGATGTTTCCCTCGTTGACTGCCGACATGGCCGCATCCAGATCCCCGCAACCCGTCAAAAGCACGCGTACCGTGTCCGGGGCGAGGCTCCGTATGCTGTACAACAACGTGACACCATCCATCCCGGGCATACGGAGGTCAGCGACGACCACGGCATAAGGTCCTTGAGACACGACCAGCTTAAGAGCTTTTTTGGGGTCCGTAGCAACCGTCAGGTCAAAGTGTGCATGCAGATGCCGTTCTAAGCCCTCCAGGACCTCTGCCTCGTCGTCGACAATCAGAATTCGTGCGCGACCCGGTTGTGCCATCGTCATGCCTCCGCCAGAAGTGGTTGTGTCTCAGCCGCCATGGCGCGCCAAGCGGCGAGATCATCCCCGACGCCCAGCGCCTTCAGTTCCTCCGGGCTGGGCATCGCGTCATTTTTCGAACTTTTTTCCGGCGAGGGCGGATCGAGTTCATGGGCCAGAAGATTACCCACATGGACAGCCGAGACCGCGTCGAAGTATTCATGCGGCACGCGGTTGGGGCCATGGTGAAGAGCCACGGCTTCCACCAGGATATAAGGTAAGCCCCACAATCCCAGCAGATATCCGCCGATCTCGGCGTGGCTGAAGCCATATTCGCGTTCTTCTACTTTGTACAGCGGGAGGTGCTCCTCTGCGGCCTGGGCCAGAAGCCTTTTGAATCGGTCGGGGAATTTCCAGGCTAGCACCAGCTTCCCCACGTCGTGGAGCATGCTTGCAGCCACGGTGATTTCCGCCAGGTGCTTCGGCACCGGTAATCGAGCTGCGATGTGGGCAGTAAGCCGTGCATGCGCGTGCAGACTCTCAAGATCGAATCCCGGTACGGGCGCCTCCGGTGCAAAGACGCGGAAGATCTCCAAAGAAAGGACCAGGCTCCGGATGGTGTTGATGCCGAGGTAGACGACGGCGTGCTCGATATTGGTGACGGAGTGAGCGATCCCGAAAAAGGCGGAATTGACTAATTGCAGGATCTTGGCGGAAACGCCGACGTCCTGCTCGACGATTCTGGCGAGCTTCTGAAGGGAGGTATCGGGGTCGGCCAGGCCCTGCGTCAAGGCTTCGTAAGTGCGCGGGAGTGACGGGAGGTCCCGCAGGGCGCCGACCGTGCGGCGGATTGAATCGTCGCTCAGCAAACCCTTAAGGTGGCAAGCGCGCTCCACCGCCACCCGCAGCGTGCCGGCGTCACAGGGCTTGGCCAGGAACTGGTGCGCGACCGGAACCACCCGCAGTGCGGTTGAGAGTTCCGTGTGGCCCGAGAGGACGATGCGCACGACCTGGGGATACAAATTGCGCACTTGGGTAAGCAGCGCGGCGCCATCCATTTCCGGCATGCGCATGTCGGAGACAATGACATCGAAGGTTGTAGCCTCCATAATGGCCAGGGCGGCTTCGCCACCGGGCGCAAAGGCCATATCCCATTCGTCTCGTTGGGCACGCAGCATGCGCCGCAGCCCTTCCAATATCCGTGGTTCGTCGTCTACAAAAAGCACGCGCCTCATATTAAGACTCCAAACATCGCCGGCCTTGAAAGTCGGCGTGCACTACCTGCCTTCGGAAGTGTCCCCGGATTGGACCGGCAAGCGCACGTAAAAGGTTGTTCCCTCGCCCACTACGCTCTCAAAGGTCAGGCTGCCTTTGTGGCGCTCTACCACCACCGAGCGCGCGATCGCCAGTCCCTGTCCCGTTCCGCGGCCAACCTCTTTGGTGGTGAAGAAGGGATCGAAAATTCTGCTGCGGATGCCTTCCGGAATGCCGCAACCGGTGTCCGAGATGGCCACCATAACGGTTCTGCCTTCCGCCACGGTGCGAACGCGGATTTTTCCCTTTTTCCCACTGTGCTTCATGACGTCGCCGATCGCGTGGGCGGCATTCACCAGCAGATTCAGAAAAACCTGGTTCAAATCGCTGATATTGCAAACTACCAAGGGCAACTCGCCGAAATCGGTCTCGATATCGGCAACGTATTTCAGCTCATTACGCGCCACCGTGAGCGTGTTCAGCAGCGCCTTGTTAATGTCGGCGGCGGACATTGCCTTGCTCTCGGGGTGAGCGAAATCCTTCATGGCGCGCACGATAGTCGCAACCCGCGTGACTCCTTCGAGCGTTTGCTCGAGCGCTTTAGGAATCTCTTCCAGCAGGTAGGCGCAGTCCGATTGCTCTTCCGTCCGGCGCAATTCGGCCAGGAGGGCAGGGTTGACCGCTCCGGCGGCAGCGGCGTCCCGGAGTTCCTGGTACTTGGCCAGCAGGGTTTGCAAACCCGCGAATGAATCCTGCAGGAATCGCGTATTGTCGCCCACAAACTGGATCGGGGTATTGATCTCGTGGGCAATTCCGGACGCCAGGCGGCCCACGGATTCGAGTTTCTGCGCCTGGCGCAGTTCCATTTCTGCCACCTCCCGCCCGGTGATGTCGCGGCCGATGCCTTGCATTGCCACCGGTTTCCCGTCCTTGTAAACCAGACGGGGTTTGACTTCCAACATTACCCGGCGGCCGTCCTTGGCTCTGACCTCCAACTCAACGGTCGCCGCAGAATCGCCGGCCAGGAGCCGCGCGCGGATATCGTCAATCAAGTGCCAGTGCCGGCGATCAACCAACTGCCGCAGGTTTATCCCCGTCGCTTCCTCCCGGCCGTACCCGATCGTCTGCGCCGCCACTTGGTTGAGGGAAGTGAGGCCGCCCTTGAGGTCGGTGGTAAAAACCATGTCGCTGGCGTTCTCGAAGAGTTCGCGGTAGCGTTCTTCTGAGGCTCGGACCGCTTCCTCAGCGCGCCTGCGTTCGGTGACGTCCTGCTTAACGGCGATGAAATGAGTGACGTCCCCCGCAGCATTGCGTACTGGCGTTATGGTCATCTCATCGGTATACAGGCGGCCGTCTTTGCGCTGGTTGACAAGTTCTCCCCGCCATACTCCTCCCGCGAGGATGGTTTGCCAGAGCGTTTCATAAAAGCCGGAATCCTGGTACCCAGAGTTGAGAAGGCGCATGGTCTGGCCGAGGACCTCCTCGCCGGAGTAACCTGTCAGGCGGGTGAACGCGGGGTTCACCCAGAGCACGCGGCCGTCCCTGCCGGCAATCACAATGCCGTTGGCGGCGGACTCGAGGGCGGCGGTCTGGAGGCGGGTTTGCTCTTCCGCGCGCTTGCGTTCCGTGATGTCGTGGGAAACGCCAAACGTACCGACAATAGCCCCGGTTGGGTCGCGGAAAGGCATCTTGGTGGTGGAGACCCAGGTCACTCGCCCGTCCGGCCAAGTCTCTCTCTCTTCCTTGGCAATCATGGGCTTTCCGGTGGCAATCACTTCCTGCTCATCGTCGAAAGCCTGCTGAGCGTGTTCCCGGGTGAAGAAATCGAAGTCGGTCTTGCCGACTGCCTGGCTAGGCTCGCTCAATCCAAACATCTGGGCTATCGCTCGGTTGACGCGCAGGAAGCGGCTTTCGCGATCCTTGAAATAAATGTGGTCAGGAGCGTTATCCATGAGGGCGCGCATGAGTTGTCGCTCATGCGCCAATTCTTCGACCAGACGCGCCAACTCCGCCGCGTGCTCCTCCTGAGCGGCTCTGGCAGATTCCAGGTCCTGAGCGTATTTCAGCAGTTCGGCCTCCGCCCGCTTGCGCTTGCTGATGTCAAAGAGCGTGCCCTCGATGAGGGGTTCGTTTCCTTCGTTTCCTTCGATCAGGCTGACATTTTCAAGAGTCCACACGGGTGACCGGTCTTTTCGGCAGAGACAGACCTCGAAGTTGGTGACCCGTTTCTCTTCGAGCACGCGCGCTCTGGCGGTTTCGCGTTCCGCCGGGTCGAAAAAGTCGTGGAGCCGCCCGTGTTCCAGGACTTCCTCTCGCGAGTTATATCCGAGGACGTGTACGTAGGCGTCATTACAGTCCAGGATGCGCCGGCTGAAGAACGTGGCGCGAAAGACTCCGGCGAGATTGCGTTCGAAAAGCAGCCGGTAGCGTTCCTCGGATTCGCGCAACGCCTGCTCCGCACACCTGCGGTCGCTGATGTCTCTGCACAAGCCGACGATGCGGGGTTGGCCGGCGATGGGAAGAAAAGTAGCGTTAATCTCGATGGGTACGCGGTTCCCATCCGGGTGAACATGGCATATCTCGAAGTTGCGAATGAAGCCGCGCACAAGACACTCGCGCACCGAGTTGGCGCCGCGTTCCATATCCTCGGTAGCCGTCCATTCGCTCAGCCGATGACCAACGATCTCGTGCAAGGCGCTCCTGCCGGTCAGCCGAACGTATTCCGGGTTGGCGTCAATCACCCTGCCGTCCGTGTCGACAATGACATGCCCGGTTCCCGTGGTTTCGATCAGGGTTCTGTATTGTTCGTCGCTCTGCCGGAGCGCATCCTCCGCGCGCTTTCGTTCTATGAACTGGGCGATGCTGTGGGATACGGATGCCAAGGCTTGCAGTGTGGCTTCGGTCAGGGGTTGGCGCGCAAAGGCCGCTATTACTCCCAGTACCTTGTCCCCCACTTTCAAAGGATAACCGGCAAACGCCACCATGCCTTCCCGCCGCGCCCATTCGCGGTCTCCCACCCACGAATCTTCGAGCACTGAGTTCGTCAAGTGCGGCTCACCGTTCTCGGCGATGCGTCCGATTTTGAACTTGCCGATTGGAACGCGGGCATGCCCGCCGTCGATGTGGGTATACAGGCCAGCGCTGGCTTCGAGTTCGAGAATTTTCTCTTTTTCGTTGACCACCCAGACACGAGCGAAGGCCGCGCCGATGTCCCGCACCAGGACCTCAGCACAGCCCTGCAAACCCTGACGGAGGCTCTCCGGCCCAGTTAGCGCACTGCCCACTTCCGCCAGGAGGGACGCCAAGCGGTGCCGTTCGGCCATCGCGGCTTCCGCGCGCTTGCGCTCGGTGATGTCGACGAGGGTGCCTTGAATCACCTGGGCGTCGCCCGCCTGGCCGGCGAGCAGCTTGACGCTGGCGATCACCCAGAGGGGACTGCCGTCTTTACGACGCAGCCGCATCTCGAAGTTGCTGAGGCCTCCTGCCTTGTTCAGTTCTTCGAGGAACCTCAAGCGCTCCTGCTCTGTAAAGTAGAAGTCCAGGACAGGGTGCGCCAAGACCTCCTGGGGTGAATCAAAGCCGAGCATACTGGCCAGCGCCGGGTTGCAGTGCAGGGAGCGCCCTCCGGGCGTGGTGCGCAGCACCCCGGCCAGGTTGGTTTCGAACAACACGCGGTAGCGCTCCTCGGATTCGCGCAGAGCGCATTCGGCGCGGCTGCGCTTCGTCACGTCCTGGTAGAGGGCCAACAATCCCTTGGGCCGGCAGTCGATCACCAGCGGCACACCGCAAATCTCCACCTCGACGATGGCGCCGTCTTTACGGCGCCGCCGGCTTGTGACGTGCACGTTCATTCCGACCATACATCGCTGAGCTAGTTCCTTGGCTTCGGAAAGCAGTTCCGTGGGAACAATCAGCTCATCCAGATTGGCGCCCTGCAGTTCCTGGCGGGAGTAGAGGAAGAGCTTTTCGAACGCCGGGTTGGACATCTGGATTCGTTCCTCGGTGTCGAGAACCGCGATGCCCAAGGGGCTGATTTCGATGAGGGTGTTGAGATAGGAGGTGCGCTCTTTCACGACGCTTTCCGCGCGTTTGCGTTCCGTGATATCCCGGCAGAAGGTGCTGAGGAATTTACCGCGTGGCGTCTCGATCACCGAGGTCGAGATTTCCATCGGAAACTCTTCGCCGTTGTGGCGCAGCGCGTAGACCTCCACGAAATCCTTGAGGGGATCTCTTCCCAGCCGGAATGCGGCCTCCAGGTGCTTAACGAAAACGTCACGCAATGGGGACGGAATGGCGATATCCGCCAGATTGCGCCCCACGACCTCCCCCCGAGCCCAGCCGAAAATCGCCGCCGCCTGGGGATTAAACTCCTGCACAACGCCATTCGTATCGAAAAGGACTATCCCTTCCTGGGCGGCGTCGATGATGGCGCGGGTCTGGGCTTCGGCTCGAACCAGGGCAGCGCGGATGGCGTGCAGTTCCTCGAGGCGGCGCGAGAGTTCCTGCCGTAGGAGGGCATTGTCACCCAGGGCCGGGTGCAGGGCGGGGCAGGCCTCCTGTTCGCTTGCCAGATCGTCTTTGAGGTCTGTTCGCAGGTCGGCCATGCTCTCCTTCCACATCTTCTTCTATCGGCCAAGCTCAATCGCCACATAAGGCTTTCACCCGGGCCGTGCTATCGGCCTTTTCGATGGTGTCTTAGTTCGAACTTGAGGCGGCTTTATGCCGCCATTTGGCGAGGTAAACTCGCCACTACGAACCGGGCTCGGTGTATAATGGGCGCTTCTTGCGCAGGTGTCGTGAGGGCGACCCGTGTGGCCGTCCTACTGCTTAAAGAGGAGATGAGCGATGCGCAGACTTCTCAGGGATCGAATGACCGCACGGCAGCGCATTGAATGCACCCTGCGGGGTGAATTGCCTGACCGGTTGCCTGTGTTCGATCTTATTCAGCACATACCCCTGATTGAATATGTCACCGGCGAGAAGGTGACCTTGCAGAATGGCCTGGACCTGGTTTGCAGAACCATCGGCGAACGGCTGGATATTACGCGGGGGATTGCGGCTCCCGCGGAAGAGAAAACCCTCCGCCATGACGATGGCTTCGTTTACAAACAAGAATGGTGGACCACCTGGCTCATCGACCGGCCCTTCAATGATGTCGAGGGGCTGCTCAATTACATTCCCCGCAACATCGAGGAACTGCACAATCGCAAGTTCGGTGACATGTTCACCTTTGCCGGGAAGAGCAATGTCTGGGGAGCTTCCGCCAAATCGCCGCGCGAACAGTTCCTGGAGTTGCAGGAGAAGGTGGGCGAAAACACAGTGATTTTTCCGAACGAGAGCCCGGTGGGGCTGGACACGGCCCACGTGAGGGCGGGTCTGGACCTGCTGGTTTATGCCTACGCGGAGAATCCGCAGCTCGTGTCGGATTGGCTGGAAGCGCTGAACTGGGCGGAGATCCAACGCGTCCACGAGACGGCGGATCCCACCCTCTCTCCTGTCGCCCTGGTCTTTGCCGACATCGCCAGCACTGAGCAGATCTTCTTCTCCCCGCAGTTTCTGCGCAAGGAGTTTTTCCCGCGGCTGATCAAGCTGGTCGAAGCGTGGCACGAGCACGGGATCAAAGTGATCTACCACTCGGACGGCAACTTGTGGGCTATTTTGGACGATTTTCGCCGGGCCGGAATCGATGGCCTCAATCCGCTTGAACCACTCTCCAAAATGTACGCGGGAGACGTCCGGAAAGCTTACCCGGAATGGATTTTGATGGGGGGAATTGACGTCTCGCAATTGCTGCCGTTCGGCACGGAAGCGGAGGTCCGCCAGACCGTGCGAAAGACCATCGACGAGGCGGGGGCGAACGGGCGATTCTGGATCGGCTCAACGACCGAGATACATCCCGCCGCCAAACTGGAAAACGTTTTGGCGATGTGGGATGAAATCGAGAAGTACGGCTACTACGATCGTTAGTGTCCCGTCCAACTTTGGACTTTCCGATGGGCCCGGGGGTGGCGCAGACATTGAATTCGATGTCTGATTCCATAATGTCGTCGGCTCCTTAGGTCCGGTAAGCTTGGTAGTTGGGAACGACCAAGGCTGCCGGGAAAGGAGCCGAACATGTCGATTATAGGATGTGATTTGCACACGCGG
>JBELAJ010000391.1:0-8007 GCA_049508935.1 Terriglobia bacterium | reverse complement strand
CAGTTTTTCTCGTGATTCAGGCGCAACGCGACCTGGTCACCGCGGAGGGCAACGAAGTGAAGGCGCGTTCGACTTACGCCAAGGCCCTGACCCAGTTTCGCCAGGCTACCGGAACCATTCTGGCTGACTATCACATCGAGTTGAACGACGCGCTGCAGGGGAAGGTGACACGCGCACCCAATATCCCCGGCACTGCCAACGAGCCTGCCCAGCAGGCATCGCCGTCCAAACCGCAGAGCTAGAGGCATTGGTGATTTGCGATTTGTGATTGAAACGGGACTGAGCATTGGAGACGGTGATTGAAGTCGAGCGCAGTAAGCTTCTCACGCAAACTCCCAGGGATTAGGACTTAGATCTCAGCAGCCAAGTCCGCCCTCCAAAGTTTGACTTTGCTTTTAGCGCTGAACTAACATGGGCTTAACCGCGGGAGCGCCGCCGGCAGAAAGCAGAATAAAATGAGTGATGGCCAAAAAACAGCCGCAGAACGCGGGACAGGAACCGGGGAACGCCAGCCCACGGCTGCCGAAACCCGCTGGAAGGAAAAAGTCCTAGCGCCCGCGCTCGAACGCTCGCCCGAGCGCAAGGAAGTCTTTCGAACGCTCTCGGGCGTGCCTGTGGAAAGGTTGTACACGCCCTCGGACCTTGCGGAGTTTGATTACGCGCGAGAACTGGGTGACCCGGGTGAATATCCCTTCACGCGGGGTATTCATCGCACGATGTACCGTGACAGGGTCTGGACCATGCGCCAGTTCTCGGGTTTTGGCAGCCCCGAGGACACCAATCAGCGCCTGCATTACCTTCTGAAGCAAGGCCAGACGGGGCTCTCCATCGCCTTCGATCTGCCGACATTGATGGGCTACGACAGCGATCACACACTCGCCGAAGGGGAAGTCGGCAAATGCGGCGTGGCCGTCTCATCGCTCGCGGAGATGGAGACCTTGCTTGCCGGGCTGCCGCTCGAGCAGATAACCACCTCCATGACCATTAATTCCCCCGCGGCAATTATCTGGGCGATGTACCTGGTGGTGGCGGAAAAGAGCGGCGCAGACCTTAAGAAGATCTCGGGGACAACTCAGAACGATATTCTGAAGGAGTATATTGCCCAAAAAGAGTATATCTTTCCTCCTAAGCCCTCGATGCGCCTGGTGGTGGACACCATTGTGTATGGCGCCAGGGAAGTCCCGCGCTGGAATCCGATCTCCATCAGCGGGTATCACATTCGTGAAGCGGGTTCGACCGCGGTGCAGGAACTTGCCTTCACCTTGCGCGACGGCCTTGAATACGTCGAGTGGGTGACGCGCACCGGCATGAGCGTGGACGAGTTCGCGCCGCGCCTGAGCTTCTTTTTCAATGCGCACAACGACCTGTTCGAAGAAGTGGCCAAATATCGTGCTGCAAGACGAGTTTGGGCCCGCGTAATGCGCGAACGCTTGGGCGCTCAGAACCCGCGCTCCTGGCTCTGCCGTTTTCATACGCAGACGGCGGGCTGTTCGCTGACCGCACAGCAGCCTTACAACAACGTCGCACGCACCACGATTCAGGCGCTCGCGGCCGTGCTGGGCGGAACGCAGTCGCTGCACACGAATTCCCTGGACGAGGCGTGGGCTCTGCCCACGGAGGAAGCGGTCACGATTGCGCTCCGAACGCAGCAGGTGATTGCGCACGAGAGCGGCATAACCAACACCGTGGATCCGATCGCCGGCTCCTATTTTGTGGAGAAGTTGACCACCGAGACGGAGCGCGCCTGTTACCGTTACTTCGACAAGATCGACGCGCTGGGAGGCATGGTGGCGGCAATTGAAATCGGCTTCCCTCAAAAAGAGATCCACGATGCCGCCTATGCCTATCAGCAGGCAGTGGAGCGCAAGGACGCGATCATTGTGGGTGTGAACGACTTCGTAGCCGAGGAAGAGCGGCCGATTACCATTCTGGTCATCGACGAGAACGTGGCGCGCGTTCAGCGGCAGAAGTTAGCGGAGTTGCGGAAGCGGCGAGACCATCCACGTGTGCATGCAGCCCTCGAGGCTCTGGGCGGCGCGGCGTCGACGGACGCCAACTTGATGCCGTACATTCTCGAGGCGGTGCGTGCGTATGCCACGTTGGGCGAAATGTGCGACGTGCTGCGGCGTGTCTTCGGAAGCTACGAAGAACCGGCGTTTCGATAGCAGTTAAGGACGACCCCCACGGCTACCCGTGGGCGACCACAAGGGTCGCCCCTACAGCGCGCCGAAATGGAGTCTGGTGAGGGCGAGATGGCAACTGAAACACTTCTGACCATCCAGCAGTTCGATGCTCTCCCGGTTACAGAAGGAATTCACTATGAGCTGAACGAAGGGAAGTTGGTTACTATCGGCGAGCGAATGCCACGACATGATTTCGTGCGCGACAACGTCGCCCAGATAGCGGGTAACTTTGTTGATACACAAAAGCTAGGTACGGTCTTTGTTGGAACCGGTTATCAACTCACGCCCGACACTGTGCGAATTCCGGATGTCTCCTTCGTGGCGGTGGACCGTATGCGTGAAATTGATCTGGACAAGCGCATTGAGGGCGCGCCTGCGCTCGCCATTGAGGTTGTCTCGCCAACTGACCTGGCGGAAGACTTGACGCAGAAGGTGAAGCAGTACCTTGCTGCGGGGGCCAAGGCCGTTTGGGTTTTCTATCCCAAACCTCGCGAGGTTCAGGTTTTCTGCGCCAGCGGTGAGATCTTTGTACGACGGGAATCCGACACGCTCGATGAGCCTGAGGTGCTGCCGGGCTTCTCACTTGATTTAAAGAGCGTCTTCTGAGGCTTGGATTATTATGACCGACAAACGAATCCGCGTTCTGGTTGCAAAACCCGGCCTGGATGGCCACGACCGGGGAGCGAAAATTGTGGCGCGTGCCTTGCGGGATGCGGGCATGGAAGTCATCTACACCGGCCTCCGCCAGACGCCGGAGATGATTGTGAACGCCGCGCTTCAAGAAGATGTAGACGCGATCGGGATTTCGATTCTCTCCGGGGCGCACCGCACAATTGTGCCGCGCATCTGCGAACTGCTGCGCGGCGAAGGGCTCGAGGATGTTCTTCTGGTCGTGGGCGGCATCGTCCCTGACCAAGATATTTTGGAACTCAAAAAGGCGGGCGTCGCTGAGGTGTTTCAGCCGGGAGCCTCGACGGTCCAGATCGTGGATTTCATCCGGGCGAATGTCAGATAGGATTCAGGATTCGGGATTCAGGATTCAGGAAAGTCGCCAATCCAGGTCATTCTCGGCGGAGCGAACAATCGCCGGAGTTCCGCGAGTCCTCAAATAGGAAGATTCTTCGCTTCGCGCAAGAAGACACCCCCCTGAATCCTGAATCCTCGAATGGAACTAACTGGCCACAATTCCGTCGCCGTTTTGTCCTTTGCGGCGGGCTGTCGATATCCTCGACTCTCCCGGGATGTGCTTGCGGAATTGGGAGGCCTGTTGAGAGAAGTGGAGGGTTCCGGCCTTTTCCGGGGCGTGGTGATCGCCGCAAGTCCGCACTCTTTCGCAACGGGCGCCAGCATTGAGGAGGTCGCCTCGCTGGAAGGTGCGGCGGCGCGGGAATTTGCGCAGAGGGGACAAATCCTCTTTGATCAGGTTGAGCATTTTCCCCTTCCGGTTGTCGCGGCGATCCGGGGGTATTGTTTGGGAGGAGGCCTTGACCTGGCTCTGGCGTGCCACGCTCGAATTGCGGCCTACGATGCGTCTTTCGGTCACCCAGGAGCTTCACTTGGCCTAATCACAGGTTGGGGAGGGACACAACGCCTCACTCGCCTGATTGGGAGGGCAGCGGCCACCCAACTCATGTTAACCGCAGAACGCATCCCGGCCAGCCAGGCGCTGACGCTCGGCTTGGTGGACGAGTTGGTTCCTGCGCAAGATCTGCTGGATGCATCGGCGCGGAGGGCCGGCGCGGAATGAGGCCGGAAATTGGAAAATGGGAATTGGAAAATAGAACCTGGGTTCCTAAGGTAGTAACCTCTGATTCGTGGTTTCGATCTTCGCTTTTGGGCTTTCTGTGCGCCGCGGAAGTATGACTGAACAGACTACTGAATCGTTCCTGCCGCCTTCCAAGCGCGCCGCGCGGCGCATCGTTCAACGCGCCTTTGTTCTTACCGGACGCGACAGGCATTTGCGCCAGCAAATCCGCTCGGCCCGGCTTACAACACTGTGGATTCTGGAAGACTGGGATTTGGTCTGGACTGTAATTATCGACCGCGGGAAGCTTGAATTCGAACGCCGACCGGCTAAGCATCCGGACCTCGTCTTCAATTGGGGGACCGCTTCGGACTTCTTCACTTCTGCCAGCGATGAACGCCGAGGTGTGGCCCTGGTGGCCGACGTGTGGCAACCGCAAGGGTTGGCCCAACTCGGCGACACACAAAGCGCTCTGACGCTGGCTGGGAACGTCGAATTGCGGAGAGTAGCAGGCAACCTGCTTCACTGCTTTCTGGGCCATCTCGGTCACGTGTTGCGGAACCCTGTCGATGGGTCCGGAGAAAGCTTGCTGTGAGCAGTCACGCTCATGCGTTTGGGCTCGCGGACGCCTGGAAAACATGAAATGTAATTCCGAGCGCAGCGAGGAATCTCGCCCCGATCTTTCGCGTTGGGCCCCGCCCGGCGCAGAGCGAGATTCCTCGCTGCGCCCGGAATGACAGCCCGTTACAAGGCAGACGCCTGTTTGGAATTTCCAATTTGGAGTAGACTGTTTCCCCTGAATTGTTCACCCTGGCGAACCCTATGACTGAAGAGATTCTGCCGACCGAATGGACTACCTCGACGCTCCGTGTGCGCTACGCGGAGACGGACCAGATGGGCGTAGTCTACTACGCGAATTACCTGGTTTGGTTTGAGATCGGGCGCACTGACTTTTGCTTGCAGCACGGTTTCGCTTACCGCGATATGGAGCAAGAGGACGGCCTTTACATTATGGTGGCCGAGGCGCGTTGCCGGTATAAAGCCCCGGCGCGCTACGACGACGAAATCCTGATTCGCACACGCGTTACTGGGATGCGGAAGCGTGTGTTGATCTTCGGTTACGAGATCTACAACGAGCACGCAGACGCGCTGATCGCCGAAGGCGAAACCGTGCACGTCATCACGGACCGCGACGGCCGCCCGCGTACCTTGCCCGACAAATACCGGGCATTGCTCCTGGGAAAAGCAGAAAGCAGAAGTTAGAAAGCAGAAATTCGAAACTCGAAATTCAATTTTCCGTTTTCAATTTTCCAATTTCGATTTTCTATCTTCGAATTTCGGCCTTTGTGAGGATGTGATGCCGGCCCCTGTACAGCTCACTGGACACAGCCTGACTCGCCGCGACTTTTATCAGGTCGTGCTGGAAAATCGGCGCGTGCGGCTCTCGCCTCGCGCGCGCCGGGCGATGACTCAGTCCCGCCGATTCGTCGAAAGGATTATTCGACGAAGAGAAGTCGTTTACGGGGTCACGACCGGCGTAGGAAGTCTTTCCACGGAACGTATTGAGCCGGCGCAGGCGCGAGAACTGCAATTGAACGTAGTGCGCAGCCACGCCTGTGGCGTGGGCGAGCCCCTTGATGCCTGCGAGACGCGCGGCCTTCTTTTGCTGCGGGCCAACACTCTGGCCATCGGGCTTTCGGGAGTGCGTCCGGCCGTGGCCGAGCGGCTCGGTGATTTCGTCAATCAGGGAGTACACCCTGTGGTGCCGGCGCGCGGCTCCGTGGGAGCGAGCGGCGACCTCGCTCCCTTGGCGCATGTGGCGCTGACGTTGGTGGGAGAAGGCGAGGTGATTTACCAAGGCCGCCGCCAGCCGGCGCGGCAAGCGCTGAAGGCTGCCGGCCTGGAGCCTTTAGTGCTGGAAGCCAAAGAAGGCCTCTCACTTGTGAACGGCACCCAAGCGATGCTTTCTGTCGGGCTTCTCGCATTGCGCTCTGCCGAGATTCTCGTAGATACTGCGGACGTGGCGGGCGCCCTCTCGCTTGATGCCTTGCGGGGCTCGCGCAAGGCCTTTGATAAGCGTTTGCACCAAGCGCGCCCGCATCCCGGCCAGATGGTGACGGCAGGAAACATCTGGCGTCTTACGCAGGGAAGCGAGATCAACAAGTCGCACCAGGGGTGCTCGCGGGTGCAGGATGCCTACAGTTTGCGTTGCATGCCACAGGTGCATGGCGCGGTGCGCGACGCGCTCGATTACGCCGGCCAGGTCTTCACCAGGGAAATGAACAGCGCCACGGATAATCCCCTCGTGTTCGCCTCGGAAGGCGATGTTATTTCGGGGGGCAACTTTCACGGCCAACCTCTGGCCACGGCTCTCGACCTGATGGCGTTGGCTCTCACGCAGCTTGGCGGCATCTCCGAAAGGCGAATCGACCGGATGGTGAATCCCCTGACGTCCGAGTTGCCACCTTTCCTGACGAAGTCAGCGGGACTGGAATCCGGATTCATGCTGGCGCAGGTGACGGCGGCGGCCCTGGCCTCCGAGAACAAGATCCTGGCCCATCCCGCCTCGGCGGACTCGATACCGACCTCGGGCAACAAGGAGGACTACGTGAGCATGGGTATGTCGGCAGCGCTGAAGTTGCGTCCGCTACTTTCTAACCTGGCTGCGATCCTCGCCATCGAGTTGCTGGCTGCTTGCCAGGCCCTTGACTTGCTGGCGCCACTTCGAACGGGTCACTTGGCGGAAAGGGCCAAGGCGGAGCTGCGTGCCGTCTCACCGCCGGTGACCAAAGACCGACCCTTGCATAAGGACATTGCCCAAGTCGCGGAGCTTGTTTCCCAGGGCAAGTTTGCTGGTGTGTTGCGATCCATCGGGACTGATTCCCCTCCTTACTAAGGAGGGGTTAGGGGTGGTTGACCCGCAAGATGCACCGTTCCCACCACCCCCGTCCCCTCCTTCCGCAGAGGAGGGGAGTTACGCTACGCAGCGGCGAGGTCTGCCCGTGCGTTGGGACGGATCGTTGATTCTTCCATGCCTCGTATTTCTGCAACCGTCGTCGCCTGCAACGAGGCCGGCAAAATCGCGCGCGCTCTGCGCTCGCTGGCCTGTGCGGATGAGATCGTGCTGGTAGATTCGGGTTCGACGGATGAAACAGCCGGCATCGCGGCAGGGCAGGGAGCACGGGTCATTCACGAACCCTGGCACGGCTACGCTGCCCAGAAGAACTTCGCCAACCGCCAAGCGCAACACGATTGGATTCTGAGCCTGGATGCGGATGAGGAACTTGACGCCGTTGCACAGGCGGAGATCGCCGCCTGGAAGCGCTTGCAGCCTACGGCGGATGCATATCGCTTTGCCCGCCGCGCCCGCTATCTCGGCCGCTGGATACTGCATGCCGGCTGGTATCCGGACTACAAGATTCGCCTTTTCGACCGGCGCAAAGCCGGGTGGGAAGGGACGTACGTCCACGAATCGGTCGTGGTGAATGGGCGCGCCGCAACGATGCCGGGTGAAATACTGCACTACACCTGCGACACGCTCGAGGAGCATCTTCAGAGGATCGAGTTGTACACCGATCTCGCGGCGCAAGAAATGCGCGAGCGCGGTGTGAAAGTCAATGTGTTCCGGCGCTCGTTCGATCCTCTGTGGGTTTTCTTCCACACGTACTTTTTCCGCTTGGGAGTGTTGGACGGGCACCAGGGGTTCCTGATCTCGGCCATGGCGGCGCGCTACGTGCGGCGGAAATACCAGAAGCTGGGCCGAGGGCGCTGAGGTGGAGCGGGCGTCCCGCCCGCAGTCGCGCGGGCATTCCTTCGCTCCGCTCAGGACGGGCTCTGCCCGCGCGCGGGAGCGGGACGCTCCCGCGACAGCGGGCGGGACGCCCGCACCACAGCGCTGGGCGCGGCCCATGGCCAGTCAGGATGGCAGCTTAAACGCTCGTCGCCTATTGCACATGACTTCCTCGAGACCACTGAAAATCGCGCATATCGATCTTGGCGAAAGCCTACGCGGCGGTCAACGGCAGTTGTTGAATCTTGCACGCAGGCTTCGCGAGCGGGGTTATTGCCAGATCGTCGTTT
>JBELAJ010000390.1:0-10261 GCA_049508935.1 Terriglobia bacterium | reverse complement strand
GTCAAGGACAATATGCGACTAATGCCTTAGTATGCATGTCTACACAATTAGGGCCAAAATCACACTTAACCCTGTGAGGCAACACAAGTTATCTCAAAAACTTAGAGGTGAACATCCGTTATGAACGCGCGCCCGGGATGCGCCGCGGCGGTTGCAGCAGAAGGCGGAGCGCCGATTGCTCCCGGAACTGCTTACGCCGCCATTTTTCCCAACAACCAGATCCCTCCGCAGTGCTTCGATCCCACGGCGCTGGATTTGATGAATCAGTACGTGCCGCTGGCGAACTTGAATGGCACGGAGTACCAGTCCGCCCCCACCTCGCAGGAGTACGACGACCAGTTGACCGGCCGCATCGACCACAAGCTGAGCGACCACCAGCAACTCAACGCCTACTACTATTTTGACGACCAGTTTTACACCCAGCCTTTTTCGTTCTTCCAGGGCGCGGGGGCTAACGTCCCGGGCTTTGGCGGGCTTTACAATAACCGCTACCAGCAAGTGAACCTCACACACACCTGGGTGATCAGCCCATCCACGGTCAACGAGTTTCGGTTTTCCGCCTTCCGCGAGGCGCAAGGCGAATTCAACCATCCCCAGCACACCAACCTGGTCCAGGACTCCTGCAAGACGGTACCGGCGGATGAGTGTTTTTCGGATCCAAATGACCCCGCGCTCGGCATCAATCCCCACCTCGGAGCCCAGCACGAGGGCGTGCCCTTCCTGACGGTTTCCGGAGGATTCGCCATCGGGAACAACTACGAAGGTGAACTGCCGCAAATCGGGAACACGTTCCAGTGGATGGATAATTTGAGTAAGGTGGTTGGCAATCACAGCTTGAAATTCGGCGCCGACGCACGCCGCCAACGCTTTGATCAGCTTCTGTATTTTAACGTCAACGGCGATTTTTCCTTCCTGGGCGGCGGCCCGAACGATCCCGGGTACTCGGATCTTTACCCGAATTATCTCCTCGGGCTTCCCGACTCGTATTTGCAAGGCTCGGCGCAGAACGAAGCCGTGCGCAGCAGCTCGCTTTATTTTTACGGGCAGGATAGCTGGAAAATCCGCCCCGCCTTGACCTTGAATTACGGCTTGCGTTGGGAGTTGAACACCCCACTCGCGGATATTG
The DNA here is from genome assembly GCA_049508935.1 of Terriglobia bacterium. Taxonomy (GTDB): domain Bacteria; phylum Acidobacteriota; class Terriglobia; order UBA7540; family UBA7540; genus CAVROP01. Next base: position 9,135 of record JBELAJ010000390.1, on the reverse strand, counting down.
GCGCGCGCACCCAAACTTTCCGGCCGGGTCAAAACACGACCGTCTATCCTTGCCAGCTCAGCCCCAGTAACCCCCTTGTGGGTCAGTTTGGGACCACCAATTGCGGCCCGGGAAGTGCCGGCGAGGCGGTGTTCCCGCAAGGGCTGGTCGTGCCGGGAGACAAAGGCATTACCGACGCCCTGACGCAGACTTACTACAAGGCCTTCGCACCGCGCATCGGGCTTGCCTGGAGCCCCTCCTGGATTAGCGGCACGCTCGCCAAGCTCACCGGCGGGCCGGGCATGACGAGCTTTCGGGCAGGTTGGGGGCTCTTCTACAATCCCATGGAGCAGCTCGTGCTCGAGCAGTTCAGCGGTGAACCGCCCTTCGGTGGCAGCATCAACCTCTCAGAAACCATGTTCAATACGCCCTTTCTCGGCCAGGACGGTTCCGTCTACCCGAATCCCTTCAACGGCATCTTAAATCCACCGCGTGGTCAGGCGGTTGATTGGTCAACGTTCCGGCCGATCCTGATGTTCGGCGAACTGCAACCGAATATCCGCTCTCAATATGCGGCTCAATATAATTTCAATGTGCAACGCGAACTCACCGGGGACATGGTCCTGCAAGTGGGGTACGTGGGCTCGCAAGGCCATCGCCTGCTGGCCACCCACGATTTGAACTACGGCAATGCGCAAACCTGCCTGGATTTGCAGAACATCGCAAACTTTTACGCTACTTCCGATCCTGCGCTTTCCTCCAATTTTACTTGCGGGCCGTTCTACGCCGATAATTCGTTCCAGATTCCTGCCAATTCCATTCCTGCCGGCATGAGCGTGCATCTGCCTTACGGCTCTGTGCCCGTGGTGACAGGGCCGAATAATCCCGCCATAAATCTGGTTGGGCTGCGCCGTTACTCGTCGCCGTTTTGCGAGCCGACCACCGGCGCTGGATGCCCGCCGGACGGCACTCCGGTGTTCGCCAGCATTTTCGCGCAGGATACCATCGCCAATTCGGCGTACAACTCGCTGCAGGTCTCCCTCGAGCGGCGGTTTGCGAAAGGCCTACAATTCCTCGCCGCGTATACGTGGAGCAAGTCTTTTGATCAGGCGTCAAGCTTCGAAAACACTCTTGATCCGCTCTGCTTCCGCTGCAGCCGGGCGCTTTCGCTGTTCAACGCTCCCCAGCGATTCGTTTTGAGTTATTACTGGGAATTCCCGGTTCCGGAAAAGCACGGCCTCGTGGGGAAGGCCGTGAATGGCTGGGGCATGTCGGGCATCTTCAGTCTTCAGAGCGGTTTCCCCATCCGAATCACTTCCTGGAGCGACCTCGAGCTCGAGAATAGCCAGGACTTCGAGTATCCCGGCGAACCTGACCTGGTGAGCAAATTCACCACACAGAATCCGCGCAAGTCGGGCTGCGCTTTGGGAACCCGCCCCTCGGCCGGAGCCGGCGCACCGGACTGCCAGGCGGTTCCCAATCAGTACTTTGATCCCAACGCGTTCGCTCCCCAGGCGCTCGGCACGATCGGCGACTCGCCGCGCTCGCTCTGCTGCGGCCCTGGAATCAACGACGCCGACCTCGCTTTGCTGAAGACCACCCGGCTCGCCGAACATAAAGAACTGCAGCTCCGCGCCGAGTTCTTTAATGCCTTCAACCACGCCCAGTTCTATGTCCCGGACGGCAATATCACAGACGGCCCAACCTTCGGGCAAGTCTCCAAAGCGCGCGATCCAAGGGTTATTCAACTTGCGTTGAAATTGCTGTTCTGAAACCCCCGGTTTGCCCATACAGGTTCTCGCAACCGTGCGAAAGCGGGGTACATTTTAGCCATTTGGCTTGCCGGTTAAGCGGGATTGACACGTCGGGGCAGGGGGCTTGTTATGACCCGCTACCGCTTTACTTTATGCTATAATGTAAAGCTATGGCTGAAGTCACTATCTCGTCCAAGAACCAAATTGTGATCCCGCGTGAAGCGCGCGAGGCGTTGGGCGTGAAATCCGGGGACAAGTTGCTTGTCATCGTTCGTGGGAAGAGGGTTATTGTCCTACAAAAACCCAAGTCTTACCACGACGCGATTCGAGGCATGGCCCCTGGTCTTTATTCCCGCGACTACCTTGAAAAGGAACGCCAGAGTTGGGATTAGACTGTCTCCGCGCTTTCCTCCGGCGACATCGCCTGGTGGCACTGGATACGAGTGTCTTCATTTACCAGATCGAGGCAAACACTCGGTACCTACCGTTCACCGATTACATCTTCCGCTGGCTTGAACAAGCCAATGGGCAAGGTGTAACCTCAACCGTCACCATGACCGAGTTGTTGGTTCAACCGTATCGTGAATTCGATGAACGGCGTGTACATGTGTTTTTCGCTTTGCCTTCCACATTTCCCAACCTGCAATGGGTTGCTCCGAATTTGGAGATCGCGGACCGTGCCGCGCAGATTCGCGCTACCCACCGCTTGCGAACACCCGACGCTCTGCAAGCTGCCACCGCCGCACGCTCCGGGGCGACGGGTTTAATCACCAATGATCCGGTCTTCGAACGGGTGGAAGCCTTTGAAACGCTGGTATTGGAGCAAATCCTGGAGTAGTGTAGGATACACCCCCGCACTCGGCTCCTTCCCCTAACGAGAATGCCGACATTCGCAGACCGCGGATGTGGTATCGTAATCTGTCTACGCAAAACACATGTCGCATCGGGAGAGCGGGGCAAAGCTCGAGGTGATTTACGGCATTCATGCGGTCAAGGAAGCCGTGCTCAGCCATCCGGTTGAATACGTGCTGGTAGCGCAGGGGCAGCACAACCCCAGGGTGCAGGAAATCATTGACGCCTGCCGAGCCGGCGGCATCGGAGTGCGTTTTGCTCCCCGGCCCGCCGTGGAGCGCATGGCGGGCAGCACCCAGCATCAGAACGTTGTTGCGGTGTGCGCCCCTCGAGCTTACGATGACCTCGAAACCCTGCTGGGCAGTTCCGCGCGGCCGCTGCTGATGGTGCTGGACGGGGTCGAAGACCCGGCCAATCTGGGAGCCATCGTGCGCACGTCAGTGGCTGCTGGTTGCCAGGGGATCGTTATTCCGGAGCGTCGCGCCGCAGGCATATCGCCCGCCGTGGCAAGGGCTTCGGCTGGAGCACTCGAGCACGCTAAAGTCGCCCGCGTTACCAATCTGGTGCGCGCGCTGGAGGAGATGAAAGAACACCGGATCTGGGTTTATGGATTTGAGGCGAAAGCCGGCAAGTCCTACCTGGATTTGGACTATGGCCAGGGCTGTGCGCTGGTCCTGGGGGGCGAGGGGGCGGGCCTGCACCGTTTGGTGCGCGAATCGTGCGATGAATTGGCCCATATCCCCCTGCGCGGTCCTGTGCCCTCGCTGAACGTCTCCGTGGCAGCCGCCGTGGTGCTTTATGAGGCCTTGCGGCAACGGGGGCTACGGGCGGAAAATGGAAACTGGAAAGTGGAAAATGGAAAATCGAAACTGGAAAGTGGCTGTTCGTAAACCGAAGGCTGCCTTCATTTTCCAGTTTCCAATTTCCAGTTTCCAGCTTTCGCGGCAACGTTGGGGCACCTGCGGACATCATATAATCACGCAGGGGCCTGTATGGACGTGGAGGGGCGAATGACTGTCAATCGCACTTATGCTTGCTTGAGATCGGCCTGGACCGTGGCACTGCTGGGCGGTTTTCTTAGCCTGGCTTCTTCTGCCTTTGCCCAGACAGGAGCCCAGAACCCGCCGCCCTCAACCTCCGAGCATGAGTCGGCGACCGATGCCAAGCCCCCCGAGGCCGACACGCGGATTCGGGTCCAAGCGAACGTTGTGACCGCGCCCGTGACGGTGATCAATTCCAAGGGCGACTACGTCTTCGACTTACAGCAGAAGGACTTTGAGGTTCTGGACAACGGGGTACGCCAGAAGATCGAACAATTCAGCCTCGAGCAGCGTCCCCTGGCGGCAGTCATCGTAGTGGAAGCCAATGGCACTTCGGAGCCGTTGCTTGGCGAGGTCCGCCCTCTCGGTCCGGTTTTTTCCAACTTGATGCTGGGACCGCAGGGACAAGCGGCGGTGGTGACTTACGGCGATCAGATTCGCACCGTCCAGGACTTCACACAAAATGGCGACGAACTGGAAACCGCTCTGCGCCGCGTCGAGGCGCGAGGTGGCTCTCAGCATCTGAACGACGCCTTGACGCAGGCCATCACCATGCTGGAAAGCCAGCCGAAGGATGACCGCCGCATCATCGTAGCTTTTTCGGACGGCCACGACATAGGGAGCAGGACGACTAAAGAGGAAGTTGTCCAGCGCGCGCTGAATGCCGGTATCACGATCTACGGTCTGGGATTCAGCCAGACGCGCTCGATGCTGACGAAACAGCCCAAGGCGCCGCCCCAGAATACCTTGGCCGCCAACATGGCGCTGCCAGCGCCGCCCAACATGCCGCAGACGCCCTCGAACATCGAAAACAACTGGGACAACGGGGCCAACTTGCCGATCGTCCCTCTCGTCCTGGCAAGCGGGGAGATGATCCGCTCCATAGTGGCCAAGGACCCGCTCGAGTTCTACGCGGGGTACACCGGGGGCCTGAGTTACGGGGCCTGGTCAAAGAAGCCAATGCAGGACGAGCTCAATAAGATCGCCGACGAAATCCAGAGCCAGTACGAGATCGCCTACGTTCCCCACGCGCCGGACAACAACGGCTTTCACCGCATCGAGGTACACGTCGACCGCAGCGGAGTCAAGGTGCGGACCAAGGCGGGGTATTTCTTAGGCGGGGCTGGGAGCAATCCCTAGCAAGCCAAGAAGCCGAAACTCGAAAATCGAAATCCGAAACTCGAATTCTAGACCGCAGTTATCCCAATGAAAGCAGGGATCTCCGTGGCCACTGGCAGCATGGACTCGCGCTGGTACGGGAAGGACGATGGCGGGGGGCAGTAGTCAGCGAGTTTCGATTTTCGAGTTTCGATATTCGACTTTCGGCCCCTACGAGTAATCCTCGTAAGGCATCACCTCGACGCGCTTCCCGGATTTCAACTCGATCTCAGCCAGGTAGGGCCGCATGGAAAGCGGATCGACTCGCAAGACCATCACGTGGGTAACGCCTTGCTTTTTGCACACCACGGTGAAATATCTGTTTTGCTTGCCCGCTATCAGAATGCTGGGGAAAGTCTTCCACTTGAGCTTCAGGTTGCGGACCTGGGGGCTGATGTCGGGGCGGAACTGCATCAGAGTAATCGTCGAAAAGGGGATATCGACTGACGCCCCCGGACATTTGAATATCAGAGCGCTATCGGAGACTTGCAACTTCCCGGCACAATCGATTTCGATCTTCTCGCTTCCGCCCGCATATTGGAAAATAGCTTCTTTGGCCTGCTCTGTTCCCAACGTCGCGCCGCGCGGGATCAGGAACATGCAGACCAGCGGCCAGACCTTCCAAGTCCGTTTCGCCCAATCTAATTTCATTAAATGCTCACTCCACAGGCGCCAAGCACCAAACCGGCTGTTAACCTCCGGCCCACCTCTTGATTTTAGCGCCGGATTACCGTTTGGGGAAGAATTTCTCAGGCGTCTGTGGTGTCCCAATTTGGCTCGCAGCGCCCCGACCTGTCGGGGCACTTGCCGCCCTTCGCTCCGCTCAGGGCAGGCTCTGAGGGTCGGCGTTACTTTCGAATCGGGATGCTGCCCAAACGCCACCGCCGGTTCAGTTTAGCGTGGCAGCGCAGACGCCACCCTGCGGCGCGCGATACCGGCGCCGCGCAAACTGGAGCGCTCCCGAGCGTTCAGTTATTCTCTTCCGGGCCTAACCGCCTCGTGCGGCATTCCAACACCTGCTTGCATATTGGCGTGGTCGACGGGGACGTCAACGTCAAGGTACCACGGAACGGCGAGCGTGCCCCATCTAGCCGGCCGGAACGACCATCGCATTATGACCCTCGTCGCCTTTTCAACCAAAGAGGGAATACCCTTCAGAATCTCTGAATCGATCACTTTGCCTTCGGCGCTAACCAGCAAGCGCATCCGAACGGAAGAAGCCGTTGCGGCGCTTGTCCCCGGCCCGGTCAAGACCTCAGGAGGCTTCACTTGACGGCCGAAGTCCGATTCCGCTTGCGTGGGTACGAGATCCGCTCGGTTTGTGCGGAGAGAGAAATTCACCTCCAGCTTAGTCTCGAATGCGGTGGGCCCGCTCTCACCCCTTGCCACGTACGGCTGATAGCGCCAAGCGGCGACCGAATTGAGGACAGCAGCAGCCAAGAGCGGGTTGCCGCTCAGCACGTGCGCATTCACAACTTTGCCTTCGGTATCGACCGTGAGACGCACGCGAACTCGGCCCTGAATGTAATTCACTTTGGCCAGGACGGGGTACGCTGGAGGGATTTGGGAAAGGAGCAAGCGGGACGCTTGTTTGGCGCCCAGTTCCGGTAAGTGCTGTTCTTCTCCAAGCGGCTCAGCACGTGCGGGTAGCAACCCAAATAAGCAAAACAGCACGATGCCCAGGCCTCGACAGGAACGACATGCCGTTTGGAAAAAGCTAGCCATCGGATTCAAATATCACCTGAGCAACCACGAATCGCCCAGCGTGTGAGATCGAGACCGCAGTCCGAACAACTCCCATTTGACGCGCAATTTCCTCAGCTTGACCTCGCAGAATCAACTCCGGCTTGCCGCTCGCGGCGTGGGTTATTTCCACATCCACCCACCGTACGCCGCGGCTCCAGCCCGTCCCCAGGGCCTTAAAAGCCGCCTCTTTGGCCGCAAAGCGCGCCGCGAATCGCTCCGCCGAGTTCTACGCGGTTCGCGAAACGTTCACCGTGCTTCTGGAGAGCTTCTTCGACCCGAGAAGTCTCCATGATGTCAACACCAGTGCCGACGATCATGTGCCACAAGCCGGGGCTGACTCGAAGTCCAGACCGTTCATTGCGAAGCGCTGGCGGTTGTCTGAAGGCTCGCTGCGCGCTCGTAGGCCCGGACGGTGTAGTAGACTGCCTTGTCGAAAAACTGGCCTAAAAGACGCTGGAGGTCCAACGCCTGATAAAGATCTATGGCAGAGTCAACCAAACCGGCGACTCGAATATAGTCTCGTAGATGATACTTCGTCAAGGTGAGGGCGTAGACAACTTCGCTCAGCGGCACTCCCTCACTGTGGCGTTGCTTCCCCAGCTCAGTGTATCTCGCTTCGATATCCTCTTCGGCCTTGCTGTTCAGCCACAAGCCGAGGTCCTTGTACACGTTATAGGTGCGAAGATGTATGGCGTCCCGGGAGAATTTGTGGTAGGCGGCCGTACGCGGGTTGGACTGAAGATCTTCAACCAAAGCGCGGGTCAACTCATCTGCATGGTGTTCAATCATACGCACCAGGCGATCCGGTAACATCGTTTTCCTTTCCCGGTAATTTGGATGTCTCAGCTTCGCTCTAGGGTTGCAGTAGTCGAGTGAGCAGTCGCAGAGCGAGGCGGGTTTCCCTTCAACATCTGTAGCCCTCCTCTTACTAAAGAAGAGGTTCTCTCGGCCTAAGTCACAGGCTTAGTTGCACTATTGGTTGGAAGGCCCCCTTAAGCCAACGCTAGCATACCAGAGTGGCGCACAAGGTTCAACTGGCGTGTGCTATATTCGACTCTTGGGTCACCCAACATCACATCTCGTCTCGCGAGGCGAGTTGGCCTGGATCGAGCACGCGCTCCTCTCACGTTATCCCTGGCTGATCCACGCCTTTTGTACTCGCCGTGGTGGGGTGAGCCGCGGTCCCTCTGCCGGCCTCAATCTGGGATTCACGAAGGGTGAACCAAAGGTTCGAGTGCAGAAGAACCGGGACCTTTTTTTTCGTCAGCTTGGCGCAGAACGCTTCGCTCTGGCGTCGCTTCGGCAAGTCCATTCCACGGTTGTCTATCAAGTCGGCCAAGCAAGCGGAGGCGAACTCGAGTACCTCTTGCCCGGGAACCCGTCGGCTGAGCAATTCGGCCTCGCCCAACCTGAGGGTGACGCACTACTGACTGATCAAGCGGGCATCCTCCTGTCAGTGCGAACTGCCGACTGCCTGCCGGTGCTCCTCGTGGACCCAAACCGCCGGTCCGTGGCAGCAGTGCACGCCGGGTGGCGCGGGGCGCTGGGGCGGATCATCGAAAAAGCAGTGGGAGAGATGCGCCGCGTGTACGGTTCGGAGCCCTCACGCCTGCTCGCCGTCCTGGGCCCTTCCATACGGGCGTGTTGTTACGAGGTGGGAAAAGATGTGGAAGAGGCCTTTCAGGGGCGCTTCCCGAACGCGGATAAGTTTTTTCGCAAGCGGGCCGGACACCCGGCGTCCCGTCCCGAACCTCGCTCCCTCTCGTTCCTGAACATGCAACCACCAGGGCACAGTGCCGATCCAAACCCCTCAGTGCATCTTGACTTGGTTGCCGTAGCAGAAGATCAACTCCGTGGAGCGGGGCTCGCGCCGCGCCATGTCGCCGCGGTCGAATTCTGCACCGCTTGCCACCCGGACCTCTTTTATTCCTACCGCCGCGACGGAAGCGGCACGGGGCGCATGGCGGCAGTGATCGGAATTCGGCCTGAAAACCTGCGCTAACCGCGCGCGAACCACCCCTGCCCCCTCCTTATCAAGGAGGGGAACCGACTCCCCTCCTCGTTGAGGAGGGGGTTAGGGGGTGGTGCCGCCGTTTCGCATTCCTTTCAACCGAAGCTGCCCGCAGGCGGCGCCGATATCCTGTCCGCGTGAAATGCGAATGTAGGTTGGAATCCCGTGTCCCACCAGGATTTGCTGGAAGGCCAGGACTCTCCCCATAGGAGAAGCACTATAGGGAAGCTCGGAGCCGGAGTTGTAGGGAATAAGATTAACCTTGGCGCGCATTCCGCGCAGTAGTTCGCTTACGCGTTCGCCGTCGGCGTCAGCATCGTTAAAGCCGTCCAGAAGAACGTACTCGAAGTTCACGAACTCGCGGGGTCGCAGCGGGTAGGTCCGGCAGGCGTGCAGGAGGTCGCGCAGCGGGTATTTCCGGTTGATCGGCATAAGCTCCGTTCGCTGCTCCTCGGTCGAAGCGTTCAGTGAGACGGCCAGTTTGGGGCGCCTCGGGTCGCGCGCCATCTCGCTGATCTTCGGAACGATGCCCGAGGTGGAGATGGTAATGCGACGCAGCGGAATGCCAAAGCCTTGAGGGTCGGCGAGTATATGC
>JBELAJ010000039.1:0-44861 GCA_049508935.1 Terriglobia bacterium | reverse complement strand
AGCGATTCGACGGGCGGGCTGGAGTTCGCATCCACCATGAATGGTGAATTGAGAATAGTAAATAGTGAATTGTAAATAGCCCGATGATGAAGACTGGTCCGAAAGTGTTCTTCTTACTGGGCTTCGCTCGTAGCAAACACTGCACTGGGTTCGGAAACGGCTTGTGCAGCGGCATCAGTAGCGGAAACGAGTTTCCAGGACTGCCGTTCCTGCAAGAGGCGGGAGACAAGTTGGGCGTGCATGGCATGACCGGCACGCTCCGCAACCACATTGCCAAGCAGCGGACGGCCTAGCAGGGAGAAGTCGCCGATCAGGTCCAAGAGCTTGTGCCGGCAGAACTCGTCTGGGAAGCGCAACCCTTCAGGGTTGACTACGCCCCTGCGGTCGAGCACTACGGCGTTCTCCAGCGAACCGCCCCGGATCAGGCCATTCTTTCGAAGCATTTCGAGTTCTTCCAGGAACCCGAAGGTCCGCGCGGGGGCGATTTCAGTGGCGTAGTCGGACGCGGCGGGGGCGAAGTCGATGGTTTGCGACCCAATCAACGGGTGAGGAAAGGAGATGTGATACGTGACGCGGAACGAATCCGCCGGGTAGACGATGATCCGCTTCAATCCGTCGGCGACCTCCACGGGCTTGAGGATTTTGACGAAGTTCCTTCGGGCCCGTTGGCGGAGAATTCCGGCTTTGGCAATAAGTTCAACGAAGGGCCGCGCGCTGCCATCCAGAATCGGCAATTCCAGGTTGTCGATTTCCACCACCGCATTATCCACTTCCAGGCCTGCGAGGGCGGACAGGAGGTGTTCCGTGGTGGAGATCAAGACGCCTTTCTTCATCAGACTTGTAGCGTAGCTGACCCGGGCGACATTACGGGCTCGGGCTTCAATGATGAAGTCCTCCAGGTCAGTGCGCCGGAACACTACGCCCGAATTGGCAGGGGCAGGGCAAAGGCGGAGGTTGACTTTGACGCCCGTGTGGAGGCCCACACCGGAGACGGATACGGGATTCGTAATCGTGTGTTGGTTGGCCAAGAAGCTCCTCGAAGCGAGCTTATGGAGCATTTTCTTAGCCAAGATCCTAAGAATATTTAAGATGTGTATTATCAATAATTTATGCTTAACTCGTCTGCTGCCCTAAAACAAGCCATGTGTCAATTATGCAACATTGACTCAGATTTGTGTGCTTTCGACGAACTTGAGTTCGTGCGAGTCGCCCCTCCGGGGGCCCGATCGATCGTTGGCTGTGGTTCCGCGGCTGGGCTTCGATGCTTCGGATTGGCGAGAGGGCTGTCTTTCCGACACGCGCAGAGGGGGATAGGGTAGAATAGCCAACTACATCGAAAACGGAGGGATACCTTGGCCGAATTCCAGCCCGGCAAGAAGCTGGTCTTGATTGATGCCATGTCGCTGGTCTTTCGGGCGTTCCACGCGCCCATGCAAATGGATTTGCGCTCGCCCGGTGGGATGCCCACGAAAGCGATCTATATCTTCGTCCGAACCTTGCGGAAAATCTTGAAGGACCACCACCCTGACCTTGTGGGCGTGGCGTTTGACCTTGCGGCTCCGACTTTTCGGGACAAGCTGTTCGAACGATATAAGGCGAACCGCCCTGCTTTTCCAGAGGAACTGGCGCTGCAGCTTCCCTACGTGCGGCGATTCTGCCGCGCGCTCGGACTGACACTGGTCGAGAAGGAAGGCTACGAAGCCGACGATGTGATGGGAACGCTGGCTGAGGGCGCATCGGCGCAAGGGACGGACGTATTTATCGTGTCGGGCGACGAGGACCTTTTCCAGCTCGTGGAGGACCACATCAAGGTGCTAAAGCCGTCCCGGGGGACCGCGGAAGGCGAAACCTTGTGCGACGCCGAAAAGGTCAAAGAAGTCCTGGGTGTCGAGCCTTCGCAGGTCGTCGATTGGCTGGCGTTGACTGGAGATCCCAGCGACAACATCCCCGGCGCGCGGCCCTTTCCTGGCCACGAGCCTCCGCTCGCACCGGGCGCCAAGAAGCGAAGCTATATCGGGCCGAAGGGCGCCACAGAACTCATCCGCAAGTTCGGCACACTCGACAAGGCGCTCGAAAACTACGAGCAGGCAGAAAAGCAAAGTTACCGCGACGCCCTGCGCGATTTCAAAAAGGAGGCACTTCTCAGTCGCGAGTTGGCCACCATCCGGCCAGACGTACCGTTAGATGTTGCTCCAGCCGGCCTCAAGACTTCCTCGCCAGATTTTCTCGAACTCCGTGCCTTGTGCCAGGAGTTGGGTTTTACCTCGTTGTTGCGCGAATTTCTGCAAGAGGCGCCGATCCCTGTTCAGGCAGCAGCGGACGTCGAAGAGCTATCGACTCCGGAATCGGTGAGCAGGTGGCTGAATGCGCTAGAAGAACATGCCCCCGTAGCGATTGGGCTCGCGGTCGACGGGGAAGAGAGTTTTGCCGGGCAACTTCGGGGTCTGGGTTTGTCGGACGGCAAGCGGCTGGCGACAGTTTCTGCCACGCCTGGCCTTCTTGAGCCCATGAAGTCTTTTCTCTCTTCTGCGTCGCACAGCAAGGCCGTTCACAATTCCAAGCTGCTTCGAATCCTGCTGGCAAAGGGGGGCGTGGCGCTCGCGGGTGTCACAGACGACACCATGCTCTACTCGTACCTGCTTGATCCGCTGGCCTCGAGCCATTCACTGGAAGACGTGATGCTGCGCCGGCAGGGGCGCAAGCTGTCGGGCTCGTCGGCGGACTGGGCGGACGGCACTCGGCAGCTTGCCGGCCTGCTCCTGCCTGAGATTGCGCGGGCAGAATTAAAGCGCGTTTATGAGGAGATCGAGCTTCCGCTGTCAAGTGTGCTGGCGGACGTGGAGGCCTTCGGCATCCGCCTCGATCCGCGCGTTCTGGTAAGCATGTCGGGCGAGTTTGATAAGGACCTCACCGGCCTCACCCGCGAGATCTATGATCTTGCCGGACAACCCTTCGATATTGACTCGCCGAAACAGCTTGGCGACGTGCTGTTCGACAAGCTGAAGCTGCCGGGCGGCAAGAGGCTAAAGAAAAGCGGGCAGTATTCGACTGACGCCTCGGTTCTGGAATCGCTTGCCGAAAAGCACGAGTTGCCGCGCAAGATCATCGAATACCGGACTCGCACAAAGCTGAAATCGACTTACCTCGACGCGCTGCCGAAATTCATGAACCCTCAGACGGGCCGCCTGCATACCACTTTCAGCCAAACCGGGTCGCGCACGGGGCGCCTTTCATCATTCAATCCCAATCTGCAGAACATTCCCATTGGCGACGAATTCGGGCTGCGCATTCGTTCCGCGTTCGTGGCCGATCCCGGCTGCCGGTTGATCTCCGCGGACTACTCGCAAGTAGAGTTGCGGGTGCTGGCCCACCTGGCGAACGATCCGGTGCTGATTGAGGCTTTCACGCGCGGCGAAGACATCCACGCGCGAACCGCACAGGAGATTTTCGGCGTGCCCCCGGCGCTTCAGAACCACGAGCATCGCAGGATGGCTAAGGCCATCAATTACGGCGTGGTTTACGGACTCAGCTCTTTCGGGTTGGCGGAGCGCACCGGCACCAGCAAAACCGAAGCGCAGCAGTACATCGACGCTTATTTTGCACGCTACAGCAAGGTAAAAGAGCTGATTGATCGCCTGATTGAAGAAGCGCGTACTACCGGACGCGTGCGCACACTCTTTGGCCGTCTGCGGCCCATTCCCGATATCAACAGCCGCGATGTGCCCTCGCGCAATCGAGCTGAGCGCGAAGCCATGAATTCTCCCATTCAGGGAACGGCCGCGGACCTGATGAAACTCGCCATGATCAAAGTGCACGCACGGCTCGACCGGGAGAAGATGAAGACGCGAATGCTGTTGACGGTCCATGACGAACTTGTATTCGAGGCGCCGGAGACGGAACTGGGGCGTGCCCGCGAAATTGTTGAGGCTGAGATGGAATCCGCGTACCCGCTCAAGGTCCCGCTGCGAGTCGATATCGGTATGGGGCAGAACTGGAGAGAGGCAAAGTAGAAAGCAGAAGGCAGAAGGCAGAAGGCAGAAGGCAGAAGGCAGAAGGCCTTGCCCCTTCGAGGGGCAGTTCTAGTCCGAGATCCGCTAGCGCCGACGGTGCTCAACTTGACACGACAGCCCTCTCCCCACGGGAGAGGGCGATGTCGATCAATCGACTCTTGCCTGCTACTTTTAGGAGTGACTGATGAATGATAATACCGGCGTACAGCCGCACCGGATCATCAACTGCGTGGCTCCGATCCGCATTTGTGACAACGGTGGGTGGACCGACACCTGGTTTGCCAAGCGCGGAAAGATTTTCAATATCGGCGTTTATCCGTACGTTGAGGTTCAGGTGGAAGTGTTTAGAAATGACTCTGCGGATCGACAAATCACGGTTTTTGCTGAGAATTACGGGCAGCGCTTTGCAGCCACGGACGTGCAAGCCGGTTGGGGCCAGCATGCTCTGCTGCAAGCGGCGATCGCCCGTATGAAGGTGCCTGCTGAGTTGGCTTTGAAGGTCTCGATCTTCTCCGAAGCACCTAGCGGGGCTTCGACCGGCACCTCAGCGGCGGTCGCGGTGGCCTTGGTGGGAGCCCTGGATCGCCTCACCCAAGGCCACCTTACTGCCCACGAGGTGGCGTACGCGGCACAGGCTATCGAAACCGAAATGCTGAAGCTGCAATGCGGCATTCAGGACCAGTTGTGTTCGGCCTACGGCGGCCTCAATTATATCGAGATGTTCGACTATCCGCGCGCCACCGTTTCCCAGATTCAGGTCCCCAATGCGCTTTGGTGGGAACTCGAGCGGCGGCTGGTTTTGATTTACTTCGGCAAGTCCCACAGTTCATCGGCGGTGCATGAGAAAGTGATCAAGGAACTCGAGGGCTCGGGGCCGGAGTGCCGCAAGCTTCAGGACTTGCGGGCAACGGCCGAAAAAAGCCGTGATGCCGTTCATGCCGGCGATTTCGTGGCGCTCGGAAAAGCTATGATCGAAAACACCGAGGCGCAGGAGCGGCTTCATCCTGACTTGGTCAGCCGCGATGCGCGGAGGGTGATTGAGATCGCGAAGCAGCACGGGGCCCTGGGGTGGAAGGTGAACGGCGCGGGAGGCGACGGCGGCTCTCTCACCATTCTCACCGGCACACTTTCACATGTGAAACGGGCGATGATCCGGGATATTGAGGCCGAGAATCGGCTGTTCAAGAACATCCCCATTTATCTCAGCCGTTATGGGCTTCGGACGTGGGAGAGGTCGGCGGACTGCAAGGGACAGTAGGCAGAAAGCAGAAAGCAGAAAGCAGAAAGCAGCTTACCCTTCCGTGTATAGCAAACTGCTGCAGGGTTAAACCGAAAGATGATACACTGAACTCATCAGCACCCGGTGCGCTCATCAGGGGCCGAGCCGGAGTGCCGCGGGACGAAAATCACAAACACAAAAAGGGGGACTGCTTATGTCGCTAGGAAAACGGTGTAGTGCGGAGTTCTTTGGCACCTTCTGGCTGGTTTTCGGCGGTTGCGGAGCTGCTGTTTTGGATGCAGCCTTCCCGCAGTTGGGCATTGGCTTTCTCGGCGTGGCGCTGGCTTTTGGTCTTACCCTGCTGACCATGGCGTACGCCATCGGACACGTGTCAGGCTGCCATATCAATCCGGCTGTCTCCGTCGGGCTTTGGGCCGGAGGACGGTTTCCGGCGTCAGAGCTGATTCCGTACATCGTCGCGCAGGTCCTCGGTGGGGCTGCCGGGTCGACGGTGCTGTACTTTATCGCCAGTGGCAAGCCCGGGTTTGAGCTGGGCGGATTCGCGTGCAACGGCTATGCCGAGCATTCCCCGGGCGGGTACTCCCTCGGGGCATGTCTGCTGGCAGAGATCGTTCTCACTTTCTTCTTCCTGTTTGTGATTCTCGGCTCTACGCACGGTCGCGCGCCGGTCGGCTTCGCCGGAATACCGATCGGCCTCAGCCTTACTCTCATTCACTTGATCGGGATACCCGTAGACAATCTCTCGGTGAATCCTGCTCGAAGCACCGGCCCCGCCCTCTTCGTGCATGGGTGGGCGCTCCAGCAGCTTTGGCTCTTCTGGGTTGCTCCGATCATCGGCGCGGCGATCGCGGGATTTGTCTATTCAGCGCTTTTCAAGGCAGAGTAGGAATTCGGGATCAATCGTCACCCCCGCGAAAGCGGGGGTCCATCGTTCGTCAGAAACAAAATGGATTCCCGCTTTCGCGGGAATGACGCGATTTTCGAGAGCGCGAAGCGAGGGATCACGCTGTGTGTCGGACTGGTCGCTCACGAAATATCAGAGCGAGATTCCTCGCTTCGTTCAGAATGACACCCTCATTAAGTTCGCCTAGTTCCTCAAGGGAGCGGAAGGTATGGATTATTGGAAACTCTTTGAATACGATTATTGGGCAAACTCCGAAGCGTTGGCAGTTTTGAAAACAATGCCCGGTGGCGCCGAAAAGGCGAGGAAGGCGTTCTGCCACATCATCGGGGGGCAACGAATCTGGATGTCCAGGTTCGCGAGTCCCGCGCCGCCCTCCGCACAACCGTGGCCTGACCTTACGCTCGAAGAATGTAGTTCGGCGATCGAGGATCTGCGGCAGCGGTGGCACGACATCCTCGAAGGACTCACCCCCGAAAAGCTGGGGAGCGATCTCACTTATCTGAGCCTTAAAGGGACAGAGAACAAGACGCCTGTTCAGGATGTTCTGATGCACCTCGTTCTGCACTCGGCTTATCACCGAGGGCAAGTGGCCGCAGCCATACGTGAGGCGGGCGGCAAGCCGGCGCCGACGGACTATACCGTGTATCTCAGGACCGTCAAGAAGTGAATTTTCCGCCCAGGTGGTATGAAGCTGTCAAACAATCGCCTGCTTAGGTGTAGCGCTAGTTTCAGCGTAGCGCTGGCCTTTAGGCCAGCAATTGCCGACCTGAAGGTCGGCGCTACTTCTGAGCTCACTGGGTTCCGGATTCTGCGGAAGGGAATCTGACGAGTGTGAAGTCACTCAGGTCGTTGCCTGCGTGATCGAAGGCGACGGGACCGGACGCGCCCCGGTAGTTCGAGAGTGCGGCCAGCGCATCTCGCAAGCGGGCGCGGTTGGGGCCTGAAGTCCGCAGCGAGGCGGCAAGAATCCGTACGGCGTCGTAGGCTTGAGCTGCAGCCGGGATGGGAAATTCTCCCGTCCTCGCGCGGTAGCGTTTCTCGAAGCTCT
This sequence comes from Terriglobia bacterium, assembly GCA_049508935.1. GTDB lineage: Bacteria > Acidobacteriota > Terriglobia > UBA7540 > UBA7540 > CAVROP01. The sequence goes on along the minus strand of JBELAJ010000039.1, from coordinate 37,659 downwards.
CACGCAGGGGCTTTTCTACAAGGCTCGAGCCGACAATCCAAGTATTATTCGGGGCGGCGACGGAACGCGTCTGCGCCGCTTCCTGGCTGAGGTAAAACTGTGCCGACGGGAAAGCCGTCATAAGGCGCGGGAGTAATCTTGACGCTGTTTCTGGCCCTGTCCAAAAGACCAGTGCTTCGGGTTTCGCCGCGATGATTTGACTCAGCGTTGAGTCGAGGTTGGACCCGGCCGCTTCAATCTCGATTTGGTCGAACGCCGGGGCGCTCAGTGCGCGAGCCGCCTTTTGAAATTCCTCGCCGCCTTCTCTTCCGTCATGGTCGCTCTCCGAGACCAGGATCACCTTCTGTACTCTGCGTTCGAGGTAGATGTCGTGCGCAAACGCGCGGGCCTGTTGCGAGTCGGTAGGGGCGAGGCGAAAAATCCAGGGAAGGTTAATCTGCGTTGTGGAGGGGTCTGTGGAAAGCGTGACGATGGGGATTCCAACCTTGTTCCCAACCTGTTCGGCAAGATGAGCCGAGTCGCCGTCGAGTGAGGTGAGAAGCGCCGCCGCCTGGTCATCGAATACGAGCCGCACGATTTCATTCGTTGCGCGTCCCCATGAATCGCTCTGGTCGCGCGCCACAATGGAGAGGCGGCGGCCGCCTGGGAAGGGGCTCGCAGCTTCGTCTTCAATCGCCAACTTTGCCGCCTCGAGCAGCGCCTTGCCTTCGTTCTGGCGAGGACCGGTGAGCGGCGCAAGAAGGCCGATTTTAATTTCGGACCCTGGCAGATCGTGGCTCGAATCCCGCCCGGGCCCGGAATAATTCACTGCGTCGCGGGGAATGACCGCGTAGGGTTGGGAAGGGGTTTGGGGGAGTGCGGGCGAGCAGCAGGCAAAGAGTGCGGCAAGGAGCACGGCCGTACAGGGCACGGCACGATAGGGGAATTTGAAATTTGAGATTTGAAACCGTCGCAAAGCGGCAGAACGTAGGCGAGCGAATTTGAAATTTGAGATTTGAGACTGGCGCAAGACAGCGAAGTTCAGGCGGGGGGATTTGAAATTTGAAATTTGAGATTGGAATTTGTGCAAAGCTATTGTCCACCACGACCGCCTGAGGTGCTCTGTGCCCCCTCGTGTCCGCCTTGGCGCGGAGCCAGCCAATACTCAAACTTGCCGTCCTTCACGCGCGCCATCGTCACCGGCGAAATGTTATTCAAAGTGTGATCGAAGAAAGCTTTCCCGGCCACGCCATCGTAGGTCTTCATCTGGTAATCGCGCAGAGCCGCCATGATTCGGCCACGGTTGAGCCCGACTTTCTCAATCGTCGAAGTCAGGATATTCATGCCGTCGTAAGCGTAGGCCGCGTAATCGATCGGTTCCTCGTTGAAACGTTTCCGGTAAGCATCCCGGAAGGCCAGCCATTTCGGGTCCTGGCGGGTGGGATCGAGCGTCGTGGTCACGACCGTGCCTTCCGCAGCGGGGCCGGCAATCTCGAGCAACTGCGGGTAGGCCAAACGGCTTCCGCCAAAGACCGGCTGGTTCATGCCCATGGCGCGCATCTGTTTCAGGATCAAGCCCGCCTCGGCGGCCTCGCCCCAAATGACGACGCCCTCGATTTTGGCGTTCTTCAGCATGTTCAGTTGTCTCGAAAAGTCTTTATCGCCGCGCTCGAATTTCACCTCCAGGATCGGCTGGCGGCCCATGCGCCGTGCTTCGTCGTTGAATTTCGCCACGCCCAGGCGGGCATAGCGGGTTTGAGTGCGAATCACGCCGATGCGCTTAAGCTTGAGAGTTTTGAAAACGTAATCAGCCAGCGTGTAGCCCTGCTGGCGGTCGTCGATAAAATCGTGCATCAGCCACTGGATGCGAGTTTCTGTAACCGTGGGGTCCGTAGTGCCGACGTTCATGATGGGGACCTCGAGCTTGAGAGATAGCCGCAGCGCGATGTGGCAGTTCTGGCCGTCCACACAACCCAACATCGCCCAGCAGTTCTCATTGAAGAGCATCTTCACGAGCTCAGTCGAGGATGCGCCCCAGAGAGCAGATTCGTTATGCACCTTGAGCGAATAGGGCTTGCCGTGGTAGCCGCCGCGCGCGTTGGCTTCATCCAGGGCAAGTTGCGCACCGTGCAGCTGCGGAATGCCAAAAATGGATTCGGGGTTGTTTTCGACCGGTGCCATGAAACCGATAGCGACTTCGCCCAGTTTGGCAGAGTCCCCGTCAGGCCGCTTGTCCGCGGCGCCGTAATAGGCAATCGTATCCGTCTGGACAAACCAGTCATAGTAAGGTTTTGTGAAGCGCCGGTAGGGCACCGCTTCGTCCGGCATGTTGGCGTAGCGCGGCACGGGCTTCTCGTCGTCCGGCTCTTTGTATTGCGGCCAGACAGGCGCCGCCAGTAAGAAGAGGGCAAGTATGAAGATGAATCGACGCATTATGTCTTCTCCCGGAACGGAGCCTGTAGGCCGTGGAAGCAACCCCTCACCCGTCCCGCACCGGCTGAAGAAGGCGCCGGCTGCGGGCCACCCTCTCCCCAAGGGAGAGGGCATGAACCCTGCGTTGATCAGGACGACAAGGCCAGAGTTGCATTCAATGCTGACGAGGGCTGTGTTTCCTCCGTGCTTCTGACTCCTGGCTCCTGACTTCTGACTCCTCTCTTCTCGTGCGCGAACAATACGATTCTCGCCAGGGTTGCGGCGTCGATGGCCTGTAAGCCGTCGCACTTGGGGTCGCCGAAGGTCAGGTCCGCAACCTCGATCAGCAGTCCGTGGCTGCCCATCTCGAGCGCGGCGCGGCTGGCCGGCTCGACCATGGCTGAGACACCAGTGGCGTGGCTGGGATCAACGACGACGGGGAGAAAGGTCAACATCTTGGCTGCGGGGATTACGTTAAGGTCGAGCACGTATCTCGAGTACTCGCCGGAAGGGAATCCTCGGATTCCGCGTTCGCAGAGCACGATGTCCAGGTTGCCTTGCTTAGCGATATACTCCGCGGCGCCCAGCCATTCGCAAAGGCTCGCGGACATCCCGCGCTTCAGCAGAATAGGTTTTCCCGCGCGACCTACTTCTGCCAGCAATGAATAATTGTGCATGTTCCGCGAACCCACTTGCAGCATGTCGGCCACCTGGGCCACTTCGCCTACCATGCGCGGGTCCATCACTTCGGTGACGATGGGAAGGCCGGTTTCCTCGCGAGCGACGCTCAGGATGCAGAGGCCCTCAAGTCCCGAGCCCTGAAAATCGTGTGGTGAGGTGCGAGGCTTGTAGGCGCCGCCGCGCAGCATGTCTGCGCCCGAGCGTTTCACTGCACGCGCCAAACCCACAGTCTGGGCGTGACTCTCCACTGCACAAGGCCCGCCGATCACCACGGGACGCTCGCCGCCAAACCGCACGCCGGCGACATTCACGACACGCGTGCCTTTCTCTCCGTATTGAGGGTTGGCTGCGCGGCTCAGGAGAGGGCAAATCTTCGGAATGTCATCGATACTGACTTGTCCAGCAATTCTCATTGCCAACCCTCCCCGCGGAGTGCGGCAGCGCAGCTGCCGCAGTAGCGCCCGCAAGTAGCGCTGACCTTTAGGTCAGCACCTTGGATGCCGACCTGAAGGTCGGCGCCACAACGCAGCAGGCCCCGCGCCACCCTCATTGCCCGTTTCTGCCGCTGTCCCGGTCCGACTCGAAGATCGCAATCGCTTCGATTTCGATGAGCAAATCCGGCCGGCACAGGATGGCCTGGATGGCCGTGGACGCCGGCAGCGGATCCAGTTCCTGCTCTTTGAAAAACTGAGTGCGTATTTCGTTAAAAGCTTCATAATCGCGCTCGATATCGCGCAGATAGCAAGTGGTGCGAACGATGTCTTTCCAGGTTGCCCCTTCGGCCTCGAGCAATCCGGTGATGTTCTGATAGGTCCTCCAGCATTGGGCGCGAAAGTCGCCCACGTGGACCGTCTTGCCGTCCTCATCCACGCTGGCCGTGCCGGAGATCAGCAAAATGGTGACGCCTTTAATGTCCAGCCGCAGCGCGCGGGAGAAAGATGATGGCTTGGGATAATCGTAGGCTTCGTTCAGCGTTTGAGGCGCACTAACGGCCTTTTTGGGCATGGGCTTGTGCGACTTCACCGCTGCTACGCTGGGATGTGATCGACGCATAGAGTTGACTCTCCTTCTGAGATTCGCGAATTCCGTGGCTCAGCCCTTGGGCCGTCGCCACCCAGATGTCCTCGCCCTGAAAATCCATATTCAGGATGTAGTTATGGGCGAGAGAGGTTGGTGTCTCGAGTTTATTCTTCTTCGTATCGGGCCAGGTGATCTCGATCTCACCGTGGCCGGTTTTTTTCGCGGGACGATAGCTGACCCAGGTATTGGTCTTGTAATTGAGGTAACTCAGACCTTTATCGGTGCAGGCCCAGACGTCGTCGCCGCGGGATTTAGGAGCATTGATGAAGTCCGAGGCGAGGCCGCTGTCTTTGGTCAGGTAGTTGTGCCAATTGCGGCCGTCGTAGCCGCTGAGGCCGAAATAGGTCGAGGCCCACACCATCTTGGTGTCGGGGTTGTAGGCGACGTTCGAAACGATGATGTGTACGAGCCCCTGATTGCGGAACAGGACAATTTCCATTTCCTCGTCAGGGTCGGTGTAAGGCTTCCAATAATTACCGGCTACGTCGTACTCGAGCAAGCCCCCGCCCCAAATAGCAAAGTACATCTTGTTGCCCGCCGGAGCGATGCCGTAAGACCACGGTTCATGGAACGGCGCATTCTTTTCGCTCCAACTCGTCCACTCGCCAGTGTAAGTGTTCAAGCGGCTGACGCCCGCGGTGGTGGCGACCCAGACGTACTCGTCGACCACGACAATGCCGTAACAAATGTCATTCAGCAGGCCGCTGGTGAGGTTCGTGAAGTTCTGGAACTGGCCGCCGGACAAGTGGCTGACTCCGCCAAAGGTGGCAATCCACAGGTCGCCTGTTTTCTTGTCCACAGCGATGCCCATCACGGCGCGCTGCACCAGGCCGTCTTCGGTTTTGTAAACGTGTTGCACTCTTCCGTTCTCGATCAGCACCAGGCCGTCTTCAGTCCCCGCCCAAACCCGGTTCCCATCGACGGCGACACAGAAAACCTTCGAGTCCGGCATACCGTCGGCGGTTGTGAAGTTCTGCCAGCGGGTGATGAGGTGTGGTTTGGGGGCCGAATCGTGTGAGGAACCGGCTTGCGCGACTGCTTGGGAGGGCGCTTCCTGGGCCGAGCCGAGTAACGACGCCGTCAAAAGGATTGCAGTGCTCAGGAGCAATCGCTTCATGATGTTTCTCCCCACCCCCCAACAATCTCAAATCTCAAATTTCAAATCTCAGATTTCAGATCCGACTTCCTTGCAGGGTTCTTGAATCGCAAATATCAAGTTCAAAATCTCAAATCTCAAATTTCAAATCCCAGATCTTCACAATGTTTTCAGAAACTCAATCAAATCGTTCAACTGCTCTTTGGACATGTCGGAGCTTACGCCGTGCGTGTCTTTGTTGTTGAACACGGTCCAGATTTCTTCAAGAGTCTGCGCCTCTCCGCTATGCAAATACGGGCCGTCTTCGTAGACGCGATCCAGTTGCGGAGTGTCGAAAGACGAGATCGTGTCGTATTTGTTCGCCGACCCGACATCGAAGCTCGTGCGGGCGGTGTAGTGCGAACCGGCCGGATGGCAGGTGGCGCACTGGTTGTAGACCGGAATCGGCGTGCCGTCGCTCTTCTGGTTGCGATAAAACATGGCCTTGCCGCGTTCCTGCGCTTCGGTAAGCTGGCCGTCCGCCGCAAGGTGGCGATTCGGGGGAAGCGGTATCTGGTTCAGGTATGTGACCAGGTCTTCGAGTTCGTGCGTGTTGAAGCCTTCGGAGCGAAACAGGAATTTGGCAATGCGCGGACCGCACTGAGTGGCCAAGTCAGGGTTGTGCCCGTTCCATTTAAAGGGCGCAGTGTCTTTGATCCCGCGCAGAGTGCGGTTGGCCACGCGGTCGCGTCCTAGTTGCGGTGTTTCCAGATTCCATGCCAGCCCGTCCAGATGGCTGTTGGGATGGCAAGTGGCGCAGGCAAACTGGCCCTGGAAACAATATCTCGCGGCATTAAATAGCCGCTCGCCTCTACGAATCGCGCTCAGTTCTTTTGGTCCCCCAAGATCGACCGTCGAGGCGACTTCGAGCTTCGCGAGATCAACGACGGTCAGAGTATCGTCCAGGCGGTTGGCGATGTAGGCCAATCGTCCGTCCGGCGAAACCACGACGGACTGAGGGTTCGAGCCGGTTTCGAGACGCCGCACCACGAACGTGCGCGCGGAGTCGAGCCGATTGGGAAGTTCGTCGCTTGAAACCGCGTGGAGCCGCCGCGCCAGTTTCGCGGCGTCGATTATCGTGAGAGTGTCCGCTTCCGAGGCGGTCAAGAGCGCGTAGTGCCCGTCGGGAGTGAATGCGGCCCCATTTTCCCCCGCGAAATAATAATCAATGTCGTCGAGAACTACCTGCGACACCTGTAGGGGCGGTTCGCGAACCGCCCCGAGCGTGGGTCGAACTATCGCCACGCCGTGCGTCATCACCCAGCCTTGCGCCACGCTGATCAAGGGGCCAAGGTTCCTGGGCCTAATTTCGGGAATCAGCAGGTAACCGCCCAGTGATTTCGGAGCCTCCGCGATGTGCCGAAGGTCGATCGCCCCGGGAACCCAAACGCGTGCTTCGACGAGTTGCTTTACGGCGTCGATGACCAGCAATTCGGACACAGGAGGCTGATCGTAGGGTCCAAAGCGTGGCAAGATGTTCGACACGCAGACTCGACGGCCGTCGCGCGAGAGAAGAATCTGTTCTGGATACCGCTGGGTCATGAAACGCTTGATCTCAGCACCCGCGGCGAGGTCGATGAGCGAAACGTCGTTGCCCACGCTATTGGCCACGTACAAGAACTTGCCACTGCGGTCGGTAGTAAGCCCAACCGGTCCCCAGCCTGCCTTGAGGGTGCGACGGAGATTGAACGATCGAGCGTCTATTTCACTGACCGTATCGCTCCAGGAATTCGAGACGTAGAGTGTGCTGCCGTCCGGGGAAAGCGCCAGGCCTCGCGGTTTGGCGCCTACTTTCGCACGCGCCACTACTTGGTGGGTGCGCGCGTCGACTGCCAGCACTGAGCCGTTTCCTTCGCATACCACGTAAAGCCGCAGGCCATCCGGCGAGAATCGCATCTCGACGGGGGAAAGGTATTCGGGTTCGGCAGCCGCTGTTTGCTGCGGCGTGGCGGCGTACGGATGCCGTATGGGATTCAGAAGCAACCCCGCCACGACTGTCATTCCGAGCGCAGCGAGGAATCTTGCTCTGGCTTTTTCCGCGGTCCGCACCCGGCAGAGCGAGATTCCTCGCTGCGCTCGGAATGACAGGGTTAGTTGAGAGTCTTGAATGGGGAGCCCCAAAGCCGATTGCCCTGGGGTTTTGGCGCGGAGCTGGCGGGTTGTGCGGAAGCTTATCATCGCCCCTTTTCTCCCGTGCCTGCGGGCATTTCGGTGGGCTCCTTAACAGTCAGGAACTGGTCCGCCTTGACGTGGTCAAGTTCCTGATCAATTCCGCTTGGCCAGTGGATAATGAGCTTGTCGACTTCCGTGTGTTTGCCCAGGCCGAAGTGCGGCCGCGGGTCGCCCTGAGAAAGATACCCGTTCTCTGCGGGCGCCTCGGTGTATTGGTGGAGGTCGCCAGCGATGGCCTCGAGGCGCGCTCCAAAGCCGTCGCGATTGCTCTTGGTCCCGATCAGCTTGATCGTCAGCCAGTGATTGCGCACGCCCACGGGCGGGGGATTGTTATGGAGAAGAATTCCCCTGCCACCCAAAACCATGATGAAGGCATCGATGTAGCCGTCGTTGTCGTAATCCGCAAAGCAAGCGCCCCGCCCAACCTTCTTCACCTTAAAGTAGTCACCCAGCCGTGAGGAGACATCGGTAAAGGTGGAGTTCCCGTTGTTGCGGAGGACGGAGTCTTCCATGGGAATCAGCCAGTGCAAGCCGCCGTTCACAATAAAAAGGTCCTTCCAGCCGTCGTTGTCAAAATCGAAGAAACCGTCGCCCCAGGCCACGTATTGGCCGGAAACGCTGGCCACCCCGGTTTCGACGGTGGTGTCAAGCCAGAAGCCCTTGCCGCCGGGATTGTGGAAGAGGCGGTGGTAGCGCATGTCGGAGACGAAGATGTCCTGCCAGCCGTCGTTGTCGTAATCGCCAAAGATTGGGTTCATGGCGGAGGTGGCCTCTCCGTTCGCGCCGAAGGCCACGTTCACATCCTGCGCGACGTTCGAGAACGTTCCGTCGTGGTTGTTGCGATAGAGATAGCTGTCCATCGTGTCGTTGGCGATGTAAATGTCGGGCCAGCCGTCGTTATCGAAGTCTCCTGTGGTCAAACCCATGGCCCTTCCTAACGGGTTATCGATGCCCGCCTTGTGAGACACGTCAGTGAAAGTCCCGTCGCCGTTGTTGTGGAAGAGGCGGTCGGCGTCGCCTTCGTAGTCGAGCGGGCCAGGGAAGGCGTCCGCGCTGAAGAACTCGCGCTTGGCATTGGGATCGAACTTCAGATAATTACCGACGAAGAGATCAAGCTTCCCATCGCGGTCGTAGTCGAGCCAGGTCGCGCCCGTGCCGAAGTGAGGGTTCTCGACGCCAGCTTTCGCGGTGACGTCCGTGAACGTGCCGTTTCCGTTGTTGTGGTACAGAATCGACGAATTCCAGTTGGTGACGTAGATGTCTTCGTAGCCGTCGTTGTCGTAGTCGCCGACGGTAACGCCCATACCGAATCCTTTGCCGCCCACGCCTGCCTGTTCGGTCACGTCCGTAAACGTGCCGTCGCCGTTGTTGCGGTAGAGGTGGTTCGTAGCGTCTACACCGTCCGGTTTTGAGAATTTGGTGACGCCGTCAACATATCTTCCGCTCACGACGTAGAGGTCCAACAGACCATCGTTGTTGTAATCGATCCAGGCGCAACCGGACCCGGTGGCCTCCATGATCGAGCTCAGCTTCTGCTCGCCGAAAGAATGCCGGAAATTGATGCCGGATTTTTCAGTAACGTCTTCGAAAGTAGGGAGGGCGGAAGCAGCGCCCGCCGGCGGTGGGGGATCGTGCTTTGGACTTGGGTTTAAGCCAGTCTGTTGTGAAGCCGCCGTGCGAGTTGCCGGAGTTCGAGCGGGGCTTTGCGCTGTCAACCTCAGACCCACCATAAGGAGAATCGTTGCCGCGAGTATCGTGGTGAGTTGTCTTGCTCGGACGTTCATCCCCGGCTCCCTCCAACTGGCACGATGTCATTCCGAGCCCTTCGCTGTCATCCTGAGCGAAGCGAAGGATCTCGCTCTGGGCGCTCAGGGTAAACTCCGCGAGGAATCTCGCTCTGGAACTGCGTCAGATGAAAAGCCGAGCGGGATTCCTCGCTTCGCTCGGAATGACACCGCATAGAAACTCTCCTCAGACTCAGAGCGCGCGACCGCAACGGAATTGACTTGGCCTTCAGTGAGCGGCCTCCAGCGGGGCCTGAACACCCAGGCAGAACGGTGCGTCGAAGCGCCGCAGCGCTAAGGGCCAGCGGTTCTCGGGTGCTACAGCGCGGTCTTCGTGGCAGCCCACACAGCCGTGTTCTTCGCCCGCGCGCGCCCATATCCAGCTCTTTTGTTCACGGACTACCTTGCCCTCGCTGCTCAGCAGTTCGAAACGCACCGGACGGTCCGGTGGCACCGCGATATAAAAGGAGCCGTCACGCTCGACAGGCGCTTCTCCCAGGCTGGACCCCTTTTCCGTCGCCGGGTCGAGGCTGAGCACTCTTACCTTGCTCGGCGATTCCGCCAGTCGCCCCTTGGGACCTTCGTTAGCCAGCGAAGAGTCCAGGCAAATGAAGTAGCCCATCTTTATTTCGGGGCGCAGAGTGCTCCAGTACCAACGCGGAGCCGGGTGTGCCGCGATGGGAGCAGCCTCAATACTCGAAAGTTCCGAATCGTGGTAGATGGGGGCCTGAAACTTCCCGCGGATGAAATCAAACGAATACAGGTCGAATTTCGCGGCAGCCGCGGGCGCCGTAACTCGCCGCGCCACAATCAATCGCGAGGCCTCGAGTTGCCGCGGCGACCAGATCAACGCGCTCCCTGGGCCAATAATCGAATTGTGGGTGGCGCCGCGCTGAATCGTCGCCAGATTGCCTCCGACTTCGGAGTTAAGCGCCGTGTTCTTGACGAAGACTACCGACCCGTCATCCAACTCTTCGGCTTGGCTGCGAATTGCCGGGTCCTCGCGGTCGCTTCGGAATGCCGCAAGCCCGGTGCCGTCGGGCCGCAACGTGTACAGGTTGCGTGAGTTCTCGGGTTTTCCCTGCAACTCCAGAGGTGAACGTGCGGAGGCGAGGATCATGCCGTTCTGAAGCACCGTCTCCAGTTCGTAGTCCCCCGGACCAAAAGTGATCTGTTGCACGTCACTGCCGTCCAGCTTGGCAGAGAACAGTTGGTAAGCCCGCGCTCCGCGACCGTCTTGCACTTCGCCCGAGAAAGCGATTGCCTCGCGTGGCAAATAGGCCGGGGAAAGGCAATCCCCAGAACAGTGGGTCACTTGGCGCTGGTCCGTTCCGTCCGTATTCATTTCCCAGATTTGCCATGCCGATGCGGCATCTTTCTTTGCCGCGAACAGCACCTTCGAGCCATCGAAAGAGATGCGTGGGTCTGCCGCACAGAAGAAATTCGGCGTGAGATTCGCAAGTCGGCGGGTGGCTTCTTCAAGTCGAACGATTTTGCTTCCCGAGGGCAATCTTTCCGACAATTTGCCACTGCGCACGGACTTCGCCTGAACGAAAATGATCTGGGGGTGATCTGTGTTTCCTGGCGATGAGGATGGAGCAACGGCTTGAGCGAACGCCGGCCGCGTCAAAACGAGCAATGCGGCGCACAGGGCCACGCTGGCCTTTGAGCGGCGGATCACTGCGGGGGGTCGAAACAGCGGTTCTGGGGGGACGAGCCGAGTTATGTCCGCTCCATCCGCGCTGGCCGGGCAACGAGCGAAAAAGGGGACAACCGACTGCATAGCAAGGGTCCAAGATTCAACAGCTTCAACGACAATAAGAGCACGCTAACAGCCGTCTCGGGCGTCTGTCGATACTAAACCTCACAATTCTACATGACATATGTCAATCTAGAGGTAGTAGTTTTTTTATTCCTGCCCCCTAATCCCTTCCCTTTGGAAGTTGCTATAAAGGCTTTACCTGCTCACAGTTAGCCCACTCACGGCACCCGCGCAAAAGTGACTTCGCAGGATGCTCGGCGAACGGCCAAGGCAGGTGGGTTTCTATGGACAAAAGGTCGGGTCTGGAGGGTTGGTCAGCGATGCGCGGCTGACTGCAAGCCAGCAAAGTTCTGAACCGTCAGGTGCCGGCCACGGGCGATTATCAGTTGCTGCCTTCGGAACGCCGCCAGCGTGCGACTTATAGTTTCCGGGGATAACTCGAGAACTTCACTGATCTCTTGCCTGGAGAGTGGTAGGTTGAGCGTTGTACGCCCGTCTTGAGGAGCGGGATCAGAGGCAACTAGCGACAGAAGGAATGTCGCCACCTTCATTCTGGCATCCTTGAAACTCATATCGGTAACTTGACTGCGCACACGCCCGATTTCAGAGACCAGGAAACGCACCATGCCAAGCGCGATCTCCGGATTGGACTGGAGGAACGCCACCACTTCATCACGCGACGCCGCACAGATTTCGCTGTCCCGCAGCGTAACTGCTGTGATGGGATAGGTAGGCTCGCAAAGGGCTTCCAGGCCAAACAACTGTCCGGGGAACAAGACGCCGGTTATCCGGTCTTTCCCGTTCTCCAGCGATTTTACAAGTTTGACAAGGCCTGTATGAAGGGCGAAGAGATGCTGGGCCACGCCGCCCTCGAAAAAGAGGATCTGGTTCTTCCGATAACGTGCGGGGCGGAACACACATCCCAACTGAGCGACCTGGTCACCAGACAGGCTGCTGAAGAGCGAAGTTTTCAGTACCGGGCAATTGCTGCATGTGAGGCCCATGGAATTTTCCCCTTTCTCGAGGGAGGCGTGCAAGCCACAGATTCGTGCGGAACGGAGGGCCATGCGGACGTTACGTCGCGGCCACTAGATTCCTTATAGCTAAGAACATCGAGATCAAGAAATTCAGGGCTGAAGGAGGGGATGGACACAAGTACCCCCTGGACCGCGAATTTCAAGCGTACCTGCGCATCTTTAGGCAATCAATCTGCCAGAAACCAGAGTACGAATGTGGCAAAGATCGAACTCGGGGGGCGGCTGAAAATGACAATATGTCGACTTAACTCATCGATTTCCATTACCCTTTCGACGGACTGATGAGGAGCTCGTGAAGCGGCAGTGCAAGCTGATGGTTCCATTGGGGAATTCGACACATGACGGACGCGTCTTTTTTCTCTGTTACCCATCAAAAGAGAGGCAGGACCCAATTCCAACCGTGCACTAGGGAGATGCCTGTGGCCAACTCGTTTTCGGGATTTAAACCTGACGCATTCGCCTTTTTTCAGGAACTTTCGCAGCACAACAACAAAGCATGGTTTGACCAGAACCGGGCGCGCTATGAACAGCACGTCACAGGTGCGTTTCGCGGCCTCCTCGAGACTCTCACGCCCTTTATTCTCGCCCTCAGCCCCCACTTCGAGGTTTCGGGAAAGACCAACGGCAGTTTCTCGCGGATCAACCGCGATATTCGATTCAGCAAGGATAAGAGTCCGTACAAGTCAAACTACTATCTGTACGTTTATGACGGTCGACACGAGCGTGATCATGCCGGACGGCTCTATGTGGGGCTTTCGGCGGACTGCGTCACCGCAGGGTTTTCGATCTACGACACCTGGCGGGGGCCCAAGGGGGCACTCCAAACTGTCTTCCGCAAAAGAGTCACTGAACAACGTGACTATTTCGACAAGTTAGTCGAGCGAACGGTACGGAGCAAGCGTTACCAGACATATTGGCATCGGCAGGAAGACGGCGACTGGGCGCAGCACCCCGGCCTCCCGCGCCGCGACGATGACTGGCTAACCTTGCAGGCCTGGGTCGTCCGAAAGTTGTTCCTGCCCAATTCTCGCGTCGTGGGGGCACCTTCCTTTGCCGGGCAAGTGCAGCGAATCTTCGAGGACCTATTCCCGCTCTACCTCTTTACATCTGAGCCCGGAGCGAAATGGCGAGAGCAGCCCTAGGGCAATAATCCCATCGTCGCGCCCGCGCTCCTGACAACTTTTCGCTTGACAAGAGCATCTTCATATGTTACAGATTGTAACGCTACAATGACTAACACTTCGAAACAACAATCTCACGGCCTCGGCGAACTCGAGCAGCTTCTCATGGAGTTTATCTGGGCGCACGGCCGCTCCACTGCCGACGCGTGCCGCGAAGCCCTTCTACCCACGCGCTCGCTCAAGGACTCGACCGTCCGCACCGTCCTGCGGCGCCTGGAAGAGAAGGGGCTGCTGAAGCACCAGGTAGAAGGCCGGACCTTCTTCTATGAAGCGACGCAGCCGCAGCGGCATTTCGCGGCGCGCGCCGTCAAACAAATCATCGACCGTTTTTGCGGCGGATCGGTGGAACAGCTTCTGAACGGCATGGTCGAGAATAAGGTTTTAAAGCAGTCAGATCTCGAGCAACTGGCACGCCGCATCGCATCGCAGCGAGGAGAAAAGAAATGATCCCATCCTCCTCCGACTTGTCCACGAAGCTCCTCTACTACCTGGCAGAACCTGCCTTTCGCGCGCTGGTTCTGGCTGCCCTGGCAGGTTTGGGGTTGGCATTGGCGCGCGCGAAAGACGCGGCGGTGCGCCTGACCGTCTGGACGGCGGTGCTTTATACATCGCGGGCCATGCCGTTTCTGGCTCGACTCGCGCCCACCGTCCCGCTGCCGATACCCGCGTTCCTCACAGCGCGTGCCGCCTCGCCTTCCACGCAAGGAAGAATGCGAAGCGCGGTCACCGGTTCACCAGTGCAAGTTGTTGGCGCGGCGAAGCCATTCGCCCTGAGCTCTGTGAGGCCCGTATTGGGGCAGCCACAAGGGCTGCCCGTACGACCGGCAACGCGGAATATCTCCTGGCAGTTCGCCGCAGCCGCGCTCGATCTCTTGGTTGCCGCGATCTTGCTGGGACGGCTCGCAGTGGGCTTCTATTTCAGTCGGCAGGTGACGCTCCTCAGCCGCCCCATTAGTGACGGACGAGGGCTTCAGTTCCTGCTAGAGCAGTCGCGGCGCTGGGGGCTTCGAACGGCGCCTGGGCTCGCCGAATCCCCAGCCGTTGCAGTGCCCGTGACATTGGGCTGGCGGCGTCCTGTGATTCTCCTTCCAGTCGCCTGGCGTGGTTGGCGCGAAGAAAAGATGCGGGCCGTGCTCGCCCACGAACTGTCGCATGTGGCGAGGAAAGACGCGCTGACGCGGGCGCTGGCAGCCATACATCGCGGTATTTTCTGGTTCAGCCCGCTGGCATGGTGGCTGGAGCGGCAACTCGCGGTGCTCGCGGAGCAGGCGAGCGACGATGCCGCGCTCAGCACAGGAGCGGATCGCGTTTTGTATGCAAATGTTTTGCTCGGATTCTATCAGGACTTGCGAAGCGCCTTAGGACGCGTTCGTTGGGAGGGTGTGGCCATGACCCGCGGAAAACAAGCGCACGCGAGAGTGGACAGAATTCTCGATTCGACTCGAAAGCTTTCGGCAGGCCTGAGAAAGCCTGTTTGGGTGTTGGTTGCACTACTGGCAGCGCCTGTGATTTACGTGCTGGCGGGCGCGCGGCCCGTGGTCGCGCAAAAGCCCCAAGTGGGGATCAGACCTGTGTCGGCTATGACAACTGCGGCTGCAGCATCGGACTGGCAGGCTCCGCCGGCAGAACCGCAATCGCCTTCGACCCCAGCGGCTCCAGCCGCGCCCAAGCCCGCTCCAGCCGCCGCCCCGGCTCCTAAACCGCCAATGCCGCCCGCACCAGCGGAGGGCGAATGGAGGTATGGAGACTCGCGCGACGACGTGATGATCACGTACGGCCTTGGCAAATCTTACGGGAGTGGGACGTTTCGGGACTCCGATATGAGTCATATCGCGGCGCTGCGCCGCGCGAGCAGCGGGGATATCATTTGGTTCCGCCGCAACGGTAAAACTTATGTGATTCGCGACGCGGCGACTGTCCAACGAGCACAGGATCTTTACACCCAGGAAAGATTGCGGCAATGGGCCCAAGAGGCGTTTGGGACCAAACAGGAAGCGTTCATCAGCGAGCAGGCGGAGTTGCATAAGCTGCTCGATCAAGTTCGCGTGGACGTTCCAGACCTGACGGCGCAACTTGCCAAGCTCCAGGCTAAACTCGACCTACTCCATAGGCATGGAGCCACGCTCGATGAGTTGAATGATCTACAAAGTGTGTTGAAGGGCTTGCAGGGGACACTGCGCGAACTCCAGGGCGAGGCAGGTGGGAAGATGGGAGCCATCGGCGGCGAGCAAGGCGCCCTGGGCGCGCGGATGGTGGAAGTCGGCGACCAGCAACGGGAATTGGCGGAAAAACAGGCACGCTCGGCGAAAGAGAATTCGCGCAAGATGAAGGCATTACTGGACGACGCCCTCGCCAAGGGCCATGCACTGCCGGAATAGCTCCCTTGCGATGATGCACCTGCGACGACTTCTAACTTGAAACTTAATTCATGCGCCTTGTCCGGAGGCTCGTATACCGCGCGACGGCCTCAAAGTCGCGATCCTTGTGCCAGACCGGAACGCCGTTCTCGATGGCGATAGCGGCGATCAGGCAATCCGTCGAAGAGCGAATCGTGTAGCCCTTCACCCGTCCCAGGCGATAAATCTCCGCCGCCGAGAGGAACAGGGCGATTGGTACCGGATCGCTCAGTACCGGCAGCGCAAGTAAACCCTCGCGCAACGCCCCACTGGCAGGGTCGTCACGTAGACCTTGCAAGACCTCCTGGAGAATGGGTCCGCAGGTGACGAAATCGAGCAAATCCGCTTCTGTGAGCTTCGATCCGAGCGCCCCATTCAGCAATTCGATCCACACCGAGGTGTCCACCAGCATCATGAGCGGCTCCGCGGCCGTCTACCGACGGGACGGCGCTCAGTGGCGCTATCCTCACGCATCTGCCCCAAGTCGCCTTGCCATAGCCCTCGACCAAAGAACTGAGGCAAACTCTGTATCTTCCGCATGCGAAGAACCTCCGCCATCGCCAGGTTTACGGCGGCAGAGTAGGTCTTCACGCCAAGCACTCGGGTTATTTGCTCCAGAAGGTCTGAGTCTAGCACAAGATTCGCACGTTTCATGCGCATAGTATACACTAACATGTTCTGCTAAAATACCCTTGCCTCATGACCGAGCAGAAATCCATCCTTGTCACCGCCGGCATCGTAATAGAGGGTGACCGGGTGCTGATCTGCCAGCGCCATCATTCCGACGCTTATGGAATGCAATGGGAGTTTCCGGGGGGCAAGGTCGAGGAGGGAGAAGAGCTCAAAGCCTCGCTACGCCGCGAACTGAACGAAGAGCTTGCGATCCAGGCGGAAATTGACGAAGAGGTTTTTCGTCTGCGTCATCGATACCCGGATCGGGATGTGGAAGTGGTTTTCTTTGCGGTGCGAAGATTCCGCGGGGCGATCCGGAATCAGGTATTCGAGGCGATCGCCTGGGTGGAGCGATCCCGGCTGACCGAATTCAACTTCCTCGAGGCGGACCGCGAGCTGGTGCGCCAGATCTCACATGACGAATTCGATTTCTGACCTCCAATCCGGTGGTAGACGTCGCTACACTCGCACGTGCCGGTCGGTTAAAGGTCATGCAGTGACTCTGAAATGTCATTCCGAGCGCAGCGAGGAATCTCGCTCTGCGCCAGGTGCGCCGAGGGCAAAAGGTCAGGGCAAGATTCCTCGCTGCGCTCGGAATGACACACTATCTCAAGGCAGTCGCTCATGCCCGCCGGCTTACGGGCGCCCAGAAACCATGAAAATGATTCCCCTCCTTGGTAAGGAGGGGCCAGGGGTGGTTGCTGGGCTGTGGGGCAACCACCCACCACCCCCGGCCCCTCCTCCCGCTGAGGAGGGGAGTCATTCTCAGAGCAGAGGAGTAAGCAAACCGACTCCGGCTGCATTGCGCGTTCTGCTTTCTGCTTTCTGCCTTCTGCTTTCTGCATCTGCACACGCCCAGGTCGAAACAGTGGAGAGCACCCAGCCGCCGCAGTACACGTGGGCGAGCGGCGGAAGGGTTGAGGGGCATTTAGCATTGCACTCTTCTCCCGCTGGTGCCTTCTCACCGGATAGTTCAATGCTGGCAGTAGTCAGCGAAGAGAAGGTCGTTTTGCTCGGGGTGAATGACGGCAGCGTTCGAAAGGTCCTGAAAATCCATATTCCCGGCCTCACTGAACTGAACATTCATTCCGCAAACTTCCTGGCGATGAATCAACTGTTCTTATTGTTGAATGGAATTGTCTCTGTAAAAGGCAAAGGCGCGGGTGGATCAACTCCACTTCTGGGGCTCGAATGGGACACGATTGAAGACCGGCCGGCCAGCACCATAGAGGAAATTGGTCGTGCAGGGGGGTTCGGGCCCATCCTGTATTTTCCGCACTTAGAAACCCTGGTGCTTTACAAGGCTGGGACTTTTGTCTTTTGGGATCCCCGCACCCACCGTGGGGGCCAACTCACCATCCCCGATCTGACCCAAACGCCCAATGTGTATACGTTTTCTCCCGATGGACATTGGGCGCTCCTGGCGCAGATCGCTATGAGCACAACTCCCGATCCGGCAGTGGTGGAAGCCAAGCCGGACAGATTTGTTGATAGCCTGCGTGGGCACGGGGGTACCGTACTCGGCATGGCGTTTTCGCGCGACGGCACGAAGGTGGTTACGGCGTGCGAAGATGGAAAGGTACGAATCTTTTCGGCGCCTGCCTGGACTCTCCTTCAAACACTCAGCGGACACAACGGGCCGGTCCATTGGGCGGAGTTCTCTCCGGACGGGAAGTTGGTAGTTTCTGTTGGCGAGGACAAGACCGCGCGCGTGTGGTCAGTAGAAGACGGGAGGTTGCGGCAGACCCTGCAAGAGGGCCGCGACCCTTTGCTGACGGTAAGTTTTGCGCCCAACAGTGAGGCCTTCGCTGCATCCTCGGAGAAGGCCGCGTGGCTATGGAAACGGCAATAGTCTCGCGGGCATTCCGGCGGCTGTGGCGAGGGCGTCCCGCTCCCGCGCAGGGGCAGAGCTTGTCCTGAGCGCAGCGAAGGAATGCCCGCGCCACTGCGGGCGAGACGCCCGCGCTCCTTCAAAGTATGTTAGAATTTTATGTCTCAGAAAGGGCAGGGTAGTTTGACCTCGCGCGGACGTTAGCACACATATTAGCACACATATGGCAAAAGTCGGAATGGTCAGCCTCGGATGTCCCAAGAACCTCGTGGACAGCGAGGTGATGCTGGGCTTGTTGGCCCGTCAGGGATACGAGTTGACTCCGCGTGCGGAAGAAGCCGAAGTCATCATCGTCAACACCTGCGCTTTCATCTCGCCTGCACAGCGCGAATCCATTGATACCATCCTGGAAATGGCAGAATACAAGAAATCCGGGGCAGCCAAGAAGCTGATTGTCGCCGGCTGCCTGGTGGAACGATACCGCCAGGAGATTTTGAAAGAAATCCCGGAAGTGGATTTCGTCATCGGGACCAACGAACTGGAGCGGGTCTTGGAAGCGTGCGGGGAGGGAAGTGAGGCGCGGGGATGTGACGGGGTCGCCGAGCCCTACCTTTATCACGACCTGACTCCTCGCGTGCTCGCCACACCTTCCTACTCTGCTTATCTGAAGATCGCTGAGGGTTGTGACCATCCGTGTTCATTTTGTGTAATCCCGCAAATGCGCGGAGAGTTCCGTTCCCGGCGGTTTGCCTCGGTCGTGCGCGAGGCGGAAAACCTGGCGCGACAAGGCGTCGCGGAGTTGACCATGGTCGGTCAAGACACCACGAGCTACGGCGAGGACCTGGGCTTGCGCGACGGCTTGGCTTCTCTCTTGCGCGAGTTGGGAAATATCCCCGACCTGGTGTGGGTACGATTCCTTTATTGTTACCCCAACCGATTGACTGACGCGCTGATCGCAGGCGTGGCGGAAACCCCCAAGCTGGTGAAGTACTTTGACATCCCGCTTCAGCACGCGAGCGCACCGATACTGAAGGCGATGCGGCGCGGGTCGAGCGGCGAGCATTTCCTCAGGTTGCTCGAGAGAATTCGCGCTGCCATTCCAAGCGTTACACTGCGGACTTCTTTCATCGTGGGCTTCCCCGGCGAAACTGAAGCGGATTTTGGCTGCTTGCTGGACTTCGTCGAGTCAGCGCAGTTTGACCATTTGGGAGTTTTCCTATACTCCGATGAAGAGACAAGCATGAGTCATGCGCTGCCGGGGAAGGTGCCCGAGGCGGTGGCCCGCCGCCGAAGGCAAAAGCTGATGGCCGTGCAGCGCAGGATTTCAAGACGCAAGCTCCGCCAGAAAATCGGAAGCTCCTTCCCGGTTCTTGTGGAGGGCCGCTCGCAGGAAACGGAGTTGCTTTTTCAGGGTAGGCTGGAATCGCAAGCTCCTGGGATTGACGGCCAAGTCTTGATCAATGATTTTGAGGGGGCGGAACCGGTGGACGGGGAATTCCGCTGGGCCACTATCACAGGTGCGGGTGACTACGATCTGGTGGCGCGCTTGGAAGCGCGGAGCTTTCGAGAGCGTGCGGTTCCGAAGTCGCCACTCCCAGTCGGGAGCCGGCTGGTTCAGATTCAAGCGGCAGCAATGCGCGCAGTGTCCTAGTTTCGGCGTAGCGCTGGCCTTTAGGCCAGCATCTGGCGACCTAAAGGTCGGCGCTACCGGGCTTTGACTACCGTTCTTGGCCATGCGATGTCCTATTTGCCATCAAGAGGTTTCCTGGGCGGGCAATCCATTTCGGCCCTTTTGCAGCGAGCGTTGCAAACTGATCGATCTCGACCATTGGCTATCAGAGCGCTATCGGGTTTCGACGCCGGCAGAAACCGGGAACGAGAGTAGGCTTGGCGGAGACAACAAGCACGACGATAAGAGGGGGAGTGACTAAAGAACTCCGCAGTCTCAGCGTTTGGATCGCAACCGGTTTAGGTGCAGGATATTTTCCTGTGGCGCCTGGGACCGCTGGGTCGGTGGTGGGTTTGGCCTTGGTTGTCGCCTTACGGCAGACCTCGCTGGGTAGTGCGGAACTGGCAGTATCGTTGGCGGTTGTGGCGGCCGTGGTCTTCGCCGTGGGGGTTTGGTCGGCAGGGAAAGCGGAGAAGGCCTTTGGATGTATAGATCCCGGCCAGGTAGTTATTGACGAGGTTCTGGGGCAGATAATCACATTTATCGCGACGCCCCGGATTTCGAGAGTGGGATTGATTGCAGGTTTCATCCTATTCCGAATCTTCGACATCATAAAACCCTTCCCGGCGCGGCGGTGCGAGCGATTTCCCGGCGGCTGGGGTATCATGTTAGATGATGGCGTGGCGGGCCTTTACAGCCTGATAGCGCTGGTGATTTTGGGACGCATCATCAAATGAGCTTGTGGAAAAAAGCTGACAAACCCGAACCTCCTGCTCCTAAGAAAGGAGCCGCTACGGATAAACCGTTGATTGAACGCGTGACTCCGCGGGCAGCGATCCCTGGCGGCGAGATCAGCATTTCAGGTCGGGGCCTGAGTCACAACGGTCGCGGCAGACCCCAAGTGCGATTTGGCAATCAGCCCGGGAATCTGCTGCTCTGCTCTCCGAGTCGGTTGGTGGTGCGCGTCCCCGAAGGGGCGTCGAGCGGAGCCGTAACTGTGGATACCGGCGTCGGAGTGAGTGCCCCTGCCTCAGTGGCGCTGGGAATCACGATTGCCGAGAACCTGCACCCCGTGGCCAATCCTGCGATCGACGCTGCCGGGAACATCTTTTCCACTTTCAGCGGCAGCCGGGGGCAGAAGGTTCCGGTTTCGGTGTTCAAGGTCGACCGCCAACTCGCTGTGCGTCCCTTCCTCCACGATTTAATGAACCCCACCGGATTGGCTTTCGATCGTGCCGGCTTTCTGTATATTTCCAGCCGAATGGAGGGGACAGTCTACAAAGTCAGCCCGGACGCCCATCGCGAGATCTACGCAGAAGGCATGGGAGTGGCTACCGGGATTGCCTTCGATAATGATGAAAACTTGTACGTCGGCGACCGAACCGGTACAGTGTTCAAGCTCAATCGTGAGCGCCAGATTTTTGTCTTTGCGACAATCGAACCCAGCATCTCGGCTTATCATTTGGCTTTCGGGCCCGATCAGAACCTATACCTTACAGGGCCCACCATTTCCAGCTTCGATCACGTGTTCCGCATTTCTCCAAGTGGCGAAGTGACTTCCTTCTATCGCGGCCTGGGACGGCCGCAAGGAATGGCGTTTGATGGCGAGGGTAATCTTTACGTGGCAGCTTCGTTAGCTGGCGAGCGGGGAATTGTACGCATCACGCCAGACGGCCGGGTGGAACGCGTGGTGTCGGGTTATGGCATCGTGGGCATCGCTTTTACTCAGCAGCAGTCAATGGTAGTCGCTACCAACAGTTCGCTGATCGAACTGCCCGTGGGTATCAAGGGCAAGCCGCTACTGCAGTGACGAGTGAACAACTAGGATTCAGGAGTCAGGAGTCAGGAGCCGAAATCGAAGCTCGATAACCCACAATCCCCTTACACGTCATTTTCACGTGAGCGGGATTCCACAACCTCACCACCTGTGCTCTTTGTCGCAGGTCATGTCGCTTGTCGCAAGTTTGGGCTTCGAGTCTCTCTTCATGAGTTTCGCATGTCGGTGTGCTTCCGGCCCCTTGCTTCTGACTCCTGAATCCTGACTTCTGACTCCTGAATCCTGTATGGACGCTGAGATCATTGCCGTTGGCTCGGAACTCCTAACTCCCTTCTATCTCGATACCAATTCTCTCTTTCTTACGGACCGGCTGAACGCGCTGGGAATAGAGGTACGCTTCAAGACCGTGGTGGGCGACCGCGCGGAAGATCTGGGCGCCGTACTTAAAGAAGGTCTCTCGCGCTCTGGATTGATCATACTGATTGGCGGCCTGGGTCCGACCGAAGACGATCTCACTCGACAAGCGGTGGCGGAAGTTCTGGGCCGGAGCTTGCACGAAGATCCTGAAGTCCGAAGGAAGATTGAGGAGCGGCTTGCCCGCTTCGGGCGGCCCATGGCGGAAAACAACCTGCGGCAGGCGATGCTGCCGGAGGGGGCGGCATGGCTCGAAAACAAGCATGGGACTGCGCCCGGCATCTGGATTGAGCACGACCACGTCCTTGTGGTTCTTCTGCCGGGGCCGCCGGCGGAACTGGAGGCGATGTTCGATGCTTTTTGTGTGCCTCGGCTTGCCCAGGTTTCGCAGGGACAACGGATTCGAACTCGCGTTTACAAGGTGGTAGGACTGCCCGAATCAGAAGTTGACAAGCGCGCCGCAGCGGTTTACAAGGCGTATCCTAATCCCTCCACCACGATTTTGGCCAAGCCCGGAGCTATCGAAATCCATCTTCGCGCCCATGCCCCGAGCGAGGAACAGGCTGACGCGTTGCTGGCAGAACTGGGTGATCAGATCGAACTTGCCTTGGGAGAATACATCTTTTCCACGCGGGGTGAGTCGCTCGAAGAAGTTGTCGGGATGTATCTCGTGATGCGCCAAAAAACTCTGGCCGTCGCGGAAAGCTGTAGCGGCGGTCTGCTCGCCGAGCGGCTGACACAGAAACCCGGAGCTTCCGACTTCTTCTTGGGTGGCGCAGTTTGCTATAGCAACCTGTTGAAGACCAGGCTGGCGGGGGTGCCCGCGCCGCTGCTCGAGGAGCATGGCGCCGTTTCCAGGCCGGTAGCGCAAGCCATGGCAGAGGGCATTCGTGCGCGGACGGGCGCCTCCATCGGAGTGAGTATTACGGGAATTGCAGGCCCGACAGGCGGAACGGAGAAGAAACCCGTGGGTTTGGTCTTTATTGCTCTCGCGGACGAGCGTGGGACCCAAGTGCGGGAGTTTCGCTTCCCCGGCAACCGCGAGAGAGTGCGCCTGTGGTCTACGCAAATGGCTCTTGAGATGATTCGCAGGAGAATCCGCGGGTAGGGGCGGCGTTTGTGGCCGCCCGCGGGGAACTTCCCCTACAATCCCGAAAACATGCGCGCCTTTATCGCGATCGACCTGCCGGAAAGTATCCGCGGCACGCTGCGTCGTAAGCAGACTGCGTTCCGTTCTGTCTCCCCCGCCGCGCGATGGACCCAACTTGAGGGCATCCACCTGACACTCAAGTTCTTGGGTGAGGTTCCCGACCATAAAGTGCGCGAAGTATCGGAAGGCCTGAAGAAACTGGGCCCGTTTGAACCCTTCGCCATTCGAGTTAAGGGATTTGGGTTCTTTCCCGATGGCCGGCGCCCGCGGGTGTTCTGGGTTGGGATTGAAGAATCGGCAAGCCTCATCCGCCTCGCCGAACAAGTCGACAAAGCCATGGGAGCCATCGGCTTTGCCCGCGAGGAGCGCGCCTTTCGCCCGCACCTCACGCTGGCACGGTTCGGGGAGCCGCAAGCACAGCCGGCGCTCCAGACGGCCATTTCTCAACAAGGCGAGCAGGACTTGGGAGATTTTGAAGTGTCGGAGTTTTTCCTGTTTGAAAGCAGACTCTCGCCTCAAGGCGCAGAATATCGGAAAGTGGAAAGATTCCCGTAAATGACTGGCCCACTCACGACTCTGATTGCGTACCTGTTAGGTTCAATCCCATTCGGCTATCTCATAGTTCGGTGGCAACGCGGAATCGATGTTCGCTCCACCGGCAGCGGCTCCATCGGCGCGACCAACGTCATGCGGAACCTGGGAGCGATGGGTTTTGTCGCCACCTTTCTGCTGGACGCCGGCAAAGGGCTTCTGGCTGTGGTGCTTGCTTCGCGGATGACAGGAGGCGAGCCCACCCTGGTGGCGGCGGCGGCCTTCGCGGCAGTTCTGGGCCACTGCTACCCGTTCTGGCTTGGATTTCGCGGCGGTAAAGGCGTGGCCACCGGAGTCGGCGTTTTCATCGCTATTGCCCCGTGGCAAGTTGTGCTCGTGCTGGTGATCTTCGCGGTGGTAGTGGCGATCTGGCGCTACATATCGCTCGGATCCATCGTCGCTACCGCGGCTTTCCCCGTTTTGGTCGAGCTTATGAAACATCCGCCCGTGCCGGTGGTTTTGGGAGCCGCAGGAGCTGCCCTCATCATCATAGGGCGCCATCATGCCAACATCGCTCGGCTGATTAAAGGGACGGAGAACAAGGTTGGGCAGAAGAAAGCCGAAGCATGACTGAGAACTGATAACTGACGCCTGAGAGCTCTTATGAAGCGTATTGCAGTTATCGGAGCAGGGAATTGGGGCACGGCGCTTGCGGCGACGTTCGCCAAGTCACGCCATGCGGTCTCGTTATGGGCTTACGAACCAGAGCTTGTCGAAAGCATTCGGCATCGGCATGAAAACGTAATCTTCATGCCCGGGGTGAGTCTTCCGGATGGTATCCGAGCTACCAACGATTTGGGCGAGGCGCTGGACGGGGCGGAAATCGTCGTAACCGCGATGCCTTCGCATGTCTGTCGCGGCTTGTACGAACGAATGCTTAGTCATCTTCGGCCCGAGATGATTTGGGTGAGCGCGACCAAGGGCATTGAAACTGACCGCGCCATGCGCATGAGCGAGATTATTGAAACAGTGGTTGGAACCAAATTCGCTCCTCGGCTCTGCGCCCTTTCGGGCCCCAGCTTTGCCAAGGAGGTTCTGAGAGGAGATCCCACCGCGCTGGTCGTCGCCTCGCTCGACCGTGCCGCGGCTGAGTTGGTGCAGAAGGAGTTTTCCTCCAGAACCTTGAGGCTCTACACCTCGACGGATGTGGTGGGGGTCGAGATCGGTGGCGCGGTCAAGAACATCATCGCCATCGCCGCAGGTGTGATTGCGGGACTGGGACTGGGGCACAATCCTACGGCGGCCCTCATTACGCGCGGCCTGGCGGAGATTTCGCGCCTCGCCCGCGCGTGCGGGGGGCAGCGTGAGACTCTCGGCGGGCTCGCAGGCCTGGGAGACCTCGTTCTGACCTGCACGGGCGACCTCAGCCGTAATCGGACAGTGGGAGCCGAATTAGGCCGGGGACGCAAACTTCCGGAAATCGTTGGTTCCATGCGCATGGTGGCGGAGGGCGTCAAGACCACCTACGCCACCGTGGCCTTGGCGGAGCGTAATCACGTTGAAATGCCGATTACCACCCAGGTTCATCGCATCCTCGAGGGACGGGTATCGCCTCGCGAAGCTATCCGTGAACTCATGGAGCGGAAACTCAAGGACGAGTAGTTGAGCCCAGAGGGTTTCGCACCTATAACATGCCGTCAGGCGTAGCGCTGACCTTTAGGTCAGCACACCGGATGCCGACCTGAAGGTCGGCGCTACGCTGGGCGGCCACAAGGGCCGCCCTACAAAGACTCAGGCGGTCTGAGCCCTACATCACCGTAGAACTGGCCGGCGTGCAGAAACGATCAAAGGCGCGAGTGAGATCGGCGGCGATCTCTTCCGGCATGCGGCCCTCGATGTCGTGCCGCTCCATCATATAGACCAGCTTGCCGTCGCGGAGCAAGGCGATAGAAGGCGAGGAAGGCGGGTAGTCTGTGAAATAGCTCCGGGCTTGTGCCGTCGCTTCCTGGTCCTGGCCGGCGAAGACCGTTGCCAACGTATCTGGTTTCACAGCGTGGGAGAGCGCGTTGGAGACGGCCGGTCTGGCGCGGCCCGCCGCGCATCCGCAAATCGAGTTCACCACAACCAGCACTGTGCCTCTGGACTTGCCGAGCACGTTATCCACCTCGCCCGGTGTGCGCAAATCTTGAAAACCGATCCGCGTCAACTCCTCTCTCATGGGTTGAACAAACTCCTCGAGATACATCATTCCTCGCCTCCCGGATCAATTGAGATTCGCATTCTTGCCCTGAGCTTCCGAACGTTTATGATTATAGCATACCGCGCCGGTCACGTCGTGAAGTGCTACAATAACTCTCTTAAGTTCGGGAGGAAGCCCATGTCTGTTATCCCAGTCGGCAAATCAGCGCCGCCCTTCGGCTTAACCGCGACTGACGGTAGGAGCTATTCGTTGCAGGAGGCGCTGAAGAACGGTCCGGTGCTTGCTGCTTTCTTCAAGGTCACCTGTCCGACCTGCCAATACACTTTCCCTTTCCTTGAGAGGATTCACCAGCAACTGCGCCCAAATGGAGTGCAGGTCTGGGGCGTCGCACAGGATGGAGTAAAGGATAGTCAACGCTTTGCGCGCGACTACTCGGTGACTTTTCCGATTCTGATTGATGACAAACCGTATCGTGTGTCGCGGGAATACGGCCTCGAATACGTCCCCACGTTATTTCTCATCGAACCGGTTGGTTCGATTGCCATCGAGAGCGAGGGCTTCTCCAAGCGAGACCTCATAGCCATTCAAAAGTCTCTGGCTCAGGCGCTCTCTGCGCCAGTGGGAGAGCTTTTCTCGCCGAAGGAAAACGTTCCCGAATACAAGCCTGGTTGAGGGTCGAGAAGCTAGGCTTGGTCCAAGCCTACTGCCTTCCCATTTGCTGAGCCTTTTGAAGGATTGCCGGTCGCGCGCCTTCCATAATTTCCCGCAGATCGTCGTAGCGAAGTGTGCGCTGCTCGAAGGTGCGCTTCGTGAGCGCAGTGAGGAAGCGGGACTCGAACTCCTGTAAATAAGAGCCGTACAGGTGGTAGCTGTCCGCCACGTGGCAGTATCGCCCGCTTACGATGGGCTTATCCATAAGCTCGGAGACCCGTCGAGCGATCTTCTGTTGAAGTTGCACGAGGGCGAAAATGTTCATGAAGGCTGCCTTGTAGGCGTCGTTGGAGCGAAAGCGCACGTTCATACAGAGTCGAGGAGTCGAGGAGTCAAGGAGTCGAGAGTCGGGATGCGAGGAGCCAAGAGTCTCGCTCTTTGACTTCTCGGCTCCTTGACTCCTCGACTCTTCGACTACCCTACACCAGATGCTCTGCATACACGCCGGGTCATAGCAGTCGTTGTCCTCCCAGACCTTCCAGGTCACTGCCTGAGCGCGGCGTGTGTATGGAGTTTTGGCTAGCTTTTGGCAGAGCGTCTCAATCTGATCGAAGGGCGCGAGAGTTGGGACCTGGTAAGCGAAAAGCCGCTGATGGTAGGTATATTCCCAGCGAGTGTCGCCGGGGTCGCGGGTGTCGCGCACCAAGTGGTCCTTGATGCCCTCACAAACTTCCATCACGTACTCCTGCAAGTCTTCAGGCCCGCCTGGAAAATCCTTGTGGATCATCGGCTCCTTCAGCGGCTCGTTGATCGTGATGATCATCGTTGCGTCTTTGCTGGGCGGATCGTCCGGCTTGTCGTATTGCGTCTTGATGTCACACCCGCACTTGTAAAGCAACGCCATCGATTCTTCCCAGGCGCGCGCGATGCAATCCGCTTCAACGTGTAGAACTGGTATGCCGTTCATAAGACCCCCGAGGGATTGACGATTGGGCGCGGCGGGTTTTGCGCGCACGCTGATCCAATCGAGAATCGTCAATCGACAATAGGTTTTGTCCACGATAGAATAGCAGAAGCTGAGGTGAGGTATGTCGCGTCATTTTACCGTGATTTTCGAGAAAGAGGAGGAAGGCGGATACCACGTATTCTGTCCCGTTCTCCCGGGTTGTCACACGCAGGGCGAGAGCATCGATGAAGGCTTGCAGAACATTCGCGAAGCAATCCAACTTTATATCGACAGTCTCATTGAGGATGGCCTGCCGGTTCCGGAAGAAGACATCCTCATCAAGCCGATCGAGATTCCTGCGTGAGCTCTCAATTACCTTCACTTATCGGCAAGGATGTCGTCCGTGTCGCACGACGATTGGGGTTCGAGTTTCGTAGGCAAACCGGCAGTCATGCAATCTACGTGCGACCGACCGATCACGCTAGAGTCGTGATCCCGATACACAGCGGGGTCACGATCAAACGAAAGACTCTGCGCGGCATAATTCACGTTCTCAAACTCAGCGTCGAGGAATTCTCCAACCTGCTTTGAGGTTGAGAATTTCCAATTCGCCGGTCCAACCCCAGTGCCGTCCGCAGCGCCGTTCACGCGAGGCGCGACAGAGCTTTTCAGATTCCTTAAGCTTCACATGGCAGGCGCAGCCTCCGCCAAGCTCTTGTCCAGCACTGCGAGGGCCTGATCCACATCGGCCTTAGAGATGTTCAGCGGCGGCGACATTCGGATCACACTCCCGTAAAGCCCGCCCTTGCCGACCAGCAGGCCGTTGGCGCGGGCGCGCTCAATAACGAGGTTGGTGCCCTCCGTTGCCGGCTCCTTGCTCTGGCGATTCTTCACCAGTTCGATGCCTTGCATTAAGCCCATTCCACGCACGTCACCAATCAGAGGGTGCTTTTCCTTCAAAGCTTCGAGCCCCTGGTGAAAGTGATTTCCCACTTCCTGGGCATTATCCATCAGGCGCTCTTCCTCAATCAGATCGATGGTGGCTTTAGCGGCAGCGCAGGTCACGGGATTGCCGCCGAAGGTTGAAATCGTCAGGCCCTTATAGGAATCGGCGATCTCCGGCCGCGTCAGGGTTAAACCGATGGGTACGCCGTTGGCCATGCCTTTCGCGGAAGTGATGATATCCGGCTCGACTTCCCAATGCTCGATGCCCCACCATTTCTTGCCAGTCCTCCCCCACGCCGCCTGGACTTCATCAGCGATGAAGAGGCCACCGTAATTGCGTACGATGTTAGCCACGATCTTGAAATAGCCGGGCGGCGGAACGATGAACCCGCCCAAGCCTTGAATGGTCTCCGCAATCAAACCGGCAACCTGCCCGCTGGTGGAAGTCTTGATGACCTCTTCGATATCCTTGGCGCAGTGCAGATCGCAACTCGGGTAAGTAAGCCCGTAAGGGCAGCGGTAGCAATAGGGGCCCGGAGCGTGCACGATGCCATAAGGAATCACTCCCGCCTTGCGCCAGGTGTGGAGCCCGGTGAGAGCCTTGGTCAGTTGCGAGTGGCCGCTGTAGCCGTGGCGGAGCGCCAGCACTTCGTAGTTCCCCGTGTACGTGCGCGCCGTGGTGATGGCTACTTCGTTCGCCTCAGTGCCGCTGTTGGAGAAATAGCTCTTCTTCAGTTTGCCCGGAGCAATCTGCGCGACCTTTTCCGCCAGCGCGACTAGAGCTTCGGTGGGGAAAAGCGTTGAGATGTGCTGGACGCGGTCGATCTGCTCCTTGATCTTGGCCGTCACCTTCTCGTTCGAGTGGCCGACACTGATGGTGACGATCCCGCCCAGGAAGTCGAGATACCGCTTCCCGTCCAGGTCCCACACATACTGGTTCTTGGCATGGTCGATCACCAGCGGGTCCTTAAAGTACGTCGTGACGCAGTTGAAGATATACTCCTGCTTTTTGCGGACGATTTCGTCGCGAGTCATGAAGTCCTCGTAAGTTCACAGTCGACAGTTGACAGTCGACAGCAAGAGCAGGCTTGTCTGTGTCAGGCTACTGCCAAGACTGCTCTCTCGACGGCCTTGGGTAATTCGATGGGAAGGAAGAAATCGCGAGGGTAGATGTAGTCCTCACCCGATTCGTCTATGACCCTCAGCAAACGGTGGCGCGCGGCGCCGCTGTCCGGAATAGCTTGGTAGATCTTTCGCAGTTCGAGCGAGCCTTGGTAGCCTTTGTTGTTGACGCAGACCACAAACCCACCCTTTTCGTGGTTCTTCAGCATCGTCTTAGGTACGGTGGCAGGCACGCCCTGTCTGCCAGAGTGTGCCGATTGCCCTTACGCTTTGATCGTATGCGGTTGCGGCGCCGGGGCGCCCCGCAGAAGCCCCTCAGTGCTTAAGTCCTCGTCGATATCAGGCCAGTGGATCCCGTAGCCGGCCCCACTCGTTCGCCAGTTTTTTCTCTGCTTTACCGTGGCGTGCAGAAGTCTGGGGTACCACGCAAGTGGCGCGCTGATCGTCCGCCCGTCCATCAGCGTCACTCGCAGTTCGTCTTCGGTGAACCGCACATCGGCTACCCGCTCGTCGGCGTTAATCGCCAAAATACCCATGCCACGCCTCCAACAATCCTGCCTGACGGTCCTCGACCGGTCCTAGCAGTTTCCTCAATTCCCTCGCACTAAAGCCGAGATTACGCGCCAAGCTCACTGGCTGCAACCAGAACTTTGCCGAAAAGTTCTCCCGATCCACATGGACGTGAGGCGGTTCCGCCATATCGTGGCTAACAAAATACATCCGGTAAGGGCCGGTTCTGAGAACCGTCGGCATATCCAGAAACCTTGTTATCCAGAGGGGCGCTGCTTGCCCGCGCCTCTTCCTCAGTATACTCCGCTATTATTGACACCTGACAACGGGCAACTGACCACTGAAGACTGTCGACCGTTAACTTGCGAAATCACTTTACGTAACGATCCAGCCACTCCAGCACCGTCTTATACCAAAGCTGGCTGTTCTGCGGCTTCAGCACCCAGTGGCCTTCGTCGGGAAAATAGAGCAGGCGGGAAGGGATGCCGCGGCGCTGAAGGGAAGTGAAGAGTTGCATGGCCTGGCCTTCCGGGACGCGGAAGTCGAGAGCGCCCTGGACAATCAGCATAGGCGTCTCGATGTTCTGCACGTGGTTCGAGGGCGACGACTTCTCGTAGGATTCCCGTTTCGCCCATGGCGGACCTTGGTGCTCCCACTCGTCGAACCAGACCTCTTCCGTTTCGCCATACATGCTGCGCGAATCGTACACGCCGTCGTGCGAAACCAGCGCCTTGAAGCGATGAGTGTGCCCGGCGATCCAGTCGATCATGTACCCGCCGAACGATGCGCCTGCCGCGCCGATATGATCCTTATCAACATACGGCAGATTCTCCAAGTAATCGGTAGCCATCATGATGTCCTGGTAGCACGCTCCTCCCCAATCGCCCGATATCTGCTCGACAAATTTCTGGCCGTATCCGGTCGAGCCATGGAAATTGGTCATAATCACCACGTAGCCATGGGAGGCAAACATCTGGGCATTCCAGCGGTAGCTCCAAGCGTCGTCCCAGGCGCTTTGCGGACCGCCGTGCACAAGCACGATGGCGGGATACTTTGTGTTGGCGTCGAACCCGGGCGGCTTCAGCAGCAGGCTCTGGATTTCTGCACCCAGTGCCCCTTTGGTCATCACCAGTTCGGCGGGGTTCATTTCGAGTTCGGCCAGCAACGCGTCGTTCGCGTGTGTCAGTTGGGTCGGAGTGCCTCCGGAGACAGCGGCGCGATAGATCTCCGTGGGCTGCGTCAGGCTGGTGCGAGTCAGAACCAGTGATTGTCCGTCCGGAGTGACCGTCACGTCATCGTTCATTCCAGCCAGGACCTTCTCGACCTTGGGATGGCTGACGGATGTCTTAAATACCGGTTGCCGGGCGCTTTCCTCGGCGGTGAAGTAAATGGTGTCGCTGTCCGGCGCCCAGGCGAAGTTCGTCACCCACTGGTCGAAGCCGGTGGTCAGATCCTTGATGCTTCCGGTTTGACGGTCGTAAACACGCAGGCGGAAGAGGTCTGATTCATAGCCATCGCGCGCTTGCGAAGTGTACGCGATGTAACGTCCGTCGGGCGAGTACTGAGGGGAAGCGTCGGACCCGGGGTTATCTTTGGTGATGTTCCGGGCTTCGCCGCCCTTGGTGCTGACGAGAAAGAGATCGTTGTTGGTGGACCAGGCGACGCGCGAACTGCCTGAGCGGTTCGAAGAAAAGCAAGCCTCGGAACCGTCCGGCGAAATATCGTAACCGTCAGGCGCGCCCAGGAACCAGGTGGGCGAGTCCATGGCACCGGGAGTCAGGTCGAGCGGTGTTCCGCCCTTGGCTGAAACGGTAAACAAGTGAGTGTACTTGCCGTCGCGCCATTCGTTCCAGTGCCGGAACAGAAGCTCATCAATCACCCGCGCTTTCACCTTGCTCTTTTCGGCCTCCTCGAGGCGCTTCTTGATGCAGGCTTCGTCGGCGCAGTCGGGATACACGTCGGAGGTAAACAGCAACGCGCCGCCCTTGCGTGCCCAGGTGACGCCGTCCGCTTCCGTTGAAAGGCTGGTGAGTTGGCGAGCCTCGCCGCCGTTGACGGGAATGATCCAGACCTGCGACTTGCCGCCGCGTGTCGAGATGAAGGCGATAGATTCGCCGTCCGGAGACCAACGGGGGCGCGTATCTGACCCATCGCCTGCCGTCAGTTGCTTCGGGTCACCACCCCCTCTGCTGATCAGCCAGATGTGATTGACGACTTTGTTGGCATCGAAATCAACTTTCGCCTGTACATAGGCGACCAAGCGCCCATCCGGCGAAACTTGAGGATCAGAGATCCTCTGTACCTTCATCATATCGTCGAAGGTTATCGGACGTTTAGCATTTGCCACATTGCCCCCTAGTATGAAGAACAGAGTTATTCCCAACCTCCATAATGTTTTCATAAGAACGCCCCCATGACTACCTCCATTTCGTTTTCGCGAAGCAGATAGTTATATCAGAGCACGAAAAAAAGTGCAGCAGTAGGAGTGGCGCGGGCGTCTCGCCCGCGGTCGCGGGAGCGTCCCGCTCCCGCGCGCGGGCAGAGCCTGTCCTGAGCGGAGCGAAGGAATGCCCGCGCTGCAGTGTGGGACGAAGAACCGCGGACCTGAAAAGCCATTCTGTTCTACCTTGCTTGGACGGAAAGCGCAACTTTGGATAGAATAGAAGCAGCAAATCCGCAGTGTCATCGGCGCACGAACGAATCTATCGGGAGGATACATGCAGAACGGGAGTTGCGACATCGGACTAATTGGTCTGGCAGTGATGGGTCAGAATCTTGTCCTAAACATGAACGACCACGGTTACAAGGTGGCGGTTTTCAATCGCACCGTCTCCAAGGTGGATGACTTCATCGCGAACGAGGCCAAGGGCACCGAGGTGATGGGGACGCACTCGCTCGAGGAACTGGCGGCGGCGCTTAAACGGCCGCGGCGCGTGATGCTGATGGTCAAGGCCGGCGAGACTGTCGACCACATGATTGATAGCCTACTACCGCACCTCGAGCCGGGCGACATCATCATCGACGGCGGCAACTCGCATTGGCCGGACACCAGTCGCCGCACCAAATACCTTGCAGACAAAGGCTTGCTTTACATCGGCACCGGCGTTTCGGGAGGCGAAGAAGGCGCGAGGCACGGTCCCTCCATCATGCCGGGCGGAAACCCCAAAGCCTGGCCTTATCTGAAGGAGATTTTTCAAGCCATCGCCGCCAAGGTTGACGATGGGTCGCCGTGCTGTGAATGGGTGGGCGAAGACGGAGCGGGCCACTATGTGAAGATGGTGCACAACGGCATTGAGTACGGCGACATGCAGCTGATCTGCGAGGCTTATCAGTTGATGAAAGACGTGCTGGGCCTCACGCCCGACGAATTGCAGTCAGTATTCGAGGAATGGAACAAAGGCGAGTTGGACAGCTATCTGATCGACATCACCAGCCAGATTTTCCGCAAGCAAGATGACGACGGGTCGCCGCTGGTGGACAAGATCCTCGACACGGCAGGCCAGAAGGGCACGGGCAAGTGGACCTGCCTAAGCGCCCTCGACCTCGGCATGCCGGTGACCTTGATCGGCGAAGCGGTATTCAGCCGCTGTCTCTCCGCTATCAAGTCAGAACGTGTTGCGGCGTCGGCCATCCTCCCGGGACCCAAAGGCGCTGTCGCGTCCAATCGTAACGAGTCGATCGAAGATGTGCGGCGAGCCCTCTATTGCTCCAAAATCATCTCGTATGCCCAAGGGTACATGTTGCTGCGTGAAGCAGCCAAAGAGCAAGGCTGGAACCTGAACTTCGGCGGCATCGCCCTGATGTGGCGCGGCGGGTGCATTATCCGCAGCCGTTTCCTGGGCAAAATCAAGGCGGCTTTCGACAAGAATCCCCAGCTTAGCAACCTGTTGCTGGATGACTTCTTCAGTAAGCTGTTGATCAACTACCAGGCG
The DNA here is from genome assembly GCA_049508935.1 of Terriglobia bacterium. Classification (GTDB taxonomy): domain Bacteria; phylum Acidobacteriota; class Terriglobia; order UBA7540; family UBA7540; genus CAVROP01. The sequence continues at coordinate 3,690 of JBELAJ010000039.1, read as the reverse complement.
TCCTGGCGGAGCGCTGTGGTTCAGGCAGTTCAGTTCGGAGTGCCGACCCCGGCGTTCAGCACCGCGCTGGCTTTCTACGACGGCTACCGCACCGCGCGCCTGCCCGCCAACTTGCTGCAAGCCCAGCGTGATTTCTTCGGCGCGCACACTTACGAGCGCCTGGACAAGCCGCGCGGCGAGTTCTTCCATACCAACTGGACCGGGCACGGGGGCAGGGTGGCATCGGGTACTTATAATGCTTAATCGGGAGAACAAGGATGAAATACGGTCTTAATATTCGCCAGGAGGGTGCTCTGGATCTGTTGTCGCTGGGCGCATTGGTTCACCGCCTGGATCCGGGAATCATTCCCTTTCGCAAGGCTACGGAGTGCAAGATTCACGTCAGCGGCGGCGAGTTTAATTGCGCTGCGAACCTTTCCGATTGCTTTGGCCTGCAGACGGGCATCGCCACCGCCATGGTGGATTACCCCATCGGCGATCTGATCGCGGAGCGCGTGCGGGCGATGGGCGTTAAGCCCTTTTACAAACGCTTCAAGCATAACGGGGTCAATGGACCGAATATGGCGACGGTTTATAGCGATGGCGGCCACGGCGTGCGCGGCCCAGTGGTCTTCTACAACCGGGCCAACGAAGCCGGCGCCATGCTGAAGCCGGGCGACTTTGATTGGCAGAGCATCTTCGCGAGTGGCGTGCGCTGGTTCCACAGCGGCGGCATCTTCGCGGCGCTGTCGGCCACCACCGGTGAGTTGATCGCCGAGGGCATGCGGGCTGCCAAGGCCGCCGGCGCCGTGACTTCGTTCGACCTGAACTACCGTGCCAAGTTGTGGAACATCTGGGGCGGCCACGAACGGGCGCTTTCGGTGATCGGGCGCATCGTCGAGCACGCCGATGTTCTAGTGGGGAACGAAGAGGACCTGCAAATGGGTCTCGGCGTCCCTGGACCTAAAGTGGCCGCGAAATCCAAGCTCGACCCCAGCGCCTTTTTCGCCATGATCGAGAAGGTTGTGGCGAAATTTCCCCAGGTTAAGGTCGTGGCGACCACGCTGCGCGAGGTGCACTCGACCTGCCGGCACGGTTGGAGCGCCGTCGCCTGGATTGACGGCAAGACCTACATGGCTCCTTCTATGGCCTGCTGACGGGTGAAGAGCCGGAAGAAGCAGTGAAACTGGGCTGGGCCCACGGGGCGCTGCTGACCACTTTCCCGGGTGACACCACCATGGCAACCCTCGAGCAGGTGCGAGCGCTGGCTAAAGGCGGATCAGCGCGCATTCAGCGATAGCGTTGTGGAAAGGAGCCTCGGAGCGGCGGCAGAAATTAGCCCACGGCGTACGCAGCCGCGAAGAAATTAGGAATGTGTCATCCAGAGCGAAGCGAAGGATCTCGGCAGTTCCGCGTAAGTCGTTGAGCCATGGCAGACTGCGGAGATCCTTCGCTTCGCTCAGGATCACAGGCGGCTGCTTGTTTCGCAGGTTCTTACGCTCTGGGCTACTATATGCCGCCTCTGAAGGGCCTCCGAAAAACTGGAGCGCATGAGAGACACTTCCTTAACGAGCTTTCGTTACATGCTTCTGGGGCTCATTCCTCGTGGAATCGTTTCGGAATGTGCAGGCAAAGCCCTACAATCGCTCTTTGCCCTGAGACCAACCAAATGATCCCGGCATCTAACTTATGTTGCGGAACAATGCTACGAGCGCTAGTGTAAATTCTACTCGGGCTGGTTCGACCCAAGTTCATTCACACACAGGAGGACTAATCCCTTGGACGGTCATGCTTCAGCAGGCACGCAAAAACAATCTCTCGGCCAGGCGCAACTTGACCAACTTTGCATAAACACGCTTCGCTTTCTGGCAGTGGATGCCGTGCAGAAAGCGAACTCGGGCCATCCCGGCTTGCCGATGGGCGCGGCGCCCATGGCGTATGTGCTCTGGACACGCTTCATGCATTACGATCCACTCAAGCCGCATTGGCCGAACCGGGACCGCTTTGTGCTTTCGGCGGGGCACGGCTCGATGCTTTTGTACAGCCTCCTTCACTTAACGGGCTATGACCTTCCGCTTTCGGAGCTTCAACAATTCCGCCAATGGGGAAGCAGAACGCCCGGCCATCCCGAGTACGGCCTGGTGGAAGGCATCGAGACGACCACCGGCCCATTGGGACAGGGTTTCGGCAACGGTGTGGGCATGGCCATCGCGGAGAGATACCTTGGGGCACATTTCAATCGGCCCGCGCATGAATTCATCAATTACAAAATCTATGGCCTCGTCAGCGACGGTGATTTGATGGAGGGCGTGGCGTCCGAGGCGGCGTCACTGGCCGCGCATCTTGGGCTCAACAACCTCATCTACTTTTACGACGACAATCACATCTCGATTGAAGGCTCGACGCACCTGGCTTTCACGGAAGATCGCGGAGCGCGCTTCGAGGCGTACGGCTGGTTCGTGCAGAGGCTGCCGGATGGAAACGATTTGGAGGCGATCGATGCGGCCATTCGCGCCGCGCAAGCGGAAAAGGAAAGGCCCTCCATCATCATGATCCGGACGCATATTGGTTATGGCAGCCCGAACAAGCAAGACACGGCCGAAGCGCATGGCTCGGCGTTGGGCGAGGAGGAAGTGAAGCTGACCAAGGAGAACCTGGGCTGGCCGCTCGATCCGAAATTCTACGTTCCCGAGGAAGCGCTAGCCCACTTCCGCAAAGCGATCGAGCGCGGCGAGAAAGCCGAAGCCGATTGGCAGAAGCAGCTCGAAGACTACCGCAAAGCAGAGCCCGAGCTGGCGGCAGATTTTGATCGCTTCGTTAGAAGGGAACTGCCGGAGGGTTGGACCGCCAAACTTCCGGCGTTCAAGTGGGGTGAAAAACCCATGGCCACTCGCCAGGCCTCGGGAAAGGTGCTGAATGGGATATCGTCCAGCTTGCCCACGCTCCTGGGCGGAGCGGCGGACCTTGCACCTTCAACCGATACTTTAATAAAGGGCGAGAAGGATTTCGAAAGGGGAAATTACGGGTCGCGCAATTTCCACTTCGGGGTGCGCGAACACGGCATGGGTGCGATCCTGAACGGGATGGCTCTAACGGGGCTGATTCCCTACGGCGCCACGTTCTTTATCTTTTCGGATTATCTCCGGCCGACTCTGCGCCTGGCGGCGCTGATGAAGGCCCATTCGATTTTCGTGTTTACGCACGACAGCATCTTCCTTGGCGAGGACGGGCCGACGCATCAGCCGATAGAGCACCTGGCGGCACTGCGAGCGATCCCTGAGCTGAGCCTGATCCGGCCGGCGGACGCAAATGAGACGACGGTGGCATGGCGCGTGGCGATAGAGCATCGCGACGGGCCGGTAGCGCTTTGCCTCACTCGCCAGGTTTTGCCCATTATCGACCGCAGCAAATATGCCGCCGCGGAAGGCTTGGCCAAAGGAGCTTATGTGCTGGCGGATGCACCAGGAAAACCGGTGGAGCTGATCTTGATCGCGACTGGCTCGGAAGTTGCGCCGGCACTTGAAGCGTACGAGAAGTTGTCAGCAGACGGCGTCGGCGTGCGACTGGTGAGCATGCCTTCGTGGGATCTTTTCCAGAAACAACCCCAATCTTATCGCGATGAGGTTCTGCCGCCCGAAGTGACGGCGCGGTTGGCTGTGGAGGCCGCTAGCCCATTCGGCTGGGAGCGCTACGTAGGGACGAAAGGGGACG
>JBELAJ010000389.1:0-8047 GCA_049508935.1 Terriglobia bacterium | reverse complement strand
GAGGCTGCGCGGCGTCTCGACGCTGGTCACCGTCTCGCCGATGGTGATGCCCTCGACCCCGGCGATAGCCACGATCTCACCGGCCGCGGCGCGCTCAATGTCCGTGCGCTCCAGGCCTTCGAAACCGTAAAGCTTCGTAATGCGCGTCTCCTGAACGGCTCCGTCGAGTTTGACGATGGCAACTTCGTCGCCTCGATTGAGCGTACCTGAGAAGATGCGCCCGATGGCAATGCGCCCGTGATAGTCACTGTAGTCCAGATTTGCCACCAGCAACTGCAGCACGTCTGCGGGATCGCCTGCCGGAGGAGGGATATGTTCGAGAATGGCCTCGAACAGCGGCGCCAGGCTCTCGGATGGCTGGTCAAGCGAACGAGTTGCGATGCCTCGGCGGGCGTTGGCGTAAAGAATGGGGAACTCGAGCTGCTCTTCTGTGGCGTCGAGTTCGATAAACAGATCGTAAATCTCGTTCAACACTTCCTGCGGCCGCGCATCGCTGCGGTCAATCTTGTTGATAACTACGATGGGCGGCAGCTTGGCCTCGAGCGCCTTGCGTAATACGTACCGAGTTTGAGGCAGCGGCCCTTCGCTTGCATCCACCAGCAGCAGCACTCCGTCCACCATCTTCAGCGCCCGCTCCACCTCGCCCCCGAAATCGCTGTGGCCTGGGGTGTCCACGATGTTGATCTTGACCCCGCGGTAGAAGATGGCGGTGTTCTTCGCCAATATGGTGATGCCACGCTCGCGCTCGAGCTCGTTCGAGTCCAGTACGCGCTCCACCACTTCCTGATTGGCTTTGAAGATTCCGCTCTGCCATAACATCCCGTCGACCAGCGTTGTCTTGCCGTGGTCAACGTGGGCGATAATGGCGACGTTGCGGATTGGCGATGTTGAATTTCCGCTCAAAGTTTAAGGTTGCCTTCTAGTGTACGGTCTCTGTTGAGACGTGCCGCAGATTGGCTATTCCCAGGCGGAATGCTCATCGCTCGGGAGCGGCTCAAAGAATTCCGGACCTACGTGGAGTTTGCCACGCAACGCTCCTGGCTTCCGCCGCCCACGAACCTTTCCTACCGGAACAAGACGAACCACCGGAATCGTACCGCGGGCGATAACGATCGTCTTCACCGTGGCATGCTTGGTTAATCAGCTTGGACAGATTAGCTTTAGCTTCATGCATCTTTACGGAGCGCATTCGAACTCCTTTAGCTCATCTACGTTAGCTAACTTTCGGAAAAGCCGCAACACACGTACGCCGCCGCGCTGGCACGTGTATCGAACGCTTTTACGAACTTCGCGAATCTGCACTGTCCTAGTTTAAACGTAGCGCCGATCTTCAGAGCCTGCCCTGAGCAAAGCGAAGAGTCGGCAAATGCTGGCCTAAAGGCCAGCGCTACGCCGCCCTTTCAGGGCTGAGAGATCACAGGCAATGACCAACCCACATTTAGGACACTACCCGCGAATCCGATATGAGGACAGATCATTCTGAAGTATCTTATGACAGAGCTATTCGCAAGGAGCAACCGGGTGCCTAAACACGCCTTGATTCTGACACTATTGATCGTCTGCCTTTCTTGCCTCTCCGCGATCGCGGCAGAGAGACTTTTGCCACCAACCGATCTGCGGTGCGAGTACCGCAAAAACCCTCTCGGGATCGATACAGCGAAACCGCGCCTAAGCTGGCATCTCGAGGCATCCGATCCCAGCGCTCGCGGCCTGAAGCAGCGGGCTTACCAAATACTGGTGGCGAGCAGCGAGGAGCGCCTGGGCAACGACCAGGGGGATTTCTGGGACACTGGGCGAGTGGAATCCGACAAGTCCATTCAAGTGCCGTACGGTGGCAAGCCACTGGCCTCGGGCACGCCGGTTTGGTGGAAAGTGCGAGTGTGGGACAGCGCCGGTACGCCCTCCAACTGGAGTGGACCTGCCTTCTGGTCGATGGGGTTGCTCAATCCCGAAGACTGGAGAGGGAAGTGGATCGGACTCGACGAGGGCGAGGGGCAGCCCGAGGAGCTAGGGAAAGCTCATTGGATCTGGTCATCCCGGGTTGGGCCAGGTACCAGGTATTTCCGCCGAACGATCGAGATTGCGCAAGACAACCCGGTGTCGGACGCGCTTCTGTATCTGGTCGGTTCTGGCAATACGGCGCTCTATATCAACGGGCAGCCGGTGGGATCAACCAAGGGAATCGAGAACCCTATCTCGACGGATATTACGCAGGCATTGCACAGTGGCCATAACGTCTTCGCCGTCTCTGTGAGCGCTTCCGGCGATGCACCTTCCGGCCTGATCGGAGCGATTCAAATGGAATTGGCGCGCGGCGAACCGACGGTCATCGACACGGACCAGGAGTGGCGAGTCTCGTCGACGGAATCGCACGATTGGAACAAGCCTGAGTTTAACGACACCGCTTGGAGCCAGGCAAAAGTCCTGGGTGAGTACGGCATGGCTCCCTGGGGCGAGGTGGGTTGGGCGGAACGAACCGTCTTGCCTGCCCGCATGCTGCGTAAAGACTTCAACGTTTCAAGCCAGGTCAAGCGCGCAACGCTCTACATTTCCGGCCTGGGCCTCTCGGAAGCTTATCTGAACGGCGAGAAGATTGGCGACGGCGTGCTCGTGCCTGCGCTCAGCGATTACGATAAGCGTGTCTATTACCTGACCTATGATGTCACGTCGCGCCTCACCCAAGGCGCCAACGCGCTCGGCGTCATTCTCGGCAACGGCCGCTACTTCGCGCCCCGGCACAAGGTTCCCACTTTCACGCGAACCTTTGGCTATCCCAAGTTATTGTTGCAGCTTGAAATCCAACACAGTGACGGAACGGTGGAGCGCGTGGTCAGCGACGAGAACTGGAAGCTCACCACCGAAGGACCGATCCGCGCCAATAACGAATATGACGGCGAAATCTATGACGGGCGACGCGAGATCGAAGGCTGGAGCCGTCCGGGCTTCGACGACAGCGGCTGGGAAAAAGCGCAAGCTGTCAAAGCTCCCGCAGGGGTCCTCTCTTCGCAAATGATCGAACCCATCCGGGTCACGGAAACTCTCAAGCCGGTTGCAGTGAATCAAGTCAGCCCAGGCGTCTACATGTTTGACATGGGCCAGAACATGGTGGGCTGGTGCCGGCTGACGGTTTCAGGGCCGAAGGGAACCCAGGTCACACTGCGCCATGCCGAAAGGCTGAGGCCCGACGCCACGCTTTATCTGGACAACCTGCGGTCCGCCCTGGTGACCGATGTTTACACGCTCAAGGGCGAGGGCACCGAAGTGTATGAGCCACGGTTCACCTACCACGGTTTCCGCTACGTGGAGATGAAAGGATTTCCGGGCAAGCCCAGTTTGGCTTCCCTCGAAGGTCGCGAGGTTCATGACGCCGTCGAGCAGCACGCCGACTTCACGTCGTCCAACCCGCTGCTGAACCAGATTTACAAAAACGTGGTCTGGGGCACCAAGGACAACTACCGAAGCATGCCCACGGACTGCCCGCAGCGCGACGAGCGTCAAGGCTGGCTGGGCGACCGGTCGGCCGAGAGTCGCGGCGAACCGTACATGTTCGACGTGGCCGGGCTCTATGCCAAGTGGGTGGACGACATGGCGGACTCCCAGGATGAGAAGGGCAGGGTGAGCGACGTCTCTCCGGCCTACTGGCCCTTCCGCAATGAAAACGTTACGTGGCCATCCAGTTTTATCATCATCCCCGACCATCTTTACGATCAGTACGGAGATCTCGAGGTAATTCGAAGACACTACGAAGGCATGAAGAAGTGGATCGCGCACATGCAGACGTTCTTGAAAGGCGATCTCATGCCTCGGGACGTTTACGGCGATTGGTGCGTGCCACCGGAATCTCCCGAACTGATCCACTCGAACGATCCAGCCCGCCGGACCGAGGGGCCTGTGCTAGGCACGACTTACTTCTACCACCTGTTGCGCCTGATGGCGCGCTTCGCGACGCTGCTCGACAAGCCCGATGACGCAAAAGACTTCAACGCACTCGCCGACAGGCTGGTCGCGGCTTTTAACAAGACTTACTTCCACGAGGCGACCGGCCGATACAGCAACGGCTCACAGACCTCCAGCGTCCTTCCTTTGGCCTTTGGTATGGTCGCGGAACAAGACCGGCAGAAAGTCGCCGAAGCGCTGGCGCGTAAGATCCAGGACCAGAGCCAAGGGCACACGGGGACGGGCCTGATCGGAGGCCAGTGGCTCATGCAAGTGCTTTCCGCCAACGGACACCCGGAAGTCGCTTATGAAATTGCCTCCCAGAAATCGTACCCAAGCTGGGGCTACATGGCCGGCCAGGGAGCCACCACGATCTGGGAACTTTGGAATGGCGACACAGCCAATCCGGCCATGAACTCGGGCAACCATTTGATGCTCGTCGGCGACCTCATTACCTGGCTCTATGAAAACCTGGCCGGCATCCGGCCAGACCCGGCGCAGCCCGGCTTCAAACACATCGTGATGCACCCCACGCCTGCTGGCGATCTGACCTTCGTAAGAGCTTCGCACAAGTCTCCTTACGGTGAAATTTCGAGCGACTGGAAGCGCGACGGCGACCGGTTCACCTGGAGCGTTTCCATTCCCGTCAACACCACGGCCACCGTCTACATTCCCGCCGACCGGGAAGCATCCGTAAAAGAAAGTGCCCAGCCGGCGGCCCAAACTCCGGGCGTCAAGTATCTGGGCAGGGAAGCCGGCGCGGTAGTATACGAGATCGGCTCGGGAAGTTATCACTTTGAGTCGATCTTGCCGCGCTGAGGTGACACAGGTGGGACAGGCACTCTTGCCTGACCGCAATGCTAGCTCATCGTGCCAAAAGAACAGGCAAGAGTGCCTGTCCCACAGGGAATCCACAATGAACAATCGAACTCCTACGGTAGGGGACATCAAGAGCTCTCTTTGCGCGACGCTATTCGTATCCGCGGTTTTTGCTCTCGCCTGCCCTTGGCAAGCGTGTGGGAGCGCCGTGGATAACCCGGAGAGCACCGTGTCTGTAGCAAACCTCGAAACCTTCGGGACCGCCGGCAAGGAAGGGATGCTTTACCCCGACCATGAGACCGTGCTCTTCCAGCACGAGGGAACGGGCTGCCTGACGCAGATGTGGTTTGGCGGCGACTGGCCAGGTTACGACCGAACGCGAATTCGCTTCTATGTCGACGGAGAGGCCCAAGACTCGATTGATATGCAGCTTTTTCTTGGCCACGGAATCGGATGGGGCGATGCTTCAGCCCCCTGGGGCACCGCGCGACTGGGGAAAACCGGGAATCCCAGCGGCCTCTATAACACTTACCGGATTCCTTTTGGAAAAAGCATCCGGGTCACGGGGCAACTGGGCGCGGGCGTCGAAAAACCGCAAGTGTTCTGGTGGATCATTCGGGGAGTCGAGAACCTCCCGGTGTTTCTCGGCAATCTCCGCCTGCCGCAGAACGCGCGACTGCGCCTCCAGGTGCGTGACAATGTCGAGCTCGAGCCTCTTCAGATATTCGAAATCTGCCAAGCCCCCGGCGCGGGAGCGCTTTACCAAGTGACGCTCTCTGTAGCCAGCAAGAACTTCAACTTCCTCGAAGCGGTCCTCAGGGCCTATATGGACGGCGCGAAAGAACCCCTCCTGCTCTCCTCTGGAACCGAGGACTACTTCCTCGGGACCTACTACTTCAACCGTGGCATGTACCACCTTCCCATCGCCGGCCTGACCCACAAAACTCAGGATGCCGACGGCACTTGCCGCTTTTCCGCTTACCGTTTCCACGAGGATGATCCGATTATCTTTCAAAAAGGGTTTCGCCTGGCTTGGCGAAACGGCGAAGAAAAGGAAGGCAAGCCCTACGGTGCGCCGCAGCATAGCCGCGCCACGAGCTATGTCTGGCTCTACGAATGGTGAACGAGCGGCTTAAGCTGCGGGGATGAAGTGGCGCAGCAAGAGGAAGCACGCCGCGGATACGAGGGCGGAGGCGGGAATCGTCAATACCCACGCCCAGAGGATTTTCGCGGCTACCCCCCAGTGAACGGCGGTCAGTCGCTGGACGCTGCCCACTCCCATGATGGCGCCCGCGATGGTGTGAGTGGTTGAAACCGGAATGCCCGCCGACGCCGCTCCCAACAGGCTGATTGCCGCTGCTGTCTCAGCGCAGAACCCCCCGACCGGCTTTAGGCGCGTAATCCTCATTCCCATAGTCCGGACAATTCGCCAACCGCCGGCCAAGGTCCCCAGACCGATGGCGGTGTGGGCCATCAGGACAATCCAGAAGGGGATGTAAAAGTGGTCGAGAATTCCCGCGGTGAAGAGCACTCCGGCAATGATCCCCATGGTTTTCTGGGCGTCGTTCGTACCGTGGCCAAAGCTGTACGCAGCGGCCGAAAGGAGCTGTAGCTTGCGGAAGAGGCGATCGACGCGCACCGGCGAGAAGTTGCGGAACAGCCGGTACACCGCAATCATCAGCGCGCCGCCCAGAACCAAACCGACGATTGGAGAGAGGCCGATGAACAGGATAGTCTTCGTCCAGCCGCTCACGATGATGACTTTCCAGCCCGCCTTGGCTACCGCGGCGCCCGCGTAGCCGCCAATAAGCGCGTGGGACGAACTAACCGGCAGGCCGTAGTACCAGGTGAGGATATCCCAAACGATCGCCCCGATAAGACCGGCGAGAATGACGTACAGGTTCACGAATTCCAGGCGGATCATGCCACGGCCCATGGTCCTGGCCACGGCGGTGCCAAAGGTAAAGGCGGCGACGAAGTTGAAGAAGGCTGCCCAGATCACCGCAATCCGCGGAGACAACACGCGGGTTGAGACAACGGTGGCTATGGAGTTGGCGGCATCGTGGAAGCCGTTCAGGAAATCGAAGGTCAGGGCAACTAAGGTGAGTCCGACGGCAAACCAGAACATAATTCCTTGCGTGTGGGATCGTCTTAAGGGGCTGCGGCTAAGGCTTCGAGAGAACTAAGCGCTTTTCAGAGCGACCGCCGCCAGAACGTCCGAAACGTCCTCGCACTTATCCGTGGCAGCTTCCAGTACTTCGTAGATCTCTTTCCACTTAATGACCTCAATCGGCAGCGTCGAGTCCTCGAACAACTTGGCGATGCATTCGCCTTTGATCCGGTCGCTCTCCTCTTCGATCTGATTGAGCTGCTCGCAGTATTTCAGAATAGTCTGAGGTCTTTTCAACTCTGAAATGGCCTTGACCAGAATCTCCGCCCCGCGCAGGATGACATCGGCCAATTGCGAAGCCCCAGGAGTTACGGATTTCACCTTGTAGGTGATGAGCCGGCTGGCAGCCGCATCGACCAGATCCATCACGTCGTCAAGCGCCGAACTGAGAGCGTGGATATCCTCCCTGTCAAAGGGAGTGATGAAGGTCTGGTTCAGTTTGGTCATTACGGAACGGGTGATCTGATCGCCCTTGTGCTCGGCGACCTTGATCTCTGCAACTCGCTTTTCAACGTCCTTAAAGTCCCGGAAAAGGATGACCAATACTTGAGCCGCCTGGTGGATATTCTGGGCCTGCTCGTTGAAAAGATCGTAGAACTTGCCATCACGCGGGATGAGCTGCACTAGTTCCTCTACTTCGGGTCAGTGGGTTAATCATAGATTGTTATCGAAGCGAGCTGAAAACACAAGAGACACGAAGCCCCACCGACATATTGTCATTGTCGCGCGCTATCCCTCGCTGACCGCTCTCATTCTGAGCGAAACGATTTAGCAACCCAAAGCTTCAACCGCCACTCTCGATTACTGATTCTCATCCGGGAAAGGCCAGTCCGTGTTCAGGAGCAATTCCTTCTCCCTCGCCTCCCGGGAGCGCTTGTTCACCTTCAGATTCTCCAGCCAATGAACGCCCGTCTTGCCGGCCACCAGGACGTCGAGGTCGCCGTCGCGATCGATGTCGGTTATGACGAACTGCGTCCCTGCGCCCGCCGTGCCGTTGTAACTGGCGGTGTAGCGCGTGAAGGTGGCATTGCGGCGATCGATCTTGTAGTAGTAAATGGCGAGCGGCTCATAGGAACCGGGGTCGTGGCCGTTGTGCCCGCGGTAACGCTTCCCGGCGAGGAG
>JBELAJ010000388.1:0-8125 GCA_049508935.1 Terriglobia bacterium | reverse complement strand
GTGGGAACGGATTCTCCGCACGATCCAGCCCTGGCTGGTGAGATGGACCGGACTTTGTCCTTTCTGCGGAACGAAGTTTGAGCGAGTTTTCGACGATACTACTTAACATAGTAGTACTAGTTCGTCGGCATACGCCAGCGATGCGTGCCATCGGAGTGTCCTAATCTGGTTTGTAGCGCCCCGATCTGTCGGGGCATTTGCCGACCCTTCGCTGTGCTCAGGGCAGGCTCTAAAGGTCGGCGCTGCATTCAAATTAGGAGACAACGGTGCCGTCCCCTCGAAAGAAACTGAGGCGGAGGGAATACGCAATTCCCGCCGCCCCCCGAGAAAGTGAGCTGGAATCAGAAATTCGGCTCGATGTTGTGTTGTGCGCACATGAGCCTTGCCTTGAAGGTGGTGATGAAGGGGTCTTCGCTGATCTTCAGCAGCACAGAAGCGCCTCGAGACTCCTTCACCACGGATGGTGACGCGCCGGGTATCAGCGACTCCTTGGGAAACCTGTAGAGGTCTCCCGACCCGCGCTCGACATACGTGCCAGGCTCGTTGATGGCCTCCCAGGTTACCTCGTTAAGAACATACCTGCGGGACCCTTGTACCGACTGAGTCATCAGTTCCTCTGATCTTGCCATGGTGGTATTCCTCCTTATCCTCGAAAGTTTGGATGGGGAACACAAACTGCCCCCGATGTTCAGGGGAAACGACAGCGTGGAGCGAACCACAGGAAGGATTCGAACGAACCCGAGCGGTAAAAGAGCAGGAGGTGGAGGATGTACCTTTAAGTACCTGCGAGAGGTATCTATACCTCAACCCTGTTCTAGACCCGAGCAAAGTTAATGAAAAAGCCCCGTGCTCCAGGCAGCCGACTCCCGCCTGAAACACTATCACAACATTGCCGCGATTGAGGGATGTCAAGGACGCAATTTAATCACCACTCGCTACACCCAACTTTTCACCTTCATTCCACCTGCATAAATAAAGGCCTAAAAACAATTCCAGCAGTATTATACTGGCCACACTGGTGTTCACGCGTAGAGGGGATGGCAGCCAATGAGAAATGAACTTTCCCGCAGACTGGTGATCCTGTCCGGACCGTCTTGCGTCGGCAAGAGTCCATTGGACAAGGCCATGGCCAGATTCTATCCGGAGTTGCGCCGAGCTTTGAGGAAGCTGGTCCTTTACAATAGCCGGTCGCCCCGGCCCGGCGAAGTCGACGGGGCCGACTATCATTTCCGCACTCGGAGTCAGATTGAGGGGTTGCGCGCGCAAAGCAGGTATGCCGTGTTGGACGTAAGGGGCGATCTGCAAGCGTTGGACATCGAAGAGTTGCAGGCTCGCCTGGCGGAAGGGTGCGCTTTCTTCGAAGGAAATCCTTTCGTTGGCCGAGTGCTCCAGACTCATCCCAGATTAGCTGGAATTGATCGGCTGGCGGTCTTTGTTTCGCCTCTTTCGAAAGAGGAGATCGTCTATCTTAAGAACACAGAGCGCAATGTTCTCCTTCCGGATTTCGTCACTGACGTCATGCGGCGCAAACTGCTCCGGCGTGCGCATCGACAGAAGCTCGAGCTTTCGCAAAAGGACCTTGAGAACATCGAAAAACGCGCCTCCAGCGCATATGGTGAACTGAAGGAAGCTTGGCATTTCGATTATGTGATCCCGAACCACGACGGCGAAGACAGCGACAACTGGGAAGCCTTTTATTACCCGATCGGAGATGCACGAAAGTCGCTAATTGCTTTCGTGTCGCTCCTGGAGGGCAGAATTCCACCCGCTGTCGAGAAATGGGAAGAGAGCCTGATTCCGTGAGGAGAATTTCAGTATAGCGATAGGGGCACGCCATGGCGTGCCCCTACGTTTCCGTGCAGACGTTACTGTTGCAACTTGTGAACCGTCTTGGCCTGCATGACCCAGGTCGGCGCAGTCCAAGCGGGCTGCTGATTGGCAGGGCTGTTTTGTTGTTCATAAAAAAGCAGCCCAGAAACGTTGATGACTGGACCTGCGCTCAACCCTGATAAGCCGCCCACGTTGTGGAACCTGCTGTCCCCGAAAGTCAAGACAGTAATCGTTTGTCCCCGGAAGAGATCTCCGCACGGCAGCATCGTGAAACCACCGCTCTTGTTATCCGATCCCGCCGTAAGCATTGATTGGAACGTCCCGAGCACATTCCGCTGCCGCAGGAAGACCATATTTGCGCTGAGGGTCGCAGGCGTGCTGCCTGTTGCCGCCGTTAGAGTACCGTAGACGGCCACGTCCTCCGCGAGTCCTATCGTCTCTGGCCCGAATTGGAGTGAGTCTTGATTCCAGCGGCGCCAATTCGCCCAGTAATTGGTCGAGCTGGTGAGCGCCACAGCCAGAGACGACTCCAGCGGAACCTCCGTGGTCATGCCCCATGCCTCGTGGCCAACCAGCAGGTTGAACCCAGTTGCGTTGCCGGAATTGTCGCGCGTCACACCAATAATCCTCCCTAAAAAGCCGCCGGACTGACCGGTTGTTACGGACTGGGCTTCTGCGTCCACTTCCTGAGCGATGATATTGCCGCTCGTGTCAACAATAGCATCAACCTCGACGAAGGTCTCCTGCGCTAGAGCCTGGAGGGCCGGATCGCCGGAGAGGCCGCTCACGCCATCGCCCTGGAACGTTGTCGAGCTGGTGACTTGGATCGTCAAAGTCTGCCCCACCCCGCCTTGCACCTGCAGCGGGAAGCTGCCGACGAAGTTCGTATTACTGCTCGTCGTGGTGGGAGCGCTTTGAACTACGCCATAAACCGAATCCGCCTCACCCAAAGTGGTCCCGGACGCAACCGAAGGCGTGATCGTGATTTGAGGATCTACCACACCCGTGATCAGACCGTTTGATCCGGTCTGCACGGAATCGCGCATGTCGAAGTCCAGCACCAACCCCGCCGCGCCGTTGGTGGTGATCGAGAGAGGCGGACTGAACATTAGATTAAGTGTATCCGTAGCGGTGCCGTTCGAAAACGAAGTGCAGTTCGAGGTCCCACTTACAGTGCAAGGAGGCATCGTAACCGCCGTGGGCGGGCTTGTCGAGGTGTCCAGGTAGGTCAACTGCGGGCTGGTGAGCGTAAGTGCAAGCTGGCTGTAGGTTCCTGTATTGACACTGCCAAAGCTAAGGATATTCGTGAAGTCCACCAAGCTGGCAAAATCCACCGGCTGACTCGGAGCTGTGATGGTGACCGGCGCACCTCCGGATTCCTGAACGAGGGAAGCCGATTGAATCGTCACCATGAACGACTGCACATCGCAGCTAGGCTGGTCTGTTCCAAAGGTGACGAGCATCCCTGTCGGCGTGGCGGGCTGGGGCTGTGGCGTACTCACTTGCGTTCCGCTTCCGCAACTTACCATCAGGACGGCCGCGAAGACAGCGACCAGTGCCAGAAAAAATACACACCCTATCTTAAGCATACAGGCCTCCTTGAATCTAACAGAATGTCAATAAGATCCGCACCGAGCTCTTCGAGTTTCGAGAATTGCTCCCCAAGAACTGAGGAGTTTCGAACTACCCTTCTGCGCCCAATCAAAGGCGAAGAATGCCACCACCGCACTCCGAGCACATCGCCTTCCAAATATTAGTTCTCCAAGGCATTGAATATACAGATAATACTTATCAACGAATCAGATCGGCAGGCTGTTGGTGCATAAGGATTTACCGAACTGCGCAGATTGTATACGATATGGCGCGCCTTAACTGCCGCCCAAACGGCCACACTTGTCGATGGCTCTTGGGGTGGCCGGTTTTCGCCATTCACGGTGGCCGATTTGAGCCATCTGAACTTTTGACAAAAAGGTGTGAAAAAATCATGCTGTCATAATCATGCTGTCATGCTGAGCAAACCGAAGCATCTGCATTTGCCTTGTTGAGAATGATCGAATGCAGATTCCTCGCTTCGCTCGGAATGACATGGCCTGGCGGATTCTTCATCGCTTCAAAGGTTGTGCGGGGATTATCGTGCAGAAGACACTGAGGTGCTTGGCCGAGTCACGCGGCAAGCGTGAGGAAGTCGATATTCCCCTGCTCTGTCCCATCCCAAGCCGCAAAATACAATTCGAGCTTGAGCTGGGGGAAATCCTTTCGCAGAGTCTGTCCTACTTTCCGCAGATCCTCTTCCTGGCGCTGGCGCGGCTCGGAGGAAGAGTGAAGATGCAGCGGCAGACTTTTGTACCAGGCGCAGTCCTCATGCTGAATGAGGATCAACCGTTCGATCTCATGGTTGTCGACGAAGAACCGGAACCACCTCCAGCTTGCCCAGGAAAACTTAGGAAGGTACTCAACTAACGTCAGACTTTGGGGGCCGCCCGGAATGACCAACAGGTCATAGTTGCCCCCCAGCCCCAAATCGCGGTTAAGGAACTCCTGAAATGCGGCCTGGAAACGATGGTCACCGCAATGCACGACTAAGGCGCGAGGAGGCTCGCTCTGAAGTTTGGATTCCACCTGATAAGAAGGCATGGCTAACCTCCGAGTAGGGGCGGCTCTTGTGGCTGCCCGCGGACGCCCACGAGGGGCGCCCATGCCATAAGCTTCTAGCCCTTGTTTTGAGCGCCGCTTGCTTCCGCTTGTTGTGCGATTACCTTGGGTTCGGCGAGACGCGACGGCTTGGCCGCTGCGGGTTCAGTCGTGCCCACATGGGAAACGCCCAACTGCGACAGGACGCCGGGCACGTCAAGGCCCAACGCTTGCAACTGCTGGAGCAGGCCGAATACCAACGCTGGTCCAGTTTTGGCGATGCGGCCGATTCCTCCCGTCCCATCACCTGCGGCGCTGTTGCCTTGCTCGATCACCACCACTTTGTCGATATTGCCCAGGGGCGCCGCCACAGCACCGAAAACTCCTGCTGAAGCTTGCAGCACGGCGGGCATCTTTTCGAGAATCGTTTGGAGCTTGGCGGCCTCGTTGAACTCCTTCCATGCTTCCGCCTTCTTCAGGATGGCTGTTGCCTCGGCGACGCCCTGAGCCTCAATAGCTCGCGCTTGGGCTAAGCCGATGGCCTCCACTTTGGCGGCCTCGGCGCGACCCTGAGCTTCGATGGCTGCCGCCTGGCCCAGACCTTCCTGCCGGAACTTTTCCTGTGCCGCTTCCGCCATCGCGATCTGGGCGGCCTTGCTGCCCTCAGCCTCGAGAATGGCCGCCTGCTTCTTGGCTTCAGCGCGCAAAATGGCTGCCTGCCGGTCGGCCTCCGCGGCCTTGATGACCGTAGCCTCGAGTTCCCTCTGCTTACGCATCACTTCCTGTTCCTGGACGGCGATCTGTTCCTGAGTGCGCACCTTTTCCACGCGCACTTCTTCCACCACCACGGCCTGCTTGGCCTTGGCATCGGAAAGCGGGCCGGCCTGCGCGGCCGTGGCCTTTTGCGTTTCCACCTCGGCCAGGAACTGGGCCTGCCTTACCTGGAAATCACGTTGCGCCGCGGCAATGTTGGCCTCTGAGTCGAACTTCGCCTTCTCTCCCTCCTGCATGGCGAGAGCGGACTTAATCTTCGAATCGCGCGTGGCCTCGGCTTCGCCGATGGTCCCATCGCGTTTCACTTCCGCCGTCCGCTTCTTGCCGAGGGCGTCCAGGTAGCCTTCTTCGTCGGATATGTCCTGGATAGTCAGTACGTCGACACCGATGCCCATTCTCTCCAGATCCGCCGCGGCCTCCGAGGTCAGTTTCTGGGCGAAACTCTGGCGGTCGCTATTGACCTCTTCCACGGTCAGCGTGCCGAGAATCGACCGCAGGTGGCCCTCGAGCGTCTGGAAGATCACACGCTGGATCTCTTCGTGCGACATGCCGAGGAAGCGCTCGGCAGCAGCACTGAGAGACATGTCGTCGCTCTTGATCTTGACGTTGGCCACCGCTTTCACGGAGATGGGCACGCCTTGCTTGGTGTAAGCCCGCTTGATCTCGAGCGGAATTGTGAATACGTTCAGCGACAGGTAGTCCACCTGCTCGAGGAGCGGGTAGCGGAAGGCCGCTCCGCCCTTGATCATGCGGTAGCCCACGATTTTCCCGTCGCTCGTCTTCCGTTTGCGACCGCTGAACACCGCCACCGCGTTGGGCGGCACTTTCAGGTAGTTCCTGCTGAAAAGCGCCATGGCCACAATCAGGGCCAAAAGCACACACATCACAATGATGGGAACGAAAAACTGCGTAACCATGCTCATGACATCCCCCGGAGTTGGAAATTGGAAAATGGAAAACAGAAACTGGAAACTGGAAAATGGAAAATCGAAACTAGCGATAAGCTGGAGCTAGCTGGTTGCCATTCGAGCGTGCCGGGCTCTCAGTATTCCATTTTTATTTTCCCTTTTCTATTTTCCAGTTTCCATTTTCCAGTTTCCGTCTTCTGGTCACTCTGCTCGCCGGACCACTACCGTCTCACCCAGCACGGCTTCTATCTTAACTACGGTATTGACGGGAATTGGTTCCCCATCCTGGGACTGGGCAATCTTGTCCACCACGCTCTCCCCCAGTCTGCACCGGACCTGTCCGACGCCGGCTTTTGGAATGCTCACGCTGACTTGTGCCGTATTCCCTGCCAGATCGCTTACCCGGACTTCGCTGGACGCCTGTTGGCTGTAGAGGAAGCTCGCGAAAAGGTAAATAATGGTGCCGAAAACCAAGCCGCCCGCCACGCCCATAGCCGTGCTGACCTCTATGCTGTGGCCCAAATGGATACCAATCGCCCCAAAGCCGCCAAAAGCCGTCACGAAAACACTGAGAATGCGAGAGCTAAAGATGCTGACTCCTGCGCCCCCGTGCACGTCGCCGTGGAAGTCGGCATCGTGGCCTGCCAGGTCGCCGTGGTCGAATAACTCACCGGAGAGAAAACTCACTACGAGGACAAGGAATCCGATGGACGCAATGCCCAGAAATACGGCGAACGCTGAAAACCCGGCAACGAGCAGCATGAGCCAGCCTCGCGGTCTCGAGGGAGTTCAGAAGTCTCTGCGCACTCCCAGGACAGGTACCCTCAAATCAGTCACGCCTACTCTAGAACCCAGCCCCTTCGAAGTCAAGTCAGACCGGCCGTGTCCTAAGAGAGTGTTGAAGAAAAATGGAGAAGTGAGCAAAAGTGGACAGACAAATTGTCTACACGATTGTTAGATGTTTGTCATTACCAGACAGTCTTGCCAGTTAGCCCAAATACGGGGCCCCATTCTCGGGGCCCCTGTCCTTAGGATGCGGCCTTTTTGCTTGAGGGCTGAGACTCAGGAAGGCTACCTACCTCGTCTTTGCCTCGACCTTTGAGCATGCTGTTCAGCGCCATTCGAGCCAAATGTTGGGCGACATCTACCAGCGCAGAGTTACAAGACTGCCTGGTACGTACAAGCCACTCGCAAGGACGAGATGCTACACTGGAGTGTTTGTCCAGGCCGTGAACGGGTTGGTCGAGAATTTGCGAAGCGAACGCAAGAGGGTGCCGGAGGAGGTCTTGCTCGAAGCCGAAAGACTGGAATGCTTGCTCTTCCTCGGCTACGACCCGCACTTCGACGGGGATGAGCTCCTGGTCTGTGACTCGGCCTCCCATCACTTCAGCAGGACTTGCCGTACTTCCCCTCTATGCAAAATATCGCGCCATTCTTTCTTAGGAGGCGACGATGGACCTTCAAATTTGTTTTAGCATGAGCGAAGATACATTTCCCTTACCGCGGCACATCAAAGAGCGCTATGGCCCGTTTGGGTTTCCGGAGCGTCGTGACACTCATCGTCCGTATATAAGCTCCAATTTTGTGATGGGACTCGACGGTTGTGCTTCGTTCAGGGAGTTGAAAGGCCGTGCTGGTGGCAGGGAAGTTTCAAGAAGCAGAGAAGATCGTTGGCTGATGGATTTCCTGCGCGCGCATCACGACGGACAATTGATTGGCGCAAACACGCTCCGCGAAGAGTCCGGCCCTGACGCGCATGGCGCGGACTACGGCATCGATGACGAGCAACTGCGGCTGTACCGGGAGAAGACTTTAAACCTCGACAAGCAGAAAATCATCGTTCTCACCGGATCTGGGAATATCGATACCACTCTTCGCGTTTTTAACTCTCCGCGAGTGGAACCTTGGATCATTACCTCTGCGGAGGGAGAAAAGAATCTTCGATCGCAGCTCAAGGTGTCAGGACGGGAGGGGACCATTAA
>JBELAJ010000387.1:0-8144 GCA_049508935.1 Terriglobia bacterium | reverse complement strand
AGCCCGCCGGCGAGGAGATTTACCGCGTGCAGTGTGCGAGTTGCCATACAGTGGACGGATACAACAGCATCCGCCTCGCCGTTCGAGGGTGGAGTTGGTCGATGATTGATTACCAGTTGGACCATCTCAGCACCTTGAAGGGTTTCATGCCGGCCTTCGTGGGGACTGAGGAGGAGCGCCAGGCTTTGGGCGCCTGGCTGGCGAGTTTGAATCCGCCGCCCGCAAGTATCTCCATTGAGCCGGAAGCTGCGTTGGCAGGTGGCCAGTCCCAGGACGCGATCGCCAAAGGAGCCCCGCACCCATGAATCCCGTTATTCCGGGACCTGTTCCAGTACCGTTGCCGGCGCCGCCGGGGCTGCTGGAATTTCTGCTGGTGTTCACACTCATCCTGCACCTGCTGGCGATGAACTTTCTGCTGGGCGGAGTCATAATCCTGACCGTCTCCAGTTACCTTGGCCGGCGCGACTCCCGCCATCACGAACTGACGGGGCGCGTTTCACGCGCCCTTCCGCCCGTGACGGCTTTCACCATCACTCTCGGGGTGGGCCCGCTGCTGTTCTTGCAGCTTGTTTACGGACAGCTCTTTTATACGTCTTCTGTTCTCATGGCATGGTATTGGCTTGCCGTCGTATTGCTGGTCCTACTTGGGTACTATGGCGTTTATTGGCTTCAGTTGCGCTACGATGCACTTGGGCCAAAGGCCCCCTGGGTGATGCTGGCCACTGCCGTGCTCTTTCTTCTTGTGGCCTTCATTTTTACGCAAAATATCACGGCCATGCAGCATCCCCAGGATTTCTATCCCCGCTTCATGAACGGGCAGGTCGGAAAGATCTTCGGCCCTGTACCTCTTCTGAACCTGGTGCGGCTGGCACACTTCGTCGTAGCTGCCGTGGCCTTAGCCGGGCTGGGCATAGCGCTGCTCTCCACTCGGTGGCGAGCGGATTCTCCGGAGCTCGCGGCTTGGGCAAGACGTTACGGAGTGACTTGGTTCATGGGCGGGACGCTGGTGCAATTCCTGGTCGGGCTGTGGTTCTTGCTCAGCCTTCCGGTGGAAATCCGCCAGGCCTTGGTGGGCGATAGGCTCGCCGTGGGAGTGCTCATCCTCGGCATTATGCTGGCTTTACTTGCGCTTTTGACTGCCCCCGCAAGTTTGGGGACGGCGAGCGTTGCCATCCTGGGCACGGTCTGTGCGATGGTAGTGCTGCGACACCTCGTGCGCCTGGCTTATCTGCGCCCTTACTTCGATCCGCACTCGCTGCCGGTCCGAGGTCAGTGGGTGGTTTTTTCAATATTTGGGGCGTTGCTGCTGGCCGGGTTGGCTACGGTGGGTTGGATGCTCTATGTTTTCTACCGGCCCGCTGCCGAAAGTCACCGCGTATCCGTCTAACGTAGGTCATCGCTACCCAACCCGTCGATTTTCCGAGCAGGGCAGTACCGATGGACTAGTTGTTCTCCCGGCACTTTCCCGGTAAGATGCGACTGGGTGGCAAATTGATTCTGTAGGGTAGTGAGCCGGAAGCGGAGGTAGAATGCGAAAACTCTTTATAGGCCTGATGATTACATTTTTTCTGAGCTTTCCTGTGGCCCGCCGGGCGGCGGGGCAGGGCCGAGACCAATTCAGGACGGAAGGTAGAACGCTCAAGGCGCGCCAAAAGCAGGAAAGGAAGAGGCTGAAGGCACAGCAAAAGATCCAGAAACGGTCCTGGAACAGCGCGCACATGACCAAGGCGAACCGAGTGCAGGCGAAGCACCAGATGAAGCGGGACAAGCAGAATCTCTATCGGCAACAAAAGAACGATCGCCAGGATTTTAAAGACCGTCAGCGATTGGTCAAAGAGCGGACGCGGCAGGTTCGTTAGGCTTTGTCATGGGAGGTTGCCATGAGGCGAATCGTTGTGTTGTTGGCTCTGGCATTGTTATTGGCGCCGGTGTTGACGGCGCAGGACGCGCAACAGCAGGGCGGAGAACAAGAGCAAAAACCTACGCTCGGTCCTAAGCCTGGGCCCGGTGAGTCCGGTCCCCGGACCGCCACTGTGAATGACTACCGGAAGCTGATGCGAATCCGTACGCTGTACATCGAGAGGATGGACAATGATCTCAGTGAAAAGCTGGTGGCAAGCCTCGGGAAACTAGGCCGTTTCAAAATGGCTACCAACGCGAAGGAAGCTGACGCCATCGTGCGGGGCTCGTGTCTGGAATCGCGCCGGCTGAAACGTTTGCACACCGAAGTCTCGATCACCGACCGAGGCGGCGGATCAATCTGGCAAGACATTATCTTCCGGCCTTACAACCCGCCCTCCCTTGCCCAGGCCGTCATCGAATCCGCACAAATGATAGCCGAGCACTTGGGAGAGAGTATTAATCAAGCGGGAATGAAGTAAGGCTAGGATTCGGGATTCAGGCTAGGATTCAGGATTCGGGATTCAGGGCTGAATAAGTCGGGTTGCCTATGGAGCGACCATGGCAGGGGCTATGCATCGGCGCTATCGCCAAATCCTGCCGCCATGTTTCCAACGTCGATTGCTGCGGTACTGGATGCTGAATCCCGACTCCTGACTCCTAACTCCTGACTCCTGTTCTTATGCATCTGCGTGCTTTCCGTCCCGAGGATCTCGAGACACTTTACCGGATCGATCAAGCTTGTTTTGCGCCTGGGATTTCTTATCCTCGGGAGGCGTTGAGTGAGTTTATAGCCAATCGGCGAAGCAATACATGGATTGCAGACGAGAAGGGAGAAGTCGTCGGTTTCCTCATCGCTGAACGCCAAGCGCACAGGGTTGCGCACATCGTGACCATTGATGTAGTGGAAGGTTGGCGCCGGCGGCGCGTGGGGAGCTTACTGATGGACGCCGCTGAGGACTGGGCGAGGGAGAAGGGACTCGTGCTGGTTTACCTCGAAGCTGCAGAGAACAACGCGTCGGCAAGAAGCTTCTATGAAGCTCGAGGTTACAGGAAGGTAGATCACGTCCGGAACTATTATTCGGACGGCGCTTCGGCGTGGATTATGTTGAAACGGTTGAAACCCAGAGAGCGCGGGTAGGGGCACGCCATGGCGTGCCCGTACGGAGAGCATTCAGTACCCGCTGTTGTGTAAGGAACACCGAATCCTGAGGAGCCCATGCCCACCAAACTGCAGTCCTCGGACGGCAAGACCATTGTCGTTGCTATTCTCGTTGCGGCTCTATCACTGGCCATTGCGATCAAATACTTCGCTCGTGCATTTCCCGAAGCGGCGATTGAATTCCGCCTGAACCGGGACGATTCAGCCCCTTTGGCGCAGAAGTTCCTTGCCGATCGGGGCTTCAAGTTGGACGGCTATCGACATGCCGCCAGGTTCGATTACAACGACGATGAAAAGGTCTACCTGGAGCGTACGCAGGGACTGGACCGGATGAATGGGCTGACCCGTGGGCCCATTCACCTCTGGCGTTGGTCGCATCGCTGGTTCATACCACAACAGCAGGAAGAATTCCGCGCGGACGTCACCCCCGCCGGCGAGGTGGTGGGGTTTAATCACGACATCCCTGAAGCCGCTCCGGGCGCCTCCCTCGACCAGCCTGCCGCCCGCACCATCGCAGAGACATTCCTCACCCAGGTGATGCGGCGGAATCTTGCCGACCTCGAGTTCGTGGAGGCCGAGACAGAGAAGCGCCCGGCGCGCACCGACCATGACTTTACCTGGAAGCAGAAAAGCGTCGAACTGGGCGATGGGAGCCTGCGCGTGGAAGTGCTGGTCAATGGCGACCAGGTGGCAGGGTACCGCGAGTTCGTCAAGGTTCCGGAGCAGTGGACACGCGACTATGAGAAACTGCGCTCGCGCAACGACGCCGCGCAAACCGTAGACGAGGTCTTCTGGATTCTGTTGAGCGTGGGCATGCTGGTGATTTTGATCCGCCGCCTGCGCGATCGCGACGTGCCGGTCTGGATGGCGCTGGGGTTCGGCGGGGTCGCTGCGGCGCTTTACTTTCTTGGCCAGCTCAATAGCTTCTCACTGGCTCAATTCGATTACCAGACCACGGACTCGTATACGAGCTTTATCACCAAGGCCCTGGGGGGCGCCCTGCTTGCAGCAGTGGGCACGGGCGCACTAATATTCCTGCTCGTCGCCGCTTCCGAGCCCACCTACCGTGAGAGTTATCCGAACCAAATTGCCCTGCGAAGATACTTCACCTGGCAGGGCCTGCGCAGCCGCTCGTTCTTTATTGCCAACGTGGTTGGGATTACCCTTACCTTTTTCTTCTTTGCTTACCAGACAGTTTTCTATCTAGCCGCCAATAAAATAGGGGCGTGGGCGCCCGCCGACCTTCCGTTTACCGACCTCTTGAATACGAAGTTTCCCTGGATAACCGTGCTGTTCATCGGCTTCTTTCCCGCCGTGTCTGAAGAATTGCAATTCCGGGCGTTCTCAATTCCGTTCCTGAAAAGATTGCTTTACGGGGCTTTGAACTTGCTGCGCTCGAAGGGCGCGGCGGCGCTCGCACTCCCGTTGGCGATCGTGCTCTCGGCTTTCATGTGGGGATTCCTCCACGCGGCGTACCCGAACCAGCCATTCTTTATTCGTGGCGTAGAGGTGGGGCTGGGCGGCATCGTGATGGGCGTGATCATGCTGCGCTTTGGCATCATGGCCACCTTGATCTGGCACTATTCCGTGGATGCGCTTTACACGGCCTTCCTGCTGATTCGTTCTCCAAATCACTACCTGGCGATCTCGGGTGGGGTCGCCGCGGGCATCATGCTGATTCCGCTCGCAGTGGCCGGGCTCGCCTATTGGCGCACCGGTACGTTCAGTGATAGTGAATCCCTGACTAACGCCAACGAGGGTATTCGCAGGGCCGCGCGCGAAGAGGTGGCGGAGTCGCAAGCGGCAGTTGTTTACCAACCTTTGCCGCAGAGTCGACTGGCGCTGGCGGGAGTTCTCTCGCTGGGCTTTATTCTGCTGGCGTTGATCCCGGTTTATCGTTTCGGGCAGGGCCTCTCGTTGAAGATCACTCGTGCCCAAGCGATCCAGGCGGCTAGTGCTTACCTCCGGTCAAGGCAGATTGATCCCACTCGCTACTCCCAGGTGGCGTGGATTCGCGACAACGTCGACCCCATGGCGCTTCGTTATCTGCTCGAACATAAAACAATCCGGGAATCTGACCATATTTACCGGCAGGCGACGCGCCTTGCGATCTACGACGTGCGTTACTTCCGGTACCTGGAGAAGGAAGAGTTCCACGTTTTCCTGGACCCGACCACGGGCCAGGTGTTCGGCTATCGGAGATTGTTGGACGACGATGCGCCCGGCGCTTCACTTTCGCCTGAACAGGCGCAAACCCTGGCGGCGGCGTATGTCGAGCAGCAAGGTTACCGTCTGTCGGACTTCGATCTCCAGAGTTCGGAGGCGGTGAAGCGGAAGGCCCGGGAAGATTACACGCTGGTGTGGCAGGCGAAAGCCGGCGACCCCCGGAATGTGGCAGGCGCATATTATCGGCTCGCAGTGGACGTTGCGGGGGACAAGGTGGTGGGGCTTTCGCACGTGTTTAAACTGCCGGAGGCTTGGGAACGGGAGCTAAATTCCACGAGACTGATCAACACCCTCCTTTCTATGGCGGGCATTGTGGTGGGCTTCGCCTTGGTAGGTGCGGGGGTGGTCCTGCTGGTCTTTCGGATCAGATCCGGCGAGATAGCCTGGCGTGCATCAGCCAAAATAGGTGCGTTGGTCTTCGTGTTGATGGCTGTTTCCGAGCTTACCGAATGGTCGCAATTGGATCGGCGGTATGCGACGACCCTTCCTCTCGCCACCTGGCGGCTGTTTGAAGTGGTGAGCATGATCGTTCTGCCCTTGCTGGGGGGGCTGCTCTGCTGGCTGCTGGTGGGGCTCGCAGCAAGCCTCTATCCGGAGGCCTGGCAACTCTTGAAAGGGAGCGCCCGGCGGCTCTGGCGGCGAGATGCGGCTATATGTATTGTACTGGCTCTGGCTGCACGCGCGGCCCTCGCAAAGTTGGCCGTAGTCTTTGCCAGCCGCTTTCACGCCCTCGCCCCTGTTGACACGGATCTTTTCCCTGAGGTTTTCAACGCTTCCTATCCGGGGCTGAACTCATTCCTCGGCGCGCTGGAATTGAGCGTCTTCTATGTGTGCGGGTTGGGAATAGTGTTCTACGTGATTCGCCTGGGATGGAAAAAGCGGCAGTGGTGGCTGTGGGCCGGAATAGCCTTGCTGCTGGTTCGCCTGGGGCCGGCGGGCGCGCACTCGTTTCCCGAGTTTTTCGCGTCGTGGGTGATGAACTTTATTCCGCTGGGTGTCGCGGTGGCGGTGTTTGTCTGGTTCTTCCGGGATAATGTCCTGGCATACTGCGGCGTTATCTTCTGCCTGCAAGTGGCAGAGCCGTTGATCTCGCTGCTCTCCCAACCAGTAGGATTCTACCGGTGGAATGGTTTGCTGCTGGCCGGGCTGGCTATTCTGGTTCTGGTGTGGATGTTTCTTGGCGGTAGGGAAGACAAGCTTCGGAGCGAGCAGCCATGACAAAGCTGGACGAAGTCGAAGTGCGAGTGCTCGGTGCGCTCCTGGAAAAGGAGCGCACGACGCCAGAGTACTATCCGCTGTCGCTGAACGCCCTCATTAATGCCTGCAATCAGAAATCGAATCGCGATCCGGTGATGGCGCTGGACGAGAGCGCTGTAAGATCGGCGCTGGAAAGCCTGAACGAAAAGAACCTCGCAGGCCAGGCCTCGAGCGCCGATAGCCGGGTTTCGAAGTATATCCATCATCTGCAGGAAGTCTTTAACTTCGATCGAAGAGAATCGGCTGTGCTCTGCGTGCTGCTGCTGCGCGGGCCGCAGACACCGGGCGAATTGCGCGGGCGCACGGAACGGATGTACCAGTTCGATGACCTGAGCGTCGTGGAGTCCGCGCTGCATCGCCTGATGGAACGAGAGCCTCCGCTGGTGATGAAACTTGCTCGGCAGCCAGGCACGAAGGAATCGCGCTACGCACACTTGCTGTCAGGTGAACTCGAAGAGTGGAGCGCTCTGGCAGAACCGCAACCCGTGGCCTCCACTGCCGGCCAGGACGACGACCGGATCACACACCTGGAAGTCGAGGTGCAAAGCCTCCGGAAAGAGGTCGCGGAGCTGCGGCAACAGTTGGACGACTTTCGCAAACAATTTGAATAAACTGTGTGTTTGAATCGTGATCCCAGAACGACTTAGCAGAAAGAGGGTAGTACCCTTAACTGCGGGTAAGAGAGGGGGCACAACTCTCGGACCGAAAGCTGTCATCTTTGGTGTTAGAATGGGTTAGGAGCCCGTCCGGGTATCCACTTGACGCAGGGTTCCTGAGGTGGGTCCATGACTGTCAGTGCAAAGTACGAAGATGGTGTCTTCAAGCCCCTCGAGGATGTGAGTATTATCGAAGGGACCATTGTTGAAGTTCGTATACCTTCGTACTCTGACCGCCTCAAGGGCAAAGCCCGCCCCGTTGGGGATTTTACGTTCTACGGTATGTGGAAGGACCGGACCGACATCGGCGACAGCGTCGAATACGTTAGCAATCTTCGGCGTGATCTGCGAGGCTGAATACTTTTTCCCCCGAGCTTACGTGCCTTACCTTATCGACAGCGATGTTCTGATTGACATCTCGCGTGGCAAGCAAGCGGCGCGTAAATACGTTGATGCGCTCGCAGAGGGGTGGGCGATCTCGCAGGTTTCAGCACTGGAACTTGTCGTCGGCGCACGAGATAAGAGGGAAGTGGCCGACATCGATGCTTTTCTATCGGGATACGTGATCGTACCGCTTCGGGACTCTACGGGCAGGCGGGCTTACGAACTTCTTAAGCTGTACGCAAAGTCCCAGGGCCTACACGTCTTTGATTCCCTAGTCGCAGCAACTGCGATGGAAGAGGGCCTCACGCTGGTGACCAGGAACCGTAAGCACTTTGGCGCCGTCGAGGGCCTGAGCCTGGAGATTCCTGAATACCAATGAGGTGATAGCGCCCCACACCTCCACCTATCCTTGGAGTCCCGTCCCCCCAACAAGTTGCCTGGGACGGATGTTCACCTCTAAGTTTTTGAGATAACTTGTGTTGCCTCACAGGGTTAAGTGTGATTTTGGCCCTAATTGTGTAGACATGCATACTAAGGCATTAGTCGCATATTGTCCTTGA
>JBELAJ010000386.1:0-8183 GCA_049508935.1 Terriglobia bacterium | reverse complement strand
CCTGGCAAGGGCTTTGCTTTCTTCTCTTCCTGACTTGCTTGTCATCGCCAGCCGGGTCCCAGCAGCCCCAACAGGCTCAGCCTGAGGGCCAGCAGCCCAGCCAGCAACCAAGCCCGGCTCCGCCCAAAATCTCGGTCAGCGTCAAGGTTGTCAACGTCCTCGCCAGCGTACGCAACAAACACGGAGAAATCGTGCGCAACCTGACCAAGGATGATTTCGCGCTGGAAGAAGACAGCCGACCTCAAACGATCAGCTATTTTTCGCGTGAGACTGACCTTCCCCTCACGCTCGGATTGTTGGTGGATACCAGCGGAAGCCAAAGGCGCGTTCTTGACCAGGAGCGTAGCGCCAGCTCGACCTTCCTGGACCAAGTGCTGCGCGTCGACAAGGACAAAGCTTTCCTGATCCACTTCGATCGCGAGGTCGAACTCCTCCAGGATCTCACTTCGTCCCGCCAAAAGTTGGAGGCAGCGCTGAACTTGCTTCAGACGCCGCAGCTTCACCGCTCTGATCAGGAGGGCGGAGGCGATTCAGGGAACTCGCCCGGCTCATCCCCTGGCTCCGGCAGGCGGGGCGGCGGCGGGGGCGGAGGCACCCACCTCTACGATGCAGTCTACCTGGCGGCGAACGAATTGATGGGAAAGCAGCAAGGGCGCAAGGCGGTGATTGTGCTCTCAGACGGTGTCGATCGCGGCAGCAAGGAAACCCTGGCGAGCGCCGTCGAGGCGGCCCAGCGCGCCAATACCCTGGTCTATTCGATTCTATTTGCGGACGAGCACCCCTTTGGGGGTGGTTATGGCGGGCGCGGCATGGGCGGAATGGGCCGGCGCGGCGGCGGTTGGCCCGGCCGATACCCCCAACAGGAGCGCCCTGACGGAAAGAAGATACTCGACCAGATTTCCAAACAGACGGGTGGCCGCCTCTTCGAAGTCTCGAAAAAGCTGCCGATCGAACAGATCTACAGCCAGATTCAAGATGAACTGCGTAATCAGTACAACCTTGGCTACACTCCTAACCCGCCGGATGCCGGAGCGGGCTACCATAAGATCGGCCTCACAACCAAACAAAAAGACCTGATCGTGCAGGCAAGGGACGGATACTACTCCGCGCAATAACGTCCGCCAAGCGGCGCCCGAGCGCATGTTTATAGTTACGCGCCAGCCGCTATCTTGGCTTGAGGCTGCTGTTAATTTGACGCGCTTCTGGCCAGGCACGGCGGAAAGATTCGGGCAATTCGACCCCCCTTCACATTTTCCACTTGACAGGTCCACATCCTAATGATAGCCTATAATTGTGGTCAAACTTTGGACATATTGTCGTAGGCAAGACGTCGGGCCGCCGGGGCTCAACACAGGACGGAATGATCTCGCCGTGAGCGATAAGGCGGAAGCCATGAAAAATGGAAAATAGTGGGAACGAAGCTAAGAAGTACTTGAAAACAAACGATATCACTTTTTTGAATGCTGCAGATTACGCGCGTTTTTTGCGCAAATTAACAGCAATTTGAGCCCGAATGGAGCAAAAAACACCCCGTTTTGCGAAGACGAGCCGAAGATTGCGCGCCCCAAAGCGAGTCCGTGCTAGTAAGAAGTAGCCGGCTAGACAACCATCGCATTCGCCCCGACTCCCATCCTGAATGGTCAGGGGCCTGCAGACCACTCGCAGAAACGAAGTCGAGGATTCCGTCTGGGCGGTGTGGCGCGGGCAATCCTCCGCTCCGCTCGGGACAGGCTCTGCCCGCGACTGCGGACGAGACGCTCGCACCACGCGGAGTGCATTTCGGTGGAGCGCCTGAGGAGTACGGCACGACGGTTGCTATGCGATACGTCGAGGTGTATATTCTTATACCCTGACGTGTGGTCGTTCGGAAATGAAGACGCACATCTGCGCACTTTTGTTCCTTTGCCTTCCTCTTTTAGCCGCTGGTACCCCCGCTGTTGCCTCTCAGGAGGGCAAAATGTCCTCGCAGCAGGCCCCTCCGCTTTCCCGCGCCGCTGACGAGTTCAAGGTCCTGACCCGTGACATGGGCATGCGGCCAGGCAGCCCGGTGGCTGCGCAAAAGAATCATGGGCCGAAAATGCTCTGGCGCGGGCGCGTTTATGAGAACTTCCGAAACGACATCCTCGACGCCATACCGCACCAAGTAAGGCAAAACGGCGAGAGCAAGTCTCCGTTGCGGCGCAATCAGTTCGGCTTCAATGTGGCGGGGCCGGTCATCATCCCGCACCTGCTCAAGAATTCCAAAAACACGTTCTTCACGTTGTCGTATGAGGGCGTTCGCGAACTCGTCTTTCATGCTTCGCTGCACACGGTGCCCACCGCCGCACAGCGCGTAGGTGACTTCTCTCAGACGGTGGACGAAGCCGGGAATCTGCTGCCCATCTATGATCCCAACACCACCATCTCCAATCCCGCATACGATCCCAGCCAGCCAGTCTCCACAAGCAATCTTCAGTATCTGCGGTCCACCTTCCCCGGAAATCGCATCCCCGTGGCGCGCCTGGCTCCTGTGGTGCAACAGGCCTTGTCCCTCTACCCTCTGCCCAATACAGACGTCGGCCCGTTTTTTCAGAACAACTATTTCGTCAATGCCCCGGCCACGGACAACGCGGACGGGATCATCACCAAGCTCGAACATCAGTTCGGTGAACGGCACAGGGCCACATGGGCAAGCACCCTCTCGAGCGGCTTTCTCAGCTCCACGAAATACTTCCCGAACATTGCCAGCCCGACTGCGCCGGAGCAGCATTTCTCGAACCGCCGCACGGAACTCGATTACGTTTTCACCGCCAATCCCAGTACCATCAACTCGCTCAGTTTCACTGCGGTTTCGGACACGGCGCTGTCAGGTAATTCCTCGCAGTCCCCCTTCCCCAGCTATCAATTCGGCAGCAACTATCTCTCGATGGGCACCGATTACCCGAGTACTCGGGACGCCCGTAACACTTTCGAAGTTCAGGACGCCCTCTCGGCCCGCAAGAACAAGCACTCCTTCGGCCTGACGTTCGAGGCAGACGACTACCAGGTGAATTCATTCAATCCGGCTTATCCCTCCGGCTATTTCCAGTTTTCTACGGATATCACCAGCCTGCCGGGTATTATCGATACGGGCGATCCGTTCGCGAGCTTCCTTCTTGGCCTGCCGGCCTATGCGGAACGCACCATAACGGCGTCTCCGTCCTATTTTCGTGATTCTTACCAATCCCTCTCAGGCCGGGATAAATATGAGCTTTCGAAAGACCTGACTTTCACCCTCAACCTCAATTACAGCCGGCGGACGCCGCGGGTGGAGAAGTACAATCACCAGAGCACGGTTGAACCTTCTGCCATCGACCCTTCCTGCTGGATGGTGGGAGCGGTTGAGTTTGCCGGCCTCAACCACGTTCCGCCGGGGTTGCGCCCCCCCAATGTCGATCTCGACGGGAGCGCGGGCCTCGCATGGAACCCGCGCCGAAACGCCCACACCGTAGTCCGCGCCTCTTATAGCCGCTCACACGGAATGATTCCGATCTACAACGGCCAGTGGGGCACACAGGGGTTTTACGCGCGCCAGACCTTCATTTCCCCGAACACACAACTCAGCCCCGCGCTCGACCTGACCGCCGGTATTCCGCCGTACACTACTCCGCTTCCTGACCTCAACCCGTCGGCGGCTGATAATACGGTGGCGGATTTCGTTGACCTCAGCGGACGCGAGCCTCTCTATCAATCGGCATCGCTTTCGGTCGAGCGCCAAGTTCCGTTCTCGATGGTGGTATCGGTCGGCACGAATTTCAGCAACGGACGGGATCTCCTGGTAGGCGACGCGAGTGCCAATCCTAACGCCATCAACCCCTCTGCGCTGAGCTATGGCGATGCTCTTTACAATCTTTCGTTCCGGGACTCGTTGCAACCCTACCCGCAGTTTCAAGGATTCGAGCTCTACCGCCACTACCCCTGGGGGCGCTACGACCGGACCTCCGGCTTTGTGCGAGTCGAGAAGCACGCCTCTTTCGGCCTCGCTTTCACTGCCTATTACGAGTTCTCGAAACAGCTCGACGATTACTCAGGACCCTACGGGAACCAGGACTTCTTTGACTGGCGCAACGATTGGGGGCTGTGCTCTTCCAATACGCCGCAATATTTGCAGCTCAGCTACGTCTATGATCTCCCGTTCGGGTCCGGCGAGCCCCCGTTGCCTTTCTTGAACTGGGGGAGGCCGCTCGTGAGCGGCTGGTCGGTGAGCGGAACGGCCTACTGGAATGACGGGACGCCTCTGTCGCTTCATCCCGAGTTCAACAATACCGGCGGCGTGCTTCCCACGCTAAACGTCAATCTGGTGCCCGGCGTGGATCCGCAGGTCGCCCATCCGGGGCCGTCCCTGTGGTACAACCCCGCCGCCTTCGATCAGCCCGCGGACTTCACCCCCGGGAACGGGCCGCGCACCGAACCCGACCTGCTGGGCCCGGGATATAATTCCATGGACCTGAGCGTGACCAAGCGCATGCCCATGGGAGGCGAACGAGCGCTTGAGTTCAGCGCTACCGCGATCAACATGCTCAATCACGCGAACTGGAATTACCCCGATCCAAACATCGGTCCGGTCAGCGCGCCCAATGTGGATGCTGGCAAAATCATCGGTTCCCACGGCGGGCGCGTAGTCCAGATCGGGCTGAAGTTCAGCTTCTGATGCCGAAAACAATGACTCACCACAAAGGGCACAGAGATCACAGAGAGGGACCAAAGAACCGGCTCTGTGTTCTCTGTGGTGGATTCTTTGCTCCGCATGGGTGGGACAAATCATCGCGGCGATGGACCCGTGTCGCATCAGTGACGGTTTTTTTCGCCGTTTGCACGATCGGTACCCTGCACGCGCAAACGGCCAACGTTTCGATTCCTGCCTGGGTCGAGGCGAACGACTGCTCCTTGCCTCCCAAGTTTGCAGCCGCGCTCAACGGCAAGGCTGTACGCGTCACGGCGCAGTTGGGTCCCGAGAGCGATCAGATAATTCTGGTTGTGTTGGACCTGACAGGGGATCTCACGCTCGTTGAGACCGCCAAACAGGCGCTGATTACTGAAGTCGACAAACTTGCCCCCAACGCATGGGTGGGCCTCTTGCGCACCCAGGATGGCCTGCACGTACTCGCCGATCCCGGCGCGAGCCGGGAGGCCCTGATCGATGCGATCCGCTCCCTCTCCAACAGCACAGAACCGGACTTGCTCGAAACCGTGGAATCGGCACTCACTTTGGCGGACGGCATCATGCGAAAGTCTCCCGTGCGCGTCTCGGTCCTGTTCGTTACCGACGGCAGCATTTACAGCTACCGCGAAGACTACACAAATCCGATCATCAATAAGAGCGATCCGCACGATCTCAGCCGGCGCTTCCCCGAGGCTCTCATCAACGCCAAGATTTCCAAGCTGGTCGAGGCCTCGAGTTCGCTCGAGGCGCCGCTCTTCGTGGTCCATCTCAACTACCGGCGGGACCGGCTGAACATCGCGTACCAGAACGGCCTCGAGACACTCGCGGACGCCACCGGCGGCAAGGGTGACATCTGCCGCTCGGTGGCCGAGATCCCGGAAGCCGTCTCCGCCATGTTTGCGCGCATTTCGAGCGCCTGGAGGCTTACTCTGGCGCTCCCCACCAGGATCCACTACAACATCCAGATTCACTTGAGCGCTCCGTGCGGCGATGAAGAGCTGCGAATTTCGTGGCGAACGCGCTTGCGCCCCAAGGAGGGATGAAAGCATGCGGCGTGGACATCTACAATTCGCTGTGGTGCTGGCGCTGTCAGTGGCGCTGGGTCTGTCGCTGGGCCTGTTTGTTCGGCAGTCCCGGCGGCTCGCGATCCTCGAACAGTTGCAGGAGGCGGACCTGCGCTCACTGCGCCAACTGCTTGAGGCGGTTCGTCAGCGCGATTTCGAAAAAGCTCCTGCGGAAATTGAAAGCCCGGTTCAATCGGGTAATTGGCAAGCCGCTCTCGCCAACCGGACTGCTACCATCGAACGCCTCGAACACGAATTGAGTGATGACCAGGCCAGCATCATGAGCCTCCAGGCGCAACTCTCAAATTCCAATGAGGAACGCGAGAAGGCGGTCTCGAGCGCCAACCAACTGCTGGAAAAGGAAAAGGAGGGTTGGCAGACCCAGCTCGCGTCTTTGAAGCAGGATCTCGAATCCGCCCAAGCGGACGCCCAAGCCTCGCGCCAGCGCCTGGCTGCTATAGAAGCGGATAACGCCAAGCTGAATAATACCAACAATGCAGCCTCCGCGCGAGCCGTCGATCTCGCGCAGATCATAGTTCAACTCCAGGACCTGGATAGCCGCCGCGATGCCTTGTTGACGTCGATCTTGCGCCGCTACCGTGACATTACGAGCCAATTCCGGGCCATGAGCGGCCAACTCGGCTCGAACCGCGACTCCAACACCAGCAACCCGTTCACCGACGCCGCGCTCACACGTATCCAAAGCGCCGTCTCTTCCGCCGATGATGACCTTCGCCAGTTGAGCGAACTGAGCGCTCAAGCTCGCCAACTGGAAAAGAAGCTGGCTAAAAAGTAGACCGCTGATCGCAGTTCCCATTTTTTGTGTGGTGGGCGAGAGGGGCAGGGCGCGCCAAACAGGCTGCGGAAACACATCTCGCGGCGCTGTCATTCCGAACCCTTCGCTGTCATCCTGAGCGAAGCGAAGGATCTCGCTCTGGGTGCTCAGGGTAAACTCCGCGAGGAATCTCGCTCTGAATGTTTTTCAAGCCAGTCGCTCATGCCCGTCGGCTGACGGGCTCCCGGAAAACATGAAAATGCGTAGAGCGTCGTGGAGTGCGGCAGCGAAGCTGCCGCCGTGGAATATGAGCGAAGGGCGGTAGCTGGCGCTACCGCACTCCAGGGTGCCTTGGGCACACGCGCTTTCAGATCAAAGTAGTGCGAGATTCCTCGTCGCCTGCGGCTCCTCGGAATGACACGCCACAAGGGGTCTTCCCGCAACCTGTAAAGCCCCGCACTTCACCCGGCGGTGGCGAAAAACCTGCTGGCGCCTATTTGTTCCCCGCCAGCGGCTTGGCGAGGTCGTCGAGCAGGTCCGGTTTGCCCTCTTGCCGTACAAGGTGCGGATAGCGTTCCCCGCCGTGGTAATCAAGCGCGCAGGTCTTGTAGTAATCGTCATTCAGCACCAGCAAGCGAATAGGCTGAGAGCTGTTCTTGGCGGCGGTCATGGCGTCATGCAGCAGATCGGACGTGAAGGCGCGATCGTTCACGGCCACCACGCGCATGCCGGAAGTGATTCCGGCCTGATAGGCGAGGCTGCCCTCAAACGAATCCTGCACCGTGCCGTCGTTGCCGAGGCGCAGGCCAAGCGAGTATGCAGCGCCCACCATTCCGCCGGAGGGGCCGCGGCCGGCGCCTTCCGGCGGCGTTTCGGAATAGTCGAGCCGCCATCCACCGGCTTCGATCCCGCCCATGGGCGGCACTGGAGAGGTAGAGGTCAATCGACTATGGAAGAACCCGGCCCAGTCGTAAGGCACGACTTGGTTCAGGGCGCTGACCAGTTCCTGAAATGTGTAAGTCTTAAGTTCGGGGCCGTTGTTCGGGCCGCCGTAGAAGAGACGGCAAAAGTCCTCGAGAGATTTCTGGCCGTGGCTTTGGTCGTGGAGGAGAGTAGCAACCTCGAGCCACAATAGATCGCCTTCCTCGTAATAATCCTCGCCCCGCCGCCAGTTGAGCCAACCTCTCCGGCCAAAAGGCAGGCCAGCTACTGCGTCGGCAGTGTCTTGGAGCGGCCGCCAGGTGCGTCCAGGCCGCCCCGGACCGAGTTCGGCGGCCGTGGTGGCAAGGTTTTCATGGTACTGATCGACAGTCCAGAGCCCACTGCGAGTGGCCAGGAGATTGCCCAGAAAATCAGTGAGACCCTCATAGACCCACAGCAGATCGTCCCTCATCGGCGTCTCGAATTCGGGGGTGCTCAGGTCAGCAGGGCGGCGAAACTTGCCGTTCCAGGAGTGGACGAATTCGTGCGACAGCAGGCCTCCCACGCCGCGCATTCCCTGCGGCGAGACCACTCCGCGTTCCTCAGCCCGGCTGTCGTTCGACTCGTGGTGCTCGAGGCCGAAGTGCGCCACATGATTGCTCAGGGTGAGCAGGAAATGATAGCCGTGATAGTGCCGCGTGCCAAAAAGCTTGCCCGCCTCCGCCACCAGATTGGTAAGGCC
>JBELAJ010000385.1:0-8205 GCA_049508935.1 Terriglobia bacterium | reverse complement strand
GAAATCGCGAGTAAGATACCAGGGCTGGGGGACATCCCCATACTGGGTAAATTCTTCCAGAGCCGCTCACTGCAGAAGTCGCGAAGCGAGCTGCTCGTCCTGGTCACGCCACGGATCGTCAAGCCGTTGCAGTCCTCTCAGGTGCCAACTCCTCCTTATTTCCCGCTTCCCTTCATGGCGCCACTGACTGGGGAGAAGCCCACGCCGCCGGCAAGCGGGCAGACGACGCCGCGGAAATAAGGAGCATTTCGAGCTTAGGAAGCTATTTTGAGGGAAATGGGATGTTGACAGCATCGGTAGCCAGCATCGTACCCAAGAACGGGAGTTACTTGCGTGCGTGCCTGGAACAAACGGGGTTGGTCAAGTCGATCTCCGAATGGGGGATCGATCCCGCCAAGTATCCGGCGCCGGGAGAAGCGGTGCCCGATGTGGTGATTATCGACCTCACGCGCGATATGGAACCCTGTTTCGAATTCTCGGCCTACTTGCGCAAGCTGCGTCCCTCGGTGTGCCTGGTAGGCTACTCCCCCGTACAGAACCCCAGTCCCGGTTTGCTGATCCAAGCCATGCGCAGCGGCATGCAGGAGTTTCTGAGCCATCCCATAGAGGCAAGCTGGCTGCGCGAAATCCTGCAACGCTATATTCAGCAGCGCGGTCCGGAAGCCGAACCGGAGGTGGTCGAGAAAGCGATCGCAGTGTTGGGCGGCAAGGGGGGTGTAGGTACGACTACCGTGGCGGTTAATCTGGCCGTGCAGCTTGCCGCCATTGGCGGGAAACGATCGGTTTTGATCGACCTTGCGCGCCCCTTGGGTCTCGTATCGCTGCTCTTGGACCTGCAACCGCGCTTCTCAATTCGCGCCGCCATCGAAAACCTGGAACGCCTGGACAGCTATCTCCTCGCCGGCCTTCTGACACGCCACAAGAGCGGGCTGGAAGTACTGGGAGGGGTCACGGATCCTGACGAGTGGCAGCATATTCCCGTTGCCGCCTTGCCCCGGGTAGTGAATGTAGCCCAAAACTGCTGCGACTTCCTGGTCATCGACATGGGCACGGTCT
This sequence comes from Terriglobia bacterium, assembly GCA_049508935.1. Taxonomy (GTDB): domain Bacteria; phylum Acidobacteriota; class Terriglobia; order UBA7540; family UBA7540; genus CAVROP01. Next base: position 7,149 of record JBELAJ010000385.1, on the reverse strand, counting down.
ACTCCTCGGAGTGGAGCCCCATGTTGCACCTGGCGCGGACGGTGCTGGTGGTGACGCAGGCCGACGTGCCCGGTCTCTGGGCGCTGGAGCGTCACTTGTCCGCGCTGGCCTCTTACGGCCTCGATCCGGCCCGCATTCAGATCATCATCAATCGCTTCCATCGCCAGGATGATGAAGCGCTGAAGGCTTTCGAAAAGAAGGCCAAGCGGACCATTTTCGCCCGCATCCCCAACGACTTTCGCCGCGTGAGCATGGCAGTGAATCTGGGCGCGCCCTTGTCATGGGACCACAACGATCCTTTAGTGGCAAAATTTCGCCAAATGGCCTCTCAGTTGGTTGGCGTCACTCTCCAGTCCGAGACCAAACGCGGTTCGATTTTCAACTTTCTTAGCTCCATTTCGGCGAGGTGAATGACCTGTGGCAACAATATTTGGAGTAAAGTCCGATTTCAACGCGGTCAAGCTGGCCATCCATCGCAAGCTGATCCAGCGCATGGATATGGATCACGTGGTCCAACTTGGTCGTGAAGGCGTGCGCAAAGAAGTCACCGAGATCGTCGAGAAGCTGGCCGCCGAAGAAAACACCCCGATGACATTTCAGGAGAGGGAGCGGCTCTCCCTGGAAGTGCTCGACGAGGTCTTTGGCCTGGGGCCGCTCGAGCCCCTGCTGCATGACCACACCATCTCGGACATCCTGGTCAACACCTACTCCAGTGTCTATATCGAGCGCAACGGTCTTCTGGAGAAGACGACGGTTCAGTTTCGTGACGACGCCCACCTGATGTCCATCATCGACCGGATTATTTCTGCGGTAGGGCGGCGTGTGGACGAATCTTCGCCGATGGTGGACGCCCGCCTCCAAGATGGCTCCCGCGTCAACGCGATCATTCCTCCGCTGGCCATCGATGGGCCGATTCTTTCAATCCGCCGTTTCGGGAGGGACCCGCTGACCGCCGACGAACTACTGCAGAATCGCACCTTAACCGCGTCTATGTTGGAACTCCTGCGTGGTTGTGTGTATGGCCGGATGAATTGTTTGATCTCAGGCGGAACGGGCGCCGGCAAAACCACGTTGCTGAATGTCCTCTCGTCGTTCATCTCGAATCGTGAGCGCATCATCACTATCGAGGACGCCGCTGAACTGCAATTGCACCAGGAACACGTGGTGCGGTTAGAGACCCGTCCTCCCAACGTGGAAGGCAAAGGGGCTGTCCGGCAGCGCCAGTTGGTAATCAACTCATTGCGTATGCGGCCCGACCGCATCGTGGTGGGCGAGGTGCGCGGCGACGAAGCCTTGGACATGCTCCAGGCCATGAATACGGGCCACGACGGCTCCCTGACCACCATCCACGCGAACACTCCGCGCGACGCCCTGACTCGACTGGAAACCATGGTGGCGATGGCCAACTTGAATATCCCGGAGAGCGCCATCCGCCGCCAGGTGGCTTCGGCTTTGGACTTGATCGTCCAGGTGTCGCGCCTCAGCGACGGCACGCGCAAAGTGATCAACGTCTCGGAAGTTGTGGGCATGGAAGGCGACGTCGTCACCATGCAGGACATCTTCGAGTTCAGAAAGACGGGCATTGGAGAGAAGGGCGAAGTGCTGGGTGAGTTCTTGCCGTCCGGCATCCGTCCCAGGTTGTCGGAGCGTTTGCTGGCCGCAGGAATCCGGTTGCCGGCGGGAATATTCGAACGTCCCGGTTATTGAGGGACCAACCATGGAAATTGGACTGGCAGTTCTGGTTTTTGCAATTGTCGCGGTGGTACTGCTCCTGGGCATTGGGTTGGCGAGCGGGGGGCGCAAGAACGTCATCGGCCGCCGCCTGGAGGCTATCGAAAGAGGCGTGGGGCGCTCAGGCGCAGGCTCTCCTCAATTGAAGCTGCTTCGCAACGAAGTCATGAGCAGTGTTCCGAGGCTGAACCGCTTGCTCCTCCGCATGTCCTGGGCGGGGCGGCTGCGCAAGTATACGGCCCAGGCCGGGCTGGACATCCTGCCTGGCAGGCTCCTATTGTTTACGGCGATTTTGGGCCTGGGCGCGTACATTATCGTTCCGTACTTCTATCCCAACCAGCTTCTCGCCATCCTCGCGGGCGTGATTAGCGGTTTACTTCCGACGCTCTATGTCTCGTTCAAGCGCGCAGCTCGCATGAGGGCCTTTGAGAAGACTTTTCCCGAGGCGGTCGACCTGTTAGGCCGCGCCGTTCGGGCCGGGCATGCGTTTACTACCGGCTTGGAGATGGTCGCGACGGAGTTGCCTGAGCCTGTGGCGGGAGAGTTCAAGCTCGTCTTTGACGAGCAGAGCTTTGGCCTGCCCTTGAGAGATGCCTTGACGAACTTCGCTGAGCGAGTGCCGATTGTTGACGTTCGCTTCTTCGTTACCGCCCTGCTTATTCACAAAGAAACCGGGGGCAATCTCGCGTCGATCCTGGATGACCTGGCAGGCGTAATCCGAGAGCGCTTCCGACTGCTGCGTGATGTCAGGGTCCGCACTGCCCAAGGGCGATTAACGGCAGGCATCCTCATCGCTTTGCCCCCGGCGTTCGTCCTGCTCATGCGGACGGTCAATCCCGATTATGTGATGCCGCTCTTTACAGACGTGATCGGTCGTTACATGCTCGCAGGGGCCATACTCATGCAGATTCTTGGCTCGTTCGTGCTTTGGAAGATCGTGAATATCAAAGTGTAAGGGTGGGGGGAAAACAAGAAAATGATCTGGGCGACGAGTGGCGTGGCGTTTGCGGCAGTGGTGCTGATTGTGCTGGCTGTGGCGTATGGTTTTTCGGGGGCAAACCTGCCCGCTGCCGAGCGCCTGACCCGCCTCTGGCAGCCGCCCTCCGCGGATAAGCGGCTGGGATTCCGGGATAAGCAGATGCAGAAAGTCCAGCAAATGCTCGGCGACGTGGGCAAATTGGTTCCCACTTCCAGCAAGGGGCTGCCACACACTCAGCGAATGATGGCGCGGGCGGGGTATCGGCGCCCGGAATCGGTGATGGCGATACAGGGCGTTAAGGTGCTGCTGCCCGTGGCCCTCGTGGCCTTAGTTTATTTCACGGGGCTGTATCATCGATCACCGTTTTTCATCCTGGGCATCGCCGCCATTGGAGGATACCTGCTTCCCGAGTTCTGGTTGACTTCACGCGTGCGCCACCGCCAAAACGTACTCCGCTTGTCCTTGGCGGATTGCCTCGATCTGCTGGTGGTGTGCGTAGAGGCCGGCCTGGCGCTCGACCAGGCCTTCATGCGCGTGACCCAGGAACTGCGAATTGTGCATCCGGAACTTTGCGAGGAGCTGGATCTGGTCAACGCCGAGATCCGTATTGGAAGGACTCGAGTGGAGGCCTTGCGCGAGTTGGCGGACCGGACGGGCGTGGAAGACATCAAGTCGCTGGTGGCGATGCTGGTTCAGACGGACCGTTTCGGCACCAGTATTGCTCAGTCGCTCCGCGTGCACTCCGAGGAATTGCGCACCAAGCGGCGCCAGCGTGCCGAAGAAATGGCCGCGAAGGCGACCGTAAAAATGATTCCCCCGCTGGTGTTCTTCATATTCCCGGCGTTGTTCGTGGTGATTCTCGGGCCGGCAGTCATTAGCCTCTATCGGCATTTTTCGTGATCTCTTGGGCAAGACCCGGTGATCGCCGCCGGGAGCAGATTGAACGCGCGAAATCAAACTCTAAAAGGGAGTAAACGATGGATGTAACGACGATTCGAATTATCGCGGGCCTGTGCGCGGTGGTAGTTCTGTTTGTAATTATCTGGAGGCGCCGGAAGAAGGCGTCTGAGTAGTCAATACGAGTGACTTCTCGACGAAAGGCGCAGCTCCCGAATGTGAGCCCGGCGGCGGGCCATCATGGCGACTCAAAAACCAAACCGTTTTTATGTTTATAACACAACCCGCGAAACCTTCGTCGCCACTGAGGCCAAGCTGGCAGATGGGTATTTCAGCCGGCTGGTGGGCTTGTTGGGAAAGACCCGGCGCTGGGCGCGCCCGGGCCAGGGATTATGGATTGTGCCCTCGCACGGCGTGCACACGATCGGAATGCTGTTCGCTATCGATCTGGTCTTTCTCGACCGTGACGGGCGCGTGGTTTTCACTGAGGAGTATGTGCGTCCCTTCCGCATCTCGAGGGTGACACTCAAGGCCCAGAGCGTGCTCGAGCTTCCCCCTTACACCGTCTTCCGAAGTGGGACCCAAGTGGGTGACCGGCTGGAGATCGGGAAAGTGGATGGGCGGGCGGGCGTCACGATGGACGAGCGGGCGCCGGCGCGGTGACGCCACACGGTAAGACTGCCGGTCAAACGGCGAGGGGTGTGTGGCCTGCCTCTGGTTCGTGACGCACGGCCGGAGGGCCGCGAAAGCCCGGAAGCGGGAAGCCGCGCAAGAAAAGGGTGAGAAGGCGACAGCGGGCCTGGCTGAGGGGGCCGAAGCCGCATGCTCTCGCGGCTCCACGGTTCGCCGGGAAATAGAGGTAGTCCTAAGAGGTAAATTATGGCTGGATCGCCATTCCAACGCGGTCGCGAACCATTCTCGGGGACGGTCGGCAGCGAAGTCGGGCCGGACGCTCCAGAATCGGAAACTCTGCGAACTCGGATCGCGGGCGAATTGAGAACCGTAGATCGATTGCAGCGCGTGGCTCGGCCCATAGCCCTGGTTGTTTTCACGTTGCTCGGCCTGCTGGCTCTCTTGCAGCTCTTCACCTGGTCGCGAGTTGAACAGTTGACGGCCTTGGGCCAACGCCGCGAAGAGCGCACGGCGGCCGCCCTAGCCTCCATGCAGGAGGCGATCGATAAACAAAGGGTGGTTTTGGATGAGGCCATGCAGCAGGCGGCCTCCCCGGGTCACGGTCACAAAAAGGCTGATCTCGTGGCGAGAGAAGTCCCGGAACGCGCCGCCCCGCGGGAGCTGTTGAAGCCCAGCAATACGAGGCGAGACCCCCAACCAGCGGCGCATAATGAGACCGCCCCGAGCCCTGTGGCCGTGCAGCCCGCTCCTGAGCCGCTGGCGCCCCCACAGGAAGCGGCGCAGGCGCGGCAGCGACCCACCATTGAATACCAGTCCGTCGCGGCTAACCGGCTGGACCAGTCCGCTAACCGGCCGGGCGGCCAGAGTGTTGAGGTCGGGCAGAACGATCAGCATGAAAATGCAGAGCCCTCAGGAGTCAGAGTCACCCAAGCCGACACGGTCATCGCTCGCGACCACAACGAGATCGAACGGCTGCGCAGACTCGGCAGACGAGACTACGTCGAGTTTACGCTGGTTCGCTCCGGCAATCGCCAGGAGGTCGCGCCCGACATCCGCCTGGAATTAAAAAAGGTGGATTCAAAAAGGTTGCGTTGCGCCGTCAACATCTACGCGGAGGATTACGAGTATCCCACCGACCTGGGCATCAATGAGCCGGTGGTGTTTCCGGTCCGGGCGATGTGGGAATCCGTGGAATTGGTGATCAACAAAGTGGGGAAGGACAGCGTGGGAGGCTACCTTACGGCGCGTAAGGGCGTGTTGGCGGCACGGTGAAGGTCGAGGCCTGCAATGCCTCGCGGCCTGGGCCCCATGCCCACCTGGGAAAGCCTGGTGAAGAATGACGAGCTCTCGAAACCGGACGTTCTTCTTGCCGCTGGTTCTTCTGATTGTTGGGTTGGTGGTTCTATACCCGATTCTGAATTTGCCGTCTCTGAGCCAGCTATTCCAACCCACTCCCAAGGTCAGCAGCGAGAAGGCGACGGTCAAAATCTGGGCGAACCGGCGATCGGGACTCTACTACTGCCCAGACAGTCAATTTTACGGGAAGATCACGCCCGGCGTTTATATGTCCAAACCCGAGGCGATACAGAATGGATATCAGCCGGCCGCCAATCAAACGTGTCGATAGCTCGGGTGGGGAGAACTCGAGCCGCGCCGCAGCCCATCTCGAGCGCTTAGCCGGGCGAAACTCCCGGCCGCCGGCCGGTGGCAAGACCAATGCTGCGGGGGAATAGGGTGGATGCATGGCGAGTGAAGTCCTAGACAATTCGACAATGGCGAGTGCGAAGGCGGGCCCGGCAAGTCAGGTTATCGAGCAGCCGCACACGATAAAGGACCTGGGGATCAGGAGAAGCCTGGTGCAGAATATCGCACTGAAGATCCTGTATCTGCAGGGTGAGCTGATCCTGGTCCACCTGGCCGAGCAAATGCGGGTCAGCTTGGGGGTGGTGACCGAGATCTTCGAACTCCTGCGCAAGGAACAACTGCTGGAAGTAAAAGGAATGGTCGGAGGAGTCCAACGCGTCACCACGACCACGCTGGGCAATTCACGAGCCCACGAGTTGCTGAGCCTAAGCCACTACGCGGGCCCTGTTCCCATCTCTCTCGACGACTACACGCGGCAGGTTCGAGCCCAGAGCATCCGCAACATAACCATTCACACGGCGGATGTGGAGAAGGAATTCGCTCACCTCGTCCTTCACTCGGCAACCTTGGCACAGCTAGGTACAGCGATCATGTCAGGGCGATCGATGCTGCTGCACGGGCCCTCCGGCGTAGGGAAGACGGTGATCGCGGAGACTATTGCCGGTATGTATCGGGACTCTGTATGGATTCCCTACGCCGTAGAAGCCGGCAACCAAATCGTGACGGTCTTTGACCCCAACCTGCATGACACGGCCCTCGAACCCGTCGAGGAGCAAACCGACCGAAGATGGGTACGGTGCCGGAGGCCGCGCATCTTCGCGGGTGGGGACTTGCGGATCGAGATGCTGGATTTGCAGTTCAATCCAGTCGGCAGGTATCACTCTGCCTCCTTGCAGATGAAGGCGAACAACGGAGTTCTTGTCGTGGACGATTTCGGCCGGCAGCAGTCACGCCCGGAAGATCTGCTGAACCGCTGGTTGGTGCCGCTCGAGCACGACATCGACTTCCTCAACCTGTTCGGCGGAGGAAGATTGTTTGTGCCCTTCGACGTCTTTGTCGTGTTTGCGACCGGCCTGGATCCGAGCAAGTTGGCGGACGAGACATTTCTGAGGCGCGTACACACCAAGTCAAGGCTGAGCTACGCCACGCCGTCGGAATACCACGAGATCTTCCGGCGGGTGTGCACCGAATCAGGTCTGACATACGACGCTGCGGTTGTCGACGAGCTTATTGCCTCGCTCGAGAAGAGCGGGCGGCCGCTCCGG
>JBELAJ010000384.1:0-8214 GCA_049508935.1 Terriglobia bacterium | reverse complement strand
TGATGACCAGACGGTCCTACGGTTTTCGCACCTTTGAAGCCATGGAAGTTGCGCTTTATCACACGCTTGGTCGCCTCCCCGAGCCCGAATCAACCCACAGATATTGCTGAGGAGGCCAAAAACTATGATATGGGAGTTGTTAAGCCCGCTATATTTACCTGCCCTTGCCTCAACGGCCTTGCGGAGAACGGTCGCTAACGAACACGATTTTCCGCAACCAGTGGAGCCGACGACTGCAATGTGCTTGCTGAAAAAGCGGTCTCCGTCGACCGGAACTCTAATGTCCTTATCCTGGGAAAGCGATGAGAACTCAAATGACTTCGCAGGCTCGATGCGCGCGTAAATGTCCTGTATGGTCTTTCGCGACGCGGGAGCTACCTCAATAGGGGGAATGGCGATCTTGTTACCTCCTCGCAAGAATTTGCCGTCCGAATCGATGAACCCGATCGGTACGGCTTCTATTACGTAGTGGCGTTCTTTGTCCTCTTCCGCCTTTTCAATTGAAAAACTCTGCACCACGGCAATGATTGCGCAGTCCTCTGAGTCTGAGATGCGCACATATGCTCCGACAGAAAGTTTCTCCCCAGCCAGCTTAAAACTCTCGATATTCGAGACTTCGATGTGAACTCTGTTCGAATATACGCCGGTTACAATCGCCTTTATCCCACCGTCGAGATCTCCCATCGTTTTCTCCTTATCCGATCATCTGCAAGATGTGATCTGTCCGATCGATCTGGATGCGGCAATGCCTTCCGTGGATATTAATTTCCGTGGGAGCCTCGATAAAGAACTGGAACACTTCCCTGAGTTTAACCTTTTGAGCAAGGTCAGATATCACGGCCTCTGAAAGGATCTTCACTTGAAAGGTATCGTCGTCCAGCCGCTTCGCAGCCAATTCATCCAATCGAAAGCGGTCGCCATCAAAGTGGGTGCCGTCGAAGAACGATGTCCCCTGGTCGTAGAGTACCCGCTTTAATTCCTTGAACCTATCCTCACCAAGGCCGAGAAAAGCAATGTACGGCTGAGGTGATTTCCCTTTCTTGAAGAATTTTCTGGCCACTCGAGTCGCAATTTTGCTCAGTTCCACGTCTCCCACCTCAGCGTCGCAATGAAGCGCGAAGAGCCTCTCGAAGTTCTCAAGATTCGGCTCCTTGAATGTAAAGTACGTGGCTTTGATCAGCTTTGAGTACTTTACGGCGTCCAAGTACTTAAAATAGGCGCGTTGGGATACTGTCACCTCGGCGTCATCAAGAAAACCCTTGAGGTCCCGAACGCAAACTTGACGGTCCGCTTTAGGCTTGAGGCTCAGTTTTAGAAGCTTTGACTGAAAAATCGAGTGGTAGAGGATAGCCTCGCCCTCGCGGAAGTTGAAGGATGCCCTGATTAGAGCTAGTGTTTGGGTGAATTGGGTCTCGTAGTCGTCCGAGAACTTAATGACAAAACTATTGCAGAACTGGTCTCGCAATGACTTTGGGTACTGTGCTTTTGCCTGTTCGCCAAGCACGGAGTCAAGCTCCGACAGTGTCAGATGCCACTCCCCTGGCTGTCTGTCACAAAAGTGGCAATAGAGGCAGAACCGCTTTCCGTTGTCTTTCGAAAATAGCTCCATCAAGCCTTCGATAGGCTTGCGCACCTTGCTGTGGCTGTAGGGCTGTGTTTCCTTGTGTTTAACTTGGATGACGAAATTCTCGTACTTGATGTCCTCTTGGTTCTCGAAGGCGACCGTCACCTTGGGATTCGTGAAGACTTCGATAAGCGTCTTGTCAAACTGATAGAGAAACCCCTTTATGGCATAGTAACCGCCGTCGGCTGCCCCATTTGTTGTTTTACTCATCACCGGTGAGGCCAAGAAGCGGCGCTAGCAATTTTGGCCGCTGCTGAAGCACTGGAAACCGCTGGCGACAAAGTGAATGCTGATGGCGACCGGTCTCCAATGGCGAAGCGAAGTATAACGCCACGTTACTCTGAACTCAAGCGGGCTCACTTGCCGATAAGTCGGCTATTCGCGGATGCGGAATACACAATGGTATCTTACACTCATGTTTGCATGAAGAGCACTCAGCAACTAGCGAACTGCGGCCGCCGCGAGACCGGCTCTCGCACGCAAGTGTCCGAATTCTTCCACAGTTTGGAACGGTGCGGGGGGATAGGTTAGAGGGGCGGCTAGCTGTTCGATTCGGTCCGAAGACATGTTGCCGAGAAACTTTCCTGTCTCCGCGATGTGCGGGACGCGCTCAGGCATCAGACCCATGAGGCGGGTGCAAGTTGCATCGGCGGCTACCGGGTCATCGGAAAGGACAATTCGATCAAGCCGGCGGGCGGTTCCCGCGAGCGGGCCGTCGCCTTCCATGCAGACAATCGCGTCGGCGATGACGAAACGGATAGGTACCGTCGCCACGAGATCAACGATGCTTTGCTGGATGCCGTGCCAGTGCAGGGAGTTCTTCGGCCATCCGTATCTCACACCCGGCACCACGCCGAACATGTTTTTCATGCTCAGAGTCACCCCGCTCCAGTGATGGGTTTTCACCTTGGGCATGGATACGATGAATTCCGCCTCGAGGACGGTGCGCGGCAGCCAAAGATGCTTGAGGCGTGAATAGTCAGCCCGGAGACGGACCTTCATCACCTCGTCGCGATTGAGATCTACAAAGGGAATCCGTTGTTCATTCAAGTATTGCTCCAGGCCGGTTCCTTGAACTACCAGTTGTGTGTCCCGCTGGTGGCCCGGGCCCTCGGCCACAGTAACGCTTTTAGCTCCCAAGCATCGGAAGCACTCGGCCGCGGCGGCGATGAGGAGTGGGTGCGTGTTGATCTCCGCTTCTGGAATGTAATCAACAAGGTTGGGCTTGAGAAGGACGGATTTTCCGGTGACATTCAGGTTGAACAATTTGAGACCGTCCCACAGGATGGCCGAGAGTTTTTCGGAGTATTGGGTCGCCGGCAGGATTGCGACACGCGAGCGCGCAGGCCTGCGGTCGTGGTCATAGCGCGGCACAAGGAAGGGCAAGGAAGTCGCAGTCCCGGCCGCGATGCCGAGCGAGCCTGTGAGCACAGCGCAGCGACTCATACAACCACCTCGAACGGATTGCCGGAGGTTGTGCAGTCTAGCGCCAGCGCGGTAACAGCCAAGGTCGCAGTGTCGTATGTTTCATCGGGCCCTGCGAAGGTCTCCAGGCGATGCTGCAATGGGGCTACCGGCTTGTCGTAGGCATTGAGTGCAAGGATTGACCAGGAGAGGCTCCAGGGAGAGGGGCAAGAGTCGGCCTGGCGCTCAAGCCAGACAAGGCTTCGATCAACTAATTTGTTCCTGGGCTCACTGCGAAGGGCAAGTAAGGCAATCGCCGTGGCATCAAAGTGGGGCGCCATGGGCGAGCCATACACAACGCCGTTGCCGGCGTTCCAACCTCCTTTGGGGCAAGCCCGATCCTGAAGCATCTCGGCGCTGCGCTGGATTCGATACGCGACTTTTCCTTCGCGACCGCATGGAAAGCTCTGTTTGAGGGCCAGTAAGGCGAGCGATGTTGGAACTACCCAACTGCACGTCCCTGGCTCCCAAGGCCAGCCGAATTTGTCAGGGTCAAGGCGGACGTGGGTGTCCGTAGTGCGAAACTTCCATTTCCATAACCAATTCGCTTCCCTTCCTTTGGTGTCAAGAAGCCAGCGGACCGCCCGAGTGGCAGCGTCCGGAAACGCTCCCATTGTGTTCAGAGCCAGTAAAGCCAAGCCCGTCAGGCCCGATGCTTCGTCATCGTCTCCGAAGGCACCCCAGCTTCCATCAGGACGTTGATCGTCCAGCAAGACCTGCACATTCGCATGCTGAGCCAGTCCCAAGGCCATCAAAGCCAAGCAGGTGGGCTCGAGGGCCATCTGGGGAGAACCCCGAAGGAACGACCAGCCGCCGCAAGGAAGTCGTCGGGCTTGAAGAGATGCGTGAAGGCGTTTGAGGATTGCATCCATGCACCCAGTCTTGCGCCGCACCGGCGAACTGTCAAAACTCCTGCTTTCTGACCTCCTCCCATCAGCGATACAGGGCCAAACGAAACGGCAGCGACCTAATCCCAGGTATCGCAGGTGGGCACCCTCAGAGCACGGGGGTTATCGGATTCCATGGATAAAATCCACACGAGGCCAGACCGGGGTGAATCGTTGCAAGACCTTTTTCACACCTTGTTCAATTTTCTTTCTATGGCGATCCTGGTCAGGACTCAGCGGCTGCGTGGCAAACCGTTGCAGGATGGTTTTCACGGCTTCTTGGTTTTTTCCGGTGGATTCCCGCCGTCTTTTGGAGGGGAACTTTAGACCCAACGTAGCAAGAAGTTTTTCACAGCCAGTTGTTTTTTCCAGGCAGGGTAGGACAGGGAGCCGGAAATTGTCTGCGATGATGCGCAGCGGCTGAGGAAATCGTAGCAAGAAGTTTTTCACACCTTATTTGTTTTTCTCGTAGAGCACGCACCGGCCTTCGGCCCACCCGAGGGGATGAAAATTGCCTCGTCACCCCGCAGGCGGGGGACCACATCAGTCCAAGACGGGCTGGATTTCCGTCCCCCCGCCTTCGCGGAAAAAATAGTTTCGCGGGAATGACGTACCCGAAGTGATTCTCCGTAGAGCGGCTTCGCCGATAATCAAACACCGGCGCGAGACCAAATCGTTGCAAGATGTTTTTCACACCTAGTTCTGATTCGCGCCCGCGCACATTGAAACGGTGCGACCGCGACTTTTCCAGGCTTACGAACGGTGAGAGTTTGGCGAAACTACCAGTTCGATTGTAGGTTCGGCCTTTAGATGTTTTCGTCGCTTGGTGAGCTGTCGGAAAAGCTTCGGGCGGGCCGGTACGTGGTCGATCGTGTCGCGCTCGAAGTGGTGTATCTCGCGGCGCGCATGCAGAAACCGCTTTTGGTTGAAGGCCCACCAGGGTGCGGGAAGACGGAACTTGCCTATGCGGTAGCTAGAGCCGCCGGAACGGTGGTCGAGCGGCTTCAGTGTTATGAAGGAATCACAGAAGACAAGGCGATCGGTAAATTCGACGAAGCCTTGCAGAACCTCTTCCTTACGATCCAAGGGGAGCGCCTGGGGGAGGACTGGGGGAACATTCGCGAGCGCCTGCATTCGCTCGACTTCTTCTCCGAGGGGCCGCTCGTGAGAGCTTTGCGTTATAGCAAACGACCCTGCGTGCTGCTGATCGATGAGTTGGACAAGGTTGACCAAGCTTTCGAAGCGATGTTACTCGAAATCCTGAGCGCGTGGCAGGTGACGGTGCCGAAACTCGGCACAATCCAGGCAAACCCTAGGACTATTCCCTTCGTAGTGCTGAGTTCGAACGAAGAGAGGCGCCTAGGTGACCCCTTGCGTAGGCGCTGTTTTTACCTGCGTTTCGAATATCCCACCGTGGAACGTGAAACTGAGATCCTGGCCCTGCAAACGCAAGGGCAAAGCGAAGCGTTGCGGTCTCAACTGGCAGGCCTGGCGCGTGCCCTTCGCGGCTGGAACATGGAAAAGCCGCCTTCGATTGCCGAGATGCTAGACCTTGCAAAGGCGCTTGAGATTCTTGGGGTTGATGAAATTTCGTCCCGGCAGCGCGATGTTTTGCTGCCGCTACTAGCCAAAACGCAGACCGACCGGAGACGACTGCTGATGCGGGAGGGTTTTGAGGGTTTGGTATTCGACTCGAAGCAGTATCGGGACGAGTTGAGGCAGGTCGGCCAGGTGAAACAGGCGAGCTTTGAATGGGCAGAGGTGGCAGTTACTTGAGACACAGAAAAGCAGCGTACATCGTCGTGTCGGTGATGTTGTGGCTATTGCCGGCACGGGGAGCAGAAGCTCGAACCGTGGCGGAGCTTTCGGCCCGTTGGGCGGCATATTACGCAGGGGTCTACCACGTGCCGGTGGAACTGGTCGAGGCGATTATCGACGTCGAATCAGGATGGAATCCATACGCAGTCTCAGATAAGGGCGCGGTGGGATTGATGCAGTTGATGCCCGAGACTGCTAACAGATTCGGCTTACGCAACCGTTTCGTGATTGAAGACAACATCCGCGGAGGCGTGGCCTATCTTGACTGGTTGATGCGACTCTTTCACGGTGACCTGCGCCTCGTGGTCGCTGGATACTATGCCGGGGAGCAGCGAATCCTGCCCCGAGGGCTTGCGTATTCCTCGAGTGACACTTACGAATACGTGCGGCGCGTAGCGGCGATTTATCGAGCCAGGCGACTCGCGAAGATTAGCAACAAGGGGGCTGAGGGCCAGACGGCGGTGGAGCAAGAGGGTCGGCCAATCGCTCCTTGGCCCCCTTCCTTACCAAGGAGGAAAATCAAATGAAGCTCGTTTTGGGAATCTATCTTTGCTGGGCGATCAGCGCGGCGGCTCAGACCATCGAGCCGCGCATTCGGTCGAAACCGGAAGGCGATGGCCAAGTTACCGTCGTTGAAATTCAAGCACATTTCGTGACGGCAATACGGATGCCGGAGCCGGTGAATTCCGTAGCGGTGGGCGACCCTGCGCTGTTCCAGGTTGAACACTCTGAACACGAACCCCATCTAGTGTTTGTCAAGGCGCTGACCAGCCAGCCGGCGGAAACCAACTTGCTCGTCTCGACAGGAAACGGCCATGAAACAAGCTTGTTGCTTGTGAGCCGCGGAGCGGATGGAAAGCGTGTTGATTTCGTCGTGGATTACAAGCGTCCGGAAAGTTTCTTGGTTGAGGCGGAGTACCCGTCGTCGCTGGTGGGCGAGACCGTGGCGGCGTCAACGACCCGCTCTGACGCTGCTACCGTGGGAGCAGACCCGGCAGGAACGGGACCAACGGCGCTTCCAATCGGATCTCAGCCAGTTCCTGGCACCCCAGGGAAGCTGAGCCGGCGCAACAGCTTGGACGAACTCCTACTGCGCCAGAAGCAAGCTCCCTTGCCGGCCCTCTACGGGCAGCGCCCAGGCGTTGAAACAGCTAACGGGGACCACGTAAGGGCCGGAGTGAGCGAAGTCATCGACGGAGGCGAACAGGTTATCGTGCTGTTCAGCGCGGTGAACCCGACGGCGCACGCCATCCTCCTGATGCCCCCACAAGTGCAGTTGGGTGGGAAAACCAAGCGCACGAAGTTCCATCACGCACGCTGGACGACTGCGGAGCAACTGCCCGTTGAGGATTTCCGACTAAGCACAAGGCGTCTGGCTCCCGGCGAGCGGGCCGATGGCGTGATTCTATTTGAGCGCCCACCTTACAAGCAAAGCAACGAGACGCTGTTCCTGCAATTGGCGGAGGCAGGCGCGGTTGACCGGCCGGCACTTGCTCCGATTGGGTTCGGCGTCAACAAGCTACGAGAGGAGGCGGAAGATGCCCGACAAAAATGAACCACTTGACAATCTCGAAATTGAGCGAAGAGAGAACGCTGAGGAACCCGCGCCCGCGCCAAAAGCGTCGGAAACGCCCTGGGAGAAAATTAAAGCCGCATTCCAGCAGACGCGCGCGCCGTCCCAGACCACAAAAACCGCAGCCCGGCATGAATTGGGCAAAGACCGGACGAAATCACTGGTGCTGCTGGTAGGCGCAGTGGTTGGGATGGTCTTGATGTTCCTGGGCGTGTTCTCCTCGCCGCAGAGACCACCCAATGCGGACTCGCGACGGGCCATGCCAGACCTCGGAAGGCGAAGGACGCCTGGGCAGACCGGCAATCAAACTGGTTCGGTGACGCCCTTGATGGATGCAGACGCGGCGAGGAACCAAGCGGAGATTGGCGGGGACCAGCTAACGGCAGCCGATATCGGGCGTACTGGCAGGTCTGCGCAACCCCGAAGCATTGCGCCGAGTGCAGCGAAAGCTCCCCATGCTCTGAGCGAAATTGATTTTTCCGACCCAGCACTTCAGCGGCAGTACGCCGCGCAAGGCTACGTCCCTGCTCCCACACCGTCTGCCGTGGCAGCAACCCCACAGAACAATGTTGTTGACAAGCGCTCATTGGTTTTCGTGATGGCGGAGGAAGGAGGCCTATCCCGCAAAGTCGGAGGACAGCCGGCTATTGAACGGGAAAGCTCAATTACGGACGCGCTGCCCACTGGGACACACCTTGTGGCACGCCTTGAGGCGCCTGTCAGTTCCGGAGTCGCAGCCCCGGTGGTCGCAGTCATCGAGTACAACTACGAGCGGGATGGCGAGATTGTGGTGCCGGCCGGGGCGCGGGCGCTCGGCAGGCTCCAGCAGGCAAACAGATCAAGCTACG
>JBELAJ010000383.1:0-8218 GCA_049508935.1 Terriglobia bacterium | reverse complement strand
GTCGCCCTACGGGCTCCTCCGGTTAGCCGCCAAAGAACGAAAAACGGAACTTTCTACTTTGCTAAGAACAGGACATTTCTACTTTGCTGGGATTAGGACATTTCTACTTTGCCTTGACATTCTCGCTCCCTGGCTGTCAAAAGGCGGCGCGAGGGTGTACACTCTCAAATTTCCGGGTCCCCAATAGGGGAATGCCTCTTGAAGGCACGCCCAGTCGATTCCAGGAGGAGGATTTACTTTGAGTAGACAACTGCCAAGGCTAATGTTGGCTCTATTTGCTCTAGCGTTTTTCGCAGCTTCGCTTTTTGCAGCGGGCCTGCCGATCATCCCTTACCCGAACCAGGTTGAAGTGGGCGAGGGAACACTCCGTGTAGGGGCGCGCATCAACATCGAGGCGCCAAGCAACGATGAGGATGACCGGTTTGCCGCATCGCTCCTCGTGCAGGATCTGAATTCGCTGGGAGGCGTGGCCGCCAGCGTGGGGGGCAAGGGCGGAGGGTCGCCGCGAATTCTGCTGGCGCGCAGCGAAAGCGCAGCCGGCAAGAACATTCTGCAACAATCAGGGCTGAGCCTGCCGCCCCAGGCCGACGAAGAAGGTTATATCCTGGTGGTGACGTCGCGCGAAGCGTCGGTGGTGAGCAAGACCGCAGCGGGCGTCTTTTACGGCGTCCAGACGCTTCGCCAACTGCTCGCGCGAACCCCGGGGGGCAGCGCGGAGATTCCCGTGGTGCGCATCGCGGATTGGCCCGCCATGCGCTGGCGCGGTGTAAGCATCGACATCAGCCGCGGCGCCATCCCTACGCCGGCTTCCTTCAAAAGGGAAATCACGCTGCTCGCCGAATACAAAATCAATCTGTTCTCGCTCTACATGGAGAACACATTTGCTTACCCCAGCCTGCCGCTTTTCGCGGCGCCGGGCGGCGCCGTGACTCCGGAGGAAGCGACGGAACTCGTCAACTTCGCCAAACAATATCACATGGTGATAGTTCCTGAGCAGGAGTCGTTCGGCCACCTCCATCTGGCGCTTCAGATGGAGCAGTACCAGGACATGGCGGAAGTTCCTTACGGGGAGGTGCTTTCACCCGACGTCCCCGGCTCATTTACTCTCATTGGCAAGATGTTCTCGGACCTCGCTTCCGTTTTTCCGGGGCCGTTCTTCCATATCGGCGCCGATGAAACCTACGAGTTGGGCAAGGGCCGCACCAAGGCGGACGTTGACAGAGACGGCTACGGCAAGGTCTATATCGATTACCTGCGGAAAATCGACGAGACCTTGAGCCCGTACCATCGCAAGGTCCTTTTCTGGGGCGATATGGGCGTCCAGCACCCTGAGCACCTGAAGGACTTACCCCACGACATGATCGCGATTCCCTGGGACTATGAAGCGCGGAAGTCCTACGTGAACGAAATCAAGCCCTTCCGCGACGTGGGCCTCGAGACCTGGGTGGCGCCGGGCGTGAGCAACTGGAGCCGCATTTTCCCGAACTACGCGGAAGCGCTGCCCAACATCCGCCAATTCGTGACGGACGGAAAAGAACAGGGCGCTACCGGGGTTTTCAATACCACCTGGATGGATGACGGCGAAGGCATGGTGAACTACACCTGGTATGGCCTGGTCTACGGCGCCGCTCAGTCCTGGCAGAAAACCGTTGATGACGATCAGTTCTCCGACAGTTGGGACTGGTCGTTTTATCGCGCTCCGGACCACCACTTCGCCACGGAGATCAAAAACCTTACGCAGATTCACACTCTCCTGCGGGGTGCGGTGCATTCCGACGGGGAGGACTGGCTGACCTGGGTCGACGCGCTCAGTCCGGATGGGCAGAAGGTCTACGCCGAAATGGAGCCGGCCGCGCACCAGATCCGCCTCTTGGCTGAAGATGTGATCGCCGATCTCATCACTAATTCGCACCTGGCGCGCCGGAACAAGGACCTGCTGGACTACGTAGAATTCTCCGCTCGCCGCTTCGATTTCCTGGGGCAGAAGGCTATCTATACAAAGTACATCTCCGACCTCTATTCGCAGGCGCAAACCAATGCTACGAAGCCCGAAGTGGTCGGCGAGGTACTTGGACGGATCGACAGCGTCAACGGCCTGCTCCAGGACATGCGCGACCAGACGACTATGCTGCGAGCTCACTACCGGAAACTCTGGCTTGCGGATAACCTGCCTTATTTCCTCGACAATATCTCGGTCCGGTATGACGAAGAATTGCAGCGTTGGGAAAGGGCGACCGCCGACGTGAATCACCTCCGCGACGTCTATCGCCACCCGCGCCGCCTGCCGCCGTTTGTTGAGCCGTAGCTATGTACGCGCTACATCCTGGCCGTCGATTGGAGCGCATACATAGGAACAATGTATGCGCCACCCTCGGCGCAGCCTAGGCCGCTCACCTGGGCGAAGCGACCCGCGCGGCGTGCCTCCGAGCATTGCGCCGCAGAGAAAGCCATCTTTTCGAGGCAAGACTGTGGATAGGGGGACAACTGATGCCATGTGTGATGCCATCTTTGCTAGCCTGACCGCGGGTGCAATTTGGGCAGCATTTGCGCTGTTAATCGCAGCATCTGTTCGCTACCTCAGGGCGCGACCGTTCAAGGGCGAGTATGACATGTTTGAGCAAACGGGGGCCCGTAATTCCGTTACGGTTATTATAGAGCATCGGTGGTGGAGGAACCTGATCGTTCTGACGCCGGTGCTAAGGGTGGTCGCGGAGCACACTAGCGGACCGCAAATAGGAGCGGAGGAGTTTTCAGGCTACGTTGAAGTGCTGTCACTCTCGGATATCGCGAACGGTTTCTACTGGTACCGCTGCCGCGACGGCGGAGCTTTGCGGTTGGTGCTCTCTAATGATCGTAGGGAGATTACGGAGTACGGCAACCCGCACCGCCGGCAAGAGGACGCTTTTGTAAAGGTCCTGAGGCGCAGGGATCGTAAATTAAGGCGGTCAAAATAGAATTCAAGTGAGATGCTGTGGTTGCTTGTCCCGAATGTTTGGGCTAAATTGAAAGTTAGTCAAGGGCCTACAGCGCGGCTATCAACAAATGACGCTACAAGACAAAATCCTGAACCCTTTCATACCGGTGACGCTCTTTGAAGTGGTGCCGCCAGCGGCGGATCAGCCTGAAGCCATCGACGACTCTCTTACCGAACTCAAACGGGTCGTACCCTTTGTAGACGGGATCAACGTTCCGGAGATTCTCGACGAAGCTCGAGGGACGGAGCGGACCAGCAAGTTTGTGGCGCGCGTCGAGCCGCGGCTACTCGGCGGGCGCATACAGCGAGAAGTGGGCGCTGAAGTGGTTCTCAACCGCGTGGTCGTCCAAGATCCTAAGCCGGAAATGTGGTTCCGCGAGACGTGCCTGGAACGCAATCTTCGTCAAATAATTCTGGTGGGCGGCGAATCCGCCAAGGTCCGCTACCCAGGTCCCAACGTTACGGAGGCCGCAAAACTCGTGCGGAAAGAGCGCCTGCCAGTGACGCTGGGAGGCATTACGATTCCCAGCCGCAGGAACGAATCCGAGCGGATTCGCGCCAAGAACAAAGCCGGTCTCGACTTCTTCACCTCGCAGGTTCTCTTTGACTCGAATGACGTGGTGTGGCTGGTGCAGCGGCTTAACGGCTTACAGGTGCGCCTCATCCTTAGCTTCGCTCCGGTCAGCCATCGCCGTGATTTGCAGTTCCTGCGCTGGCTCGGCGCAGACATTCCGCAAAACCTGGACCGGTTTCTGCTCGGCTCGGAAGACGGAGCCACGGCCCCTGCCGCGACCTGCCTCGAGAGGTCGCTCGACCTCGCGCAGCGCATCCTGATGGATGTTTTCGATAACCTGCCGCCTGACCCACCGCTGCTGGGCCTCAACATCGAGCACATCAACCGCAGGAACTTCACTCCGGCCATCAAGATGCTGGACCGCCTCGGCAATCTTTACGCTAACCTGATGGCCCAGCACGCCCGCAGCCTCAGTTAAGTCGAAAGTCAAGAGTCGAGAGTCAAGAGTCCGAAAGTCTACTGAAGAAGTCCATCGCCATGCCCTTCCAAATGTCACGTCATTCCCGCGAAAGCGGGAATCCATTGTGTTCGGGAGCAACAATGGACCCCCGCTTTCGCGGGGGTGACAACCCATCCGATTTTCGTCCCTTTGGATGCGCCTCAGGCCCATGACCGCTCAGTACCACAGCCTGCTTGCGCGCGCTGCACCGCCGGTTTGCATACGCAGGCGCTTCCACTCTAGACTATCAACTTCAGACTTTTGACTCTTGACTTTCGACTCTCGACTCCATGGATCGAGAAAGAAAAAAAGATTCGCTCTATGACGTCGCCGTGATGGCGGCTATCCGTCATCCGCTGACCTACCGTTTCCCGACTTCCTGGCCGGTTTCGACAGGCCAGCGTGTGCTGGTGCCTTTGGCCACCCGCAAGGCGACGGGCATCGTGCTGGGTCCAACCAGCAAACTGGGGCCTGGCATCGAGGTGCGCGAGGCGCTGCGGGCGCTCGATCCTGAACCGGTCCTTTCGGCGGAACTCGTGAAGCTGGGGCTTTGGATTTCAGATTATTACCTGGCGCCGCCGGGGGAAGTCTTCCGCGCCATGCTGCCGCTCCGGCAAGAAACTCGGCGCGCGCGGCAGGCCCATCTGACGGAGGAAGGGCGGCGAAGGCTGCAGGAGCTCGCGGCCGGCGTCCCCGAGGAGAGCAACAAGAGCCAGGAGGCAGCTCTGTTGGCATACCTCAACCGGCGTCCGGGCGCTTCTCTCGAGATTCTCCAGAAGAAGTTCCCCGACGCCTATCCACGCTCGCTCAAGCAGAAATGGGTGACCGTCGAGGAAGTGAAGAAGGAGCGCAGCCGCCGACAAGTGTTTGCGGTGCGGCTGGCGGGGCCTTTGCCGGAGCACCCGCCTCGGCTTTCCCCTGTCGCCAAGAGAATTATCGAGGCGCTCGAACAGCAGGGCCCTGCCGAAGATCATCGACCCCTGCTCGAAGCCGCTCGCGCGCAGCTTGCCAACTTGCGCAAGCTCGGGCAAGCGGGGTTAATTGAACTCAGCGAGGCCGGCTGGCGCGGCGCGAATTCTACGTTGCGGGAGCGAGACGCTCCCGCGACGGCGGACGAGACGCCCGCACCACCTGGGCAAGTCACGGGCGACATGACGACTCCACCGCAACTGACGCCCGCGCAATCCGCCGTCCTCGTCGATCTCTTCCTCCGGCTCGATTCCGGCCGATTCGGCGTCGTGCTGCTGCACGGCGTTACCGGAAGCGGGAAAACAGAAATCTATCTTCACCTGATAGCCCGTTGCCTGGAGCGAGACCGTTCCGCCCTCATGCTGGTGCCGGAGATTGCGCTGACTCCCGCCATGCAATCGCTGTTCTATTCGCGATTCGGAGAGGAGGTCGCGCTTTTGCACAGCGGACTCACGGAAAGGGAACGAGACGACGCTTGGTGGCGCGTGCGCCGTGGCCAAGCCAAAGTCGTATTGGGAACGCGTTCCGCCGTTTTCGCGCCTCTCGCCAATCTGGGCGCAGTGATTGTGGATGAGGAGCACGATTCGAGCTACAAGCAGGATGAGACGCCTCGATACCACGGCCGGGATGTGGCAGTCGTGCGCGCACAGTACGCGGGTGCGCTGGCCCTGCTCGGTTCTGCGACACCTTCGCTCGAATCCTACTGGAATGCGCGCGAGGGCAAATACCACTTGGCGAAGCTGGAAGAACGCATCGCCGGCAGGAAACTGGCTGCGGTCGAGGTGGTGGACATGCGGCAGGAGTTCCGCGAGACACACACGCAGATGCCGCTTTCCCGCAGGCTGAAAGAGGAGATCGAGGCGCAGCTTCGAGGTTCGGCGCAGACCATGCTCCTGCTTAACCGGCGCGGCTACTCGTGGTTTCTATTATGCCGGAGCTGCGGCCAGACGCAGCGCTGTGTGAATTGTTCTGTCTCACTCACTTACCATCGCCGCGAGCACCGCCTGAGCTGCCACTATTGCGGGTACTCGACCGCCGTTCCCTCGCTTTGTCCGGCCTGCGGAAGCGAATTCCTCCAATACGTCGGCGAGGGAACCGAGAAGATCGAGCACAAATTCGCCGAACTTTTCCCCGGCGCGCGTGTGGCTCGCCTGGACCGCGATGTGGCGCGCCGCCGCAGCGAGTTTCTGCGCGTACTCGAGGATTTCAGGCGGGGCAAAATCGACATTCTCGTCGGTACGCAATTGATCGCTAAAGGACACGATTTCCCTGGCGTCACGCTGGTGGGCGTGGTCTCCGCGGACATCGGCCTCGGGCTGCCGGACTTCCGCGCCGCCGAGCGCACTTTTCAACTTGTAACGCAGGTGGCAGGCCGCGCCGGCAGAGGCGATGCCCCCGGGCGCGTGCTGGTGCAAACGTTCTATCCTGAGCACTACGCCATCCGCCTGGCGGCGGACCAGAACTACAGCGGCTTCTTCAGCAAGGAAATGGGCTTCCGGCTCATGATGCATTATCCGCCCATCACCGCGCTTGCCAACATCGTCGCCCAACACGAAAAGCTGGAACGGGCTGCGCAGGTGGCGAAGGAGATTGGCGACTTCTTCACTAATGTCGAAGCACAGTTCCCGGGCATCAAGGTTCTCGGCCCCGGCCCCGCTCCCCTGGCCAAAGTGGAGCGGCGCTATCGAATCCAGTTCCTGCTGAAATCCAACTCGCGCGCCAATCTGCATGCGCTGTTGAAACAGCTCGTCCACCATGCCGCGCAGTCGGCAATACAACCTCGCGAGGTGATGATCGACGTCGACCCCGTGAACATCATGTAAGTGCCGAAACTCGAAATTCGAAACTCGAAACTCGGAAAGCCCAAATCGAGATTGTGCTACTCAATGGCTAGTTCAGCCCTTTCGGTTTGTCCGACTGGTTGGCTTTTTTTGCGGGCGAATTTCGAGTTTCGATTTTCGAATTTCGGCTTTTCGAATTTCGTTTTTCGGTATTACCGCACGGCAAACGGGGTGGGGACAAAGGTGAGAAGGAATATCAGTGTCGCCACTAAGGCAAGGATCCTTCTCCCTTTGCCCAGCGGTTCGGAAGGAATCATGACCACAGGGTGGCGAAGCCCGACCACCAGCAGGACGACAGCCCAGACCATCCAGCCGGCCCAGCAGAAGACTCCCAGCGGGACCAAGGCCAGAAACAGGCCTCTCGAAATCATACGATGCCTATCGCCCAGAACGGCATAGAGGATGTGGCCGCCGTCAAGTTGACCCACGGGCAGCAAATTGAGCGCGGTGGCAAACAGTCCGACCCAGGCTGCGCAGCCTACCGGCTGCAACGAAATGCTCATGGGGTGTAAGCCGGGGCGCAGAGCTTTTGCCAGGAATGTAATTGCAAGCGGATTCCCCAACATAATAGTGTCCGGTAGACTTCTCGGTATTACGGGTTGGCAATTCAGTGTGGCCGCGATCAGGGCTGGAATCGCCACCATGAATCCCGCCAGCGGCCCGGAAATTCCCACGTCGAAGAGCGCTTTGCGGGTAGTGATCGGTGTGTTGATCCGAATAAACGCGCCCATGGTTCCGATCAAGGTCGGAGCGGGGATGAAGTAAGGATAACTTGCCACGATGCCGTAGTACCGGCAGGTGAAATAGTGTCCTAATTCGTGCGCCAGCAGGATGCTGAGCAGCGTAAATGAAAAGGGTATCCCCTGCGCCAGCGTCGCGGGGTTGTGGAAAAGGCCCGCAAAGAATGCTCGCGAGATGTCCCAGTCGAAAGCCGGAAAGTTGTGCTCGTAGTTCTGCGCGATGTGGGTGCCTACGATGAGGGTAGTTACGCACGTCAGCAAGAACAGCAGAGCATGAAAAGGCAGCGAATTAAGCCATCGTCGGCGAAGGCTCCGGAAGCGCCGCTGCGGCGGTTCGATGGGTGGCGCAAACAGGAGCGGAAGAGGCTCCCCAGGGCCAGGCCGGATATAGAATTCATCACCCATGGCACAGGATGCGAAAAGTCTATTTTCGCCTGCTTGTCTGAGTCTGTAAATAGTCTAGGGAAGCGTTTGCAGTTCCTTGCCGGGTTTGAAGCGCACGGCCTTCCCGGGCGGAATGCTCACTTCCGCGCCCGTCCTTGGGTTACGGCCGATTCCGGTCTTGCGGGGCCTCACGTTGAAGACACCAAAGCCGCGCAGTTCGATGCGGTCGCTTCCGGCGAGGGCCTTCTTCATGGATTCGAAGACGGTCTCGACCGCGATTTCCGCTTTGGTTTTGGT
>JBELAJ010000382.1:0-8220 GCA_049508935.1 Terriglobia bacterium | reverse complement strand
GAGGAAACCTTCGCGCAGGCCGAGCGCCAATTGAGCGCCAGCATGGCCCGCGAGGGCGCCGCGAAGGCCATCCACTCCTGGGAATTGCGCATGAAAGCCATCCGCAAGGCGGAGGCGCTTGCTAAGCAACTCTAGTCAGATGCTGTAGCGCTCCGCCGCGAGCACATGCTGTGCGATCTGGCGGCCCAGGGCGATCGTGTTAGTGGGGTCATGTTTTGCCAGTCTGCGCACAATCGCCATCTGAGTTCTCAACATATCTCCTTCGGCTACGGCCGCGATGACCTTCCGCGCCGAGGCTTCGACCGCCTGCATGGCTTTGGCTGCATAGAACCCCGCCATGGCGATGCCAGCGCTCGCCGCGGCCTCCCCCCTGGCTGCGACGAGCTTTTCTGCCCTCAAAATGCAGGACTCCATCGCGTAGACCTCGATGACGCAGTTCGCAATTGCGGCCATCACCTCCTGCTGATCAGCAAGGCTCTGCATATATTTCTGCGATGCCGCCCCGGCCGCAAACAGGCCGAGCTTCTTGGCCTGCGCCAGCATCTTATGTTCGCCCGCCAGGGGTCCTTCATGCTCCTCGGCGGTGAGAGAGGGAGAGATAACCTCGTCCATCAGCTTCTTGATAGCCGCGAGCAGAGGCAACTCGCCTTTCATGGCCCGCTTCATGAGCCATCCGGTGATAATCAGCCGGTTGATCTCATTGGTTCCCTCAAAGATCGGGTTGATGCGCGCGTCGCGGTAAGCTCGCTCAGCAGGATATTCCCGCACGTAGCCGTATCCACCGTGGATCTGGACGTCGTGGTTTGCCACCATCTGCAGCATTTCGGTTACCCAGACCTTCACGATGGAGCACTCGACGGCATACTCCTCGATGCGCTTTTCGATCTCGCTCGCATCCCCGTCGCTCTCGGCCAAGCCGGCCAAGGCGGCGTCGATCATTCCGATGGTGCGATACACCATCGACTCCCCGGCATAGACACCCGCCGCGCACTCAGCAAGCTTTTCCTGGATCAGACCGAACTCAGCGATGGATTTGCCGAAAGCTTTGCGCTGTTTGGCGTATTGAATCGCGTCTTGCAGGACCTGGCGTGCTCCTCCGGTACATGCCGCCCCCAGCTTGAAGCGGCCCATGTTCAAGACGTTAAAAGCGATGTGGTGGCCTTTGCCTGCCTCGCCCAAAAGGTTTTCCACCGGAACACGGCAGTCGGCGAGAATCAGCGGGCACGTGGATGACCCATGAATGCCAAGCTTGTGCTCCTCCGCGCCGACGGAGAAGCCCGGCGTATTACGTTCGAGGAGGAAGGCCGAAAGCTTGTCCCCGTCGCTCTTGGCGAAAACAATGAAGAGGTCGGCGAATCCGCTGTTGGTAATCCACATCTTTTCGCCGTTGAGCAGGTAGTGCGTGCCATCATCCGAAAGCACGGCGCGGGTGCGGCAATTGAGGGCATCCGAACCCGAGGTGGCTTCCGAGAGCGCGTACGCGGCAATCCACTCGCCGGTCGCCAGTTTCGGGAGGTATTTTTGCTTCTGCGCCTCCGTGCCGTACCACACTATGGGCAGGGTGCCGATGCCCACATGGGCGCCGAAAGCCACCGAAAAGCTTGCCAGCTTGCTGATCGCCTCCGCGACCACGGCGGACGTGACTTTGTCCATCCCCATTCCACCGTATGCCTCGGGGATATCGACGCTCAACAACCCCAGTTCGCCCGCTTTGCGGAGAAGTCCCTTGGTAACAGCGAAGTTCTTTGCCTCGATTTCACTGATCGCCGGCATGACCTCGTACGTTACAAACTCGTTCGCTGTTTTCGCGACCTGTCGCTGCTCTTCGGAGAGATCCTCCGGCGTGAAAATATCCTCTGGCTGACTCTCACCGATGAGAAAACTGCCACCCTTGGCCCGTTTCACCGAAACTGTTGGTCTCATTGATTCCGTAGCAATCATGGCTATTCCTCCTGGTTGCAATTCGTGATCACGGTCTCGCGTGAGCGTGACCGTTGATCAAAGCCGTTAGCTCGCCGCCAATCCCCGGGTTAAGGTGCGCGCAAATTGTGAGGAGATTTCTTCCGCGGACAAGGCACCTTCGGGCTCGTACCACATGCCAATCCAGTTCAACGCCCCCGCTATCGAGAAGGCGGCGATCTTAGCATCACAGGGCGCGATCGAATGGTCCTTGATCCCCTCCTGGATGAATGATCTCAGGCGACGGTCGATTTTCTTCTTGTGGGCGCGCACCCCGGCGCGCGCCTCAGGCGACAAATCACCCTCATCCAGCCGCATGACGCACCGGCCGAAATTTACCGTCATCACGTTGGCGTAAGAGTAGATGAACGCTTCCACCTTTTCCAAACCTGTTCCGTCGTATTCTGCGATCTCCGAAATACTCTCTTCGATCAGCTTGGTGCCCCAACCATAGCACCCAAGCAGAATGTCTTCTTTATTGTGGAAGTAGTGATAAATTGCCGGCTTGGTAATGTTCAGGCGCTTGGCAACGGCGTTCAGAGAGGTGCGTCCGTAGCTCTTTTCTAGAAACAATTCGGCGGCAGTTTTCAATACCGCCTCGCGTTTGGTTACAGGGTCGCGCCGGCGGCTGGCAAACGCCTTCCCATGCGGTCTGTCAACCACGGTCTCTTTCAGCATCGGTAGAAACAATAAGCCCCCGGTTGACACTTCAACTGCAAGGTGATATCTTACCTGAAGGTAAGATACGGAATCAAGCTGAATATCTTACCGTAGGGTAAACTAAGAAACGTCACTGCGATAGACTTCTTTGGGCGCGCTGTTGGCGCGGGTTTGAGGGCGCGCAAACCCGGCGGCACCATGCACACCGTTACACAAGATGATCTGCCACTCTCCCGACTTTATCGCTGGGAGCGGGAGCGGGCAGAGCGCATTTTTCTCACCCAACCGGTTGGAGGCGGGAAGGTGCGCGACTGGTCTTGGACACAGGTAGGGGCCGAAGTCCGCCGCATGGCCGCGTATCTCAAAGCCCAGGATTGGGAGCCGGGGTCTCGCGTCGCGATCCTCTCTCGAAACTGTGCCTGGTGGATCATGGCGGACCTGGCCATTTGGATGGCCGGGCATGTCAGCGTGCCGATCTACCCGTCGCTTAATTGCCGGAACGTACGGTACATTCTGGAGCACAGCGGGGCGAAGGGCTGCTTTTTAGGTTCCACGGACGAAAAGGAGATGGCAAATTGTGGCCTCCCACCCGGCGTTCAGTGCATCGTTTTCCCGACGGCTCAATCCGCCGGCCACCCCCTCTGGGATACGGTGATATCGGACACCTCACCCCTTTCCGACAACCCTTCGCGCGCTGCCGACGACCTCGCTACCATCATCTATACGTCCGGGACGACCGGCACGCCGAAGGGCGTGATGCACCGCTTCGCCACTTTCAGTTACTTTGCCAAGACTGCTTCTGATCTGCTCGACCTGACAGACGAAGATCGCCTTCTTTCTTATTTGCCGCTTGCTCACATCATCGAACGTTGCGCCTGCGAGGCGTTTGGCTTGTATCTCGCCTTCCACATCTACTTCACCGAGGGAATTGAAACCTTTCTCACGGACCTGAAGCGCGCCAGTCCTACCATCTTCCCATCCGTGCCACGGCTCCTCTTAAAATTTCAGCAGGGAGTTTTCGCAAAAATCCCCAAGCGTCGATTGGATCGCCTGCTGCGTATACCCATCCTCAATCGCGCCATCAAGAAACGGATCGTGCGCAATCTCGGACTCGATGCAGCTCGTTACGCAGCTAGCGGAGGCGCGGCGCTTCCCCTCGAAATCTTGCTTTGGTACCGGAATCTTGGACTGGAACTGTTCGAGGGCTACGGCATGACGGAGACAGCGATCACGCACCTTCCTCCTGCCGTGGACCGCATCCGGCCAGGGTACGTCGGAAGCGCCATCGACGGCGTGCAGGTGAAGTTGAGCGAGGACGGCGAATTACTGATCAAGAGCCCCATGAACATGCTGGGCTATTACAAGGATGCGCAAGCTACGCGGGACGCATTTACGGTGGATGGTTTCTTTAGGACCGGCGATGTTGTGGAGCTCGATTCGGACGGCCAGGTTAAGATCATCGGGCGTCTTAAGGAGCAGTTTAAGACCAGCAAAGGTAAGTATGTCGCCCCGGCGCCGATAGAGACCGAGTTGATGGCGCATCCCGCGCTCGAGGCTTGCTGCGTCATGGGCGTGGACCTGCCGAGCCCCTTTGCCGTCGTCGTTCTATCCCCGGACGCGAGGAAAGGGTGCGCCGATCCGGAGTCGCGAGAAGCCCTCGAGCAATCCTTGCTGGAGCGAATGAACGAGGTCAATGCCCAGGTTGATCCGCACGAGCGACTGAGCTTCATCGCCATTGTCGACGGGCCTTGGACAATCGGAAACGAAATCCTCACTCCGACCCTCAAGATCAAAAGGGCCGTCCTCGAACGCCGATATCTGGCTTCGGTTGAAGATTGGAAAAGACCCAATAGCCCAGTAGTGTGGGAATCCGGATTTTTCGATCGCGATCTACGCGACGCCACGCAGCCTTCGGCGGCAACGTCGAAGTAGCACGAATCCCTGGCCCGCCGCGGTGTAGATGTCTCACCTCCTACTATGTCGGGGCCATCGCTCCAGGTTGTCATTCCGAGTTCAGATTCCATGATCCTTCTGCGCAGTACCGTGCATGAAAACGCGCGAAGCAGCCTGGAGTGCGGCAGCGAGGCTCCTGCTTCCCCTGACGGCCACAGGCCCGCGAAACGTCGCCGCTGGTTTGGGTGTGCCCTCGCAACAGCTTCGGTCCTGGCGGTTTGTGCGGGCGGAGTTTTCTATTGGCGCCCGTGGTGGCTGATTGACGAATCTATACGAGCCTGGCTCCGCTGGGCCGGCTTCCGCAGCCAATACGTTCGACTCGACTCCTGCCGCGTTCATTACTATGTCGGCGGCCAAGGCAAACCCATAGTACTGGTGCATGGTCTGGGCGCGATGGCGGAGAGTTGGGCCGAAGTGATGATTGCCCTCGCGCGGCGCGGCTATCAGGTTTATGCCATCGACCTGCCTGGCTTCGGTCGATCCGATCGCCCGGATGTCGACTATTCGATTGCGTTTCAAGCGGAGGCCCTGAAGCAGTTCTTCGACAGCCAGAACCTGGGGCACGCCGATCTTGGAGGGTGGTCGATGGGAGGGTGGGTGGCGCTGAAGTTCATCCTGGGCTATCCGGAACGCGTACGCCGCGTTTTCCTAGTCGATAGCGCCGGGCTTACCTTCAAGCCTCCTTTTGATCCCTCGCTCTTCCAGCCGGCGACGGTAGACCAGGCGCAACAACTCCTGAGGTTGCTCACGCCTCAAGCTGCTCGCATACCTCGATTCGTAGCGCGCGACCTCGTGCGCCAGGTGCGCCCCACGAGGTGGGTCGTCGAGCGTGCCCTGAACTCCATGATGGCGGGGAGCGATCTCCTGGATGGCAAATTACCTGCCATTCGGATACCGTCCCTGATTGTCTGGGGGAAACAGGACGCGTTAATCCCTGTCAGTTGCGGTGAGGAGATGCACTGTCAGATGCCGCAGTCACGGCTCGCCATATTTGATGGCTGCGGCCATATGATTCCGGCCGAATGTTGTGGCCGGCTCGTGATGGAGACCGTTCACTTCCTCGAAGCTGACCCTCCCCTGCCCGCGTCGGCGCGCGAGTTTCCAGCAGATAGTCTTGGCGCGTAGCGCTGGCCTTTAGGTCAGCACTTGCCGACCCTTCGCTCCGCTCAGGGCAGGCTCTGAAGGTCGGCGCTACAACAACTTGAGATGAATCCGGGAAGCTCTGTTAGGGGACTTATGGTTCGGCGCTTTGCAATTTGCGTTTCGCTTGCGCATTGCCTTTTGAATTCTTCTTTCCCCGCCGGGCCAGCCGCATTTCCAGTTCCTCCACCCGGCGACGGAGTTGTTCAACTTCCGTAATGTCGGCGACGGGCGGCGGCGGCGGGGCAGGACGTTCCGCCAGCAAGTTCCGCACGAAGTCGATGGGGCGCGCCACCGCGGCCTTCGCTTCGGGCAGTCGCGAGCGAACGGCGTCTTGTGCTTTTTGGTACAGGTCGAGCGTATTGTTCAGGTACCAGGACAAGAAATCGTGAGTGGCCCTGTCGGAAGCCCTGACGAGTTGCGTTAGGAGCTGAAGGGGCAGAGGCGTCTCGCGCACGCGCGCATCCTCCAGGATGATCTGGGTGAGGATGAGGTAGGTCAGGTCTTTGCCCGAGCGGGCGTCCACCACCTTGAGTTCGATTCCATCCCGGACCATGCGCGCGACATCGTCAAGCTTCACGTAGCGGCTGGCGTCGGAATCGTAAAGCCGCCGGTCGCTGTATTTCTTGATCACGAGTTTGGGCTTGCCGTGATCGCTCGGGGATTTTCGCGTGCTGGATGTGCTTTTCATACTGCAATGCAGCGTGACATGGGCGGGGAGCGAAGTCAAGTCTAATCGCGACGCCGTCGTGTCCAGCCGTCGCGAATCGGGTGAGGGATTAGCAGCACTGGCCTGGTCAGTACGGCCGAGGTCCCAATTCCCATTGAAATCCCGTAGAATTTTCCGCTTGACAGGGGGAAGAACTCGTATTAAATTTATACTGCATCGCAGTAGCTGCGGCGCAGTATGAACGTCGCCCAAGGAGAAAAAATCATGCCCGAAAAAAGCAAAGAAACCCGAGTTGCCCCCTCGCCGGCTGATCGACTGGTGAGTTGGGCTCGTCAAGGAATCGAGAGCTTCATGGCCGCCCAGAAGATTCTGTTGGATCTTACCGCCCAACAGAATTCACTGGTAATCGGAATGGTGCGGGAGCAGATGAGCAAGCCCCGCTTCCGGCCAGGCGCGGCGATCGCCAAAGTCGCCGACAAAGGCGTCGAGAGTATTACTGCCGCCGGGAAGATCCTGCTGGACCTGGCTGCCGGGGAGACTGAACTGGTGGCGGACGGAATGAATCAGGTTGCACCGCTTCCCCGGGTCGCGGGGACGGTGGCTAATGTGGTCCGCCACAGGGTGGTCACCATTATCGACATGCAGAAACGCTTGCTCGATGCGGCTGCCGAGCAGACGCATACGATGGCGAAGGAATATCGCGAGGGCAAAGGACTGCTGGGGGCCGGAGCGAGTGCCGTCGAACTGGCGCGACGAGGAATCGAGACTTTGGTCGAAACCGAGAAGAAATTCCTCGACTTGGCCGCCCACGAGGTGGCTAGCGCGACGAAGGGTAACGGAGAAGGCCGCAAGCCCGCCCGAGCCAGGTTCAAGGTCCTGACAGAACTGGCGCGGGAAGGCAGCGAGAAATACATCGAGGCCCAGAAGAAACTCTTCAATCTGGCCATCGAGCAAATGGAGTCCGGGGGCGAAGTGGCCGAGGAGCGTCTCGAAGCAGCCCAAAGTGAGGCGCGCGCTTCATGGGGCACCCTGACTGAAAAGAGCGTTCGGAATCTCGTAACGGCTCAGAAATCGTTCATGGACCTCATCGTAAAACCTGCGAAGGCTTCGCCCGCTGAAAAGAAGCGGAAGCCTGTCCGCGCACGGCCAAAGCGGAAGGCCGAGCATGTCGAGTTAAAGCAGCAGGCTGCTTCTTAGTTTCCCTTCACGTGGCGCGTCCCTTAGGGTAAACTGGAGGCAGATGAGACGTCACGGCCCACGTCGGCGGCAGGAGTATGAATCTGCATCGTTACCGATATGGAGCGAGCTATTAGCCGGGGTTGAATTCGGGTTCCTGTGGATCTCGCCGGTCACTCTAGGATACGGCATTCCTCACGGGGATGGTTCCGGCGTCGTGTTGGTTCCCTGCTTCCTGGGTACGGATTTCTATTTGACTCAGTTCCGTACTTGGCTGCGGCGGATCGGTTACCAGCCCTACTACTCGGGGATCCGCATGAACGCCGAGTGCCCGAACTTGTTGATCCAGCAATACCTTCAGACGGCCATCGAGGAGGCCTATAAGTCTACCAAGCGAAAGATCCATGTTGTCGGCCACAGCCTGGGTGGCACGATGGCTCGCGCCGCCGCCGCGCAATCGCCTGATCGCGTCGCTTCCGTGATCACGCTGGGAGCGCCGATCCAGGGGCTCGTCGGCCACCCGGCGATTATGCGAACTGCCGCACTGGTACGGAAGCAGATCTTGAAGCGGCATGGCCCCAGCGTGTTGCCAGGCTGCTACACAGAGCACTGTACCTGCAGTTTCATCGAGTCGCTGATGGGGAAGTTTCCGAAATCGGTGC